>JBKJPT010000089.1:0-51595 GCA_046595075.1 Flavobacteriales bacterium
GGCATCTACGAAATGCAAGGCAGTGGCCTCGTGGAAGTAGAGGACCCCAGCCAGGTCCTGCTCGGCACGCGTGGCGAAAGACCCAGTGGCGTGGTCGTCGCCGCCACGATGGAAGGCATGCGCCCGCTCCTGATCGAAGTGCAAGCCCTCGTGAGCAGTGCGGTGTACGGCACACCGCAGCGCAGTTCCACCGGCTTCGACCTGCGCCGCATGAACATGCTGCTCGCGGTGTTGGAGAAGCGCTGCGGTTTCCGCCTCGGGCAGAAGGACGTCTTCCTCAACCTCGCTGGCGGTTTCCGGGTGGAAGAACCTGCGATGGATCTCGCTGTGGTGTGCGCGATCCTCAGCAGCAACGCCGACATCGCCGTGCCCATGGACGCTAGCTTCGCTGGCGAGGTGGGCCTTACCGGAGAGATCCGCCCGGTCACACGAACAGAGCAGCGCATCGCCGAAGCATCGAAGCTGGGCTTCGCGCGGATCTTCGTACCGCGTGGCACCAAAGGCATCGTGCCGGTGAAAGGCATCGATGTGGTGCAAGTGGCGCGCGTGGAAGAAGTGCTCTCGCATCTCTTCGGTTAGCGCTTGGTCCTGGTCATCGCAGAACTGCGAAATGGTTGCCTGCAAGCAACCCATTCGTGCCGTGCCGTATTAGCCGTTGTCGATCGCACCGCCACCTCTACCCGGGGCTATCACACCACCATGCCCGCATCCTCCCTTGCGCGGTACATCAACACCGAGTTGGTGCAACCGCGATTGATCGTGCAACGCTATGACCCCACCGTGGTTCCGTCACCGGCGTTGTTCACCGAAGCGCGCAAGGCCCGAGATCGCTTCACCCGCAAGGGTGCGTGTGCCGTGCTCGTGATCCTCCCTCCCGAGATGCCCGTGGATCCGCCATCCACAAACGTTGACTTCTTCCGACAGGAAAGTCAGAAGCGCAGCATCATCGCCTTGGCCGTGGTCGCAGAAACCGCCGTGGTGAACGCTGCCACCAAATTCTATTTTAGGTACCACGCACAGTCCTTCGAGGCGAAGGTGTTCACCGATGAAAGTGATGCGCGTGCCTGGTTGAAGGAGAGACTTGACGCTAGGGCGGAATGAGATCGCAGTGGCATGCGATCAAAGCATGATCAACGCGCAAGGATCGCACTTGCCGCATGATGCCCCATGGCGAAGCAGCCCTGCAACAAGAAGCCACCGGTGGGTGCATCCCAATCCACCATTTCACCGAGGGCAAACAGCTTCGGATAGCGCATGATCGAAAAGTCCGGAGAAAGGTCGGTGGGCCGGATGCCGCCAACGGTGGAGATCGCCTCCTCCATGGGGCGCAACGCGGCAACGGGCAAGTGCAGATCCTTCAGATCTTGAACGAGAGCGAATGGCGAGAAGAAGCGCTCCCTGGATGTGAAGGCTTTCAGCAATGCGAACGACGCCCTGTCCAGGTTCAGCGCTTCTGCCCAGTTCTTCGGCTCCTTGCCCGCGATCTTGTCCAGCAGTTGATCCTCCGTGTTGTTCGGCTTAAGGTCGATGTGCAGCAGAGCCGACCCGTAATCGTTGATCGCCTCGCGCAGCGCGGGCACTACGGGATAGATCGCGTTGCCCTCCAGCCCGTGCTGGGTGATCGTTGCTTCACCGATGAAGGAAATATCGCCCACCGTGATGCCGATGTTCTTCAGCGGCTTGCCGGCATGGTCGCGTGCGAATTGTGGAGGCCATTCTATCTCCACACCGCAGTTGGATGCTTGGAACAGCGCCGTATCGATGCCGAGCTGAGCGAACAACACTGGCCATGCGCCAGTGGATCCCGTTACGGACCATGAGGCACCGCCAAGCGCAAAGAGCGTCAAGTCCGAAGCGAGGCTGGATCGCTCATCAGCATGTTCGATGATCGCGTTCGCTTCCGCATCAAAGCCGACGAATGTGTGTTCCAAGTGGAAGTGCACGCCCCGTTCCACCAGTCGTGTGCGCATAGCATTCAATACGTCGATGGGTTTGATCCCCTTCGTCGGGAACACACGACCACTGCTGCCCACATAGGTCTCGATACCAAGTTCCATCAACCATTCGCGCAATGCCGCGGAACCGAACCCGGTGAGTGCTTCATCAAGAAATCCTGACGGGCCGTACATCGTTGCAAGGGCTGGACCATCAATGCTGTTCGTGATGTTGAATCCGCCTTGCCCGGCCACGAGGAACTTACGACCCACGGACTTGCCTTGCTCGTAGATCTGTACGTCATGGAACGGCGCGAGAACGTCCGCAGCGATCAGCCCGGCGGGGCCGCCACCGATGATGGCGATCCTCGCTCGACTCACGTTCGTTCCGAGTGCATGAATGATTTGGCCGCTTTGCGCTCACGCTTCCAGAACGAACGTTTCATCCACATACGAAGATGCTTCGCCCATTCTCCAATGGTGGTCAGTTGGCCCTTTCGCTTTTGCGCCATGGCCTTGCCCCGCTCTTACTTGAACGCCGCCAACCCCGTTACCTCCTGCCCGGTGATCAACAGATGAATGTCGTGCGTGCCCTCATAGGTTACCACGCTTTCGAGGTTCATCATGTGGCGCATGATGGGGTACTCGTTCGTGATGCCCATGCCGCCGAGGATCTGGCGCGCTTCACGCGCTATGGTGAGGGCGAGCATCACGTTATTGCGCTTTGCCATGCTGATCTGTGCTGTGGTGGCACGACCTTCATTGCGCAACACACCAAGGCGCCAAGTGAGCAATTGCGCTTTGGTGATCTCGGTGATCATCTCGGCGAGTTTCTTCTGCGTGAGCTGGAAGCCCCCGATCGGCTTGCCGAACTGGATGCGTTGTTGGCTGTAGCGCAATGCCGTATCGTAGCATTCCATCGCTACGCCAAGCGTGCCCCACGCAATACCGTAGCGCGCGCTGTCCAAGCAGCCGAGGGGTGCGCCAAGTCCGCTCTTGTTCGGCAGCAAGTTGCTCTTGGGCACTTTCACATTGTCGAACACGAGTTCGCCGGTGGGGCTTGCACGTAGCGAGAGCTTGCCGTGAGTGGTGGGTGTGGTGAAGCCTTCCATGCCACGTTCCACGATGAGACCGTGAATGCGCCCTTCGGTGTTCTCGGCCTTGGCCCACACCACGGCAATGTCCGCCAGCGGGCTGTTGCTGATCCACATTTTGGCGCCGTTCAGCAGGTAATGGTCGCCCTTGTCCACGAAGGTGGTGACCATGCCGCTGGGGTTGCTGCCGTGATCGGGTTCGGTAAGACCGAAGCAGCCGATCTTCTTCCCTTGTGCCAGTTGCGGCAACCACTTCATCTTCTGTTCCTCGCTGCCGTACTTCCAGATCGGGTACATGACCAAAGATCCCTGCACGCTGCACAAGCTGCGCAGGCCACTATCGCAGCGCTCGATCTCTTGCATGATCAAGCCGTAACTGATCTGGTCCAGGCCCATGCCGCCGTACTCCGCAGGCACCATTGGGCCGAAGGCGCCGATCTCTGCCAAGCCGGGTATGATGTCCGGGCTGAACTCCCCTTTCTCGAACCGCTCCTCGATGATCGGCTTCAGGTGCTTGCTCACATACTTGCGCGCCGTGTCGCGGATCAATTTGTGTTCCTCGGTGAGCAGTTCGTCCACGAGATAGTGGTCATGGCTCTTGAACAGATCAGTGGCTGCCTTCTTCTCTGTGGTGGTGGATGTGCTCATGGGCGTGCGCGCGATGCGGGCGGCGAAATTAGGTCACGCTCCACGGCAACCGGTCGATCCTACTTTTGCGGCATGGAGCCCATGCTACGCGCCCACGATCCGCTCGCCGCAGAGTGGGTCACCGGCGCGCTGCTGCTGGCGGTGATCGTGCTTGCTGCGATCAACCGCAGTGCACCGCGCAAATGGCGCGTGTTGATCCAAGCCAGCTTCCGTATGCGCATGGGACGCCAGACGTTGCGCGAGGAAATGGACGTGCAGGACCGCAACTTCCTAGGTCTTGTGCTGATCGGCATCGCGATACTGGCGCTCTTCGCCTGGCAGTCGGTGCGCATCCTGGGCATCGCCCCCAACGCGTCGTACCCCGCCCTGCTGGGCATTCTGATCGGGGTGATCGTAGCCCAAGGGATCCTCACGCGCATACTTGCCGGTCTGGCACGCACCGAGGCCGGCACGACGGAGTACCTCTACACGGGATCGTTGCTCTTCACACTGCTCGGGCTGCTCATGCTCCCCTTGGTCGTGTTTATTGCCTACCGGGCTGAATGGCGATGGCCGCTGCTTGTGTTCGGTGGTATCCTCACTGTGATCGCACTGCTCTACCGATGGGTGCGTGGGGCTTGGATCGGCTTGGGTGAGGGGATACCGATGAGGTACATTATTCTCTACTTTTGCGCCGCCGAAGCGGCACCGTTACTGTTGGCCATTCACGCCCTTCGTCTCCCGATCATCTCTCCCTCGCACCTCTAAGCCGATCGGCCTTGAAGATCAAGACCATTCTCGTTTCGCAGCCCGCTCCCACGGACGAGAAATCGCCTTACCACGAATTGGCGAAGAAGCTCAACCTGAAGATCGAGTTCAAACCCTTCATCAAGGTTGAACCCGTAGCGGGTCAGGACTTCCGCCAAGAGCGCATCAACATCCTCGACCACAGTGCGATCGTGCTCACCAGTCGCAATGCGGTGGACCATTTCTTCCGTATGTGCAAGGAACTGCGGCTCACGGTGCCCGAGACCATGAAGTACTTCTGCGTGAGCGAGAGCGTCGCCTATTACGTGCAGAAGTACATCGTCTATCGCAAGCGGAAGGTCTTCATCGGCAAGCAGTCGTTCTCAGACCTGATTGATGTGATCAAGAAGCACAAGGACGAGACCTATTTGGTGCCTTGCAGCGACATTCAAAAAGGCGAGATCCCCACCTTGCTGGACAAGGCCGGGGTGAAGTATACCAACGCCGTGTTCTACCGCACGGTGGCCAGCGATCTTAGCGACATGAAGGACCTGGCCTTCGACATGCTCGTGTTCTTCAGCCCCGGCGGAATCGAGAGCCTGAAGAAGAACTTCCCGAAATTCAAACAGAACGGGGTCTTCATCGCCGCCTTCGGACCTACCACGGCAAAGGCCGTTCGTGATGGTGGTTTCCGCTTGGATCTGGAAGCTCCGCTCCCCGAAGCACCGAGCATGACGGGCGCCATGGAACTCTTCATCAAGCGCGAGGCGAAGAAGAAGTGACCAGCGTGCGTCACCGGCCCTCCGTCCGTGACGGACCCAGATCCGCATCGCATGGAGCGCTCCACCTTCAGCAAGAACGAGCGGCTACGGGGCCAGCTACGAGTTCAGGAAGTAGCTACCACCGGTCGCAGCGTGCACGATGCACCGTTCAAGATCATTGGCAAGATCATGGCCTTACCAACCAGTGCCCCAGCACAGATCGCGTTCGCCGTACCCAAGCGTAACCTGAAACTTGCCGTGGACCGCAATCGCATGAAGCGACTGATGCGCGAGGCATACCGCAAGAACAAGCAGGCGTGGTACGAACGGTTACGCGCCGGAGGTGTACAATGCGCGTGGTTGATCGTCTTCAACGGTCGGGCACCGATCACGCTGACCGAAACGCATTTGAAAATATCCCGGGCTTTGGACCGTTGGCTGAAGGAACATGGATAAGGTGCTGGCCTGGCCGTTGATCGCACTGGTGCAATTGTACCGGTACGCCATTTCGCCATTGTTGCCCGGCGCATGCCGCTATACTCCCTCTTGTTCCGAGTACGGCCTCATCGCCTTGCGCAGGCACGGCGCACTGCGCGGCGGCTGGCTCACGCTCAAGCGCTTTCTATCTTGTCACCCATGGGGCGGTAATGGTCATGATCCCGTTCCCGAAGCACACCACAGACATGAACATCCGTAGCACGAATGCGCCCACGTGGCGCACATTTATCCTCGGTGCGGTCATCGCCTTTGGCGGCGCCTTCACCATCTCGGCGGGCGACAGCTACTTCGAGATCAGCAAGAACCTGGAGATCTTCACCGAGCTGTACAAGGAACTGAACGTGTACTACGTGGATGACACGCAGCCGGGCAAATTGATGAAGACCGGCATCGATGCGATGCTCGAGTCGCTCGACCCCTACACGCAGTACATACCGGAGAGCGACATGGAGGACTATCGCTTCATGACCACCGGGCAGTACGGTGGCATTGGTGCGCTGATCAAACGCAAGGGCGATCTGGTGGTGGTGAGCGAACCCTACGAGACCTACCCGGCCATGAAGGCTGGGATCCGCGCCGGTGACGAGATCGTGGAAGTGGACGGCAAGAGGATCGGCGGTATGAACACCGATGAGGTGAGCAAGCTGTTGAAGGGCCAAGCCGGAAGTACGGTGAACGTGATCACGCGCCGGGCCGGTGGTGCACCTACCACTTACGCGCTGGTGCGCGAAGAGATCAAGATCCCCGATGTGCCATACAAGGGGATCGTGGACGAAGCGAACCACGTGGGCTACATCAAGCTCAACAGTTTCACGCAGACAGCAGGGCAGGAAGTGCGCACCGCGTTGACCGAACTGAAGGAAAAAGGCGCCACGCACATGATCCTGGACCTGCGCGGAAACGGGGGCGGGCTGTTGCGCGAAGCAGTGAACATCGTGAACCTTTTCGTACCCAAGAACGAATTGGTGGTGGAGACCAAGGGGAGGATCGCGGAGTGGGACAAGACCTACAAGACCTTGAGCGAGGCGCTGGATGCAGGGATGCCGTTGATCGTGCTGGTCGATGGCGGCAGCGCCAGCGCAAGTGAGATCGTGAGCGGTGCATTACAGGACCTCGATCGCGCTGTGATCGTGGGTGAACCCACATACGGCAAAGGGTTGGTGCAACAAACGCGCGATCTCTATTACAACAGCAAACTGAAGGTGACCGTGGCGAAGTACTACATCCCCAGTGGTCGCTGCATACAGAAGTTGGACTACAGCCATCGCGACAGCAGTGGTACGGTCCCACAAGTAAAGGCAGAAGCCATCGCCGAGTTCAAGACCCGCAACGGCCGCGTGGTGTTCGATGGCCGTGGCATACTCCCCGATGTGTCGGTGATGGACCCCGAGTTCGCCAAAGTGGTGGGCGGCCTTTATCAGGAGGACCTCCTCTTCGACTTCGCCACCAAGTACCGCGAGCAGCACGAGGACATCGGTCCCGCGACCAGCTTCGTGATCACTGACGAGATCTACAAGGCCTTCCTGCTCTTCGTGAAGGACAAGCAGTTCGATTACGACACCGAGAGCATGGCCGCGCTGGACACCTTGATCGCCCGCACCAAAGAGGAGCGCTACTATGAGCACGCACAAGCGCAGATCGAAGCGCTGCGCAATGAACTCGCTCCCGACCGCAGCGAAGACCTAGTGCGTTTCCGTTCGGACATCGAAGAAGCGTTGAAGTACGAGATCGTCGGCCGCTACCACTTCCAGACCGGTCGCGCACAAGCTGCCATGGGCACCGATCCATACGTGCGCAAAGCCGTCGAACTCTTTGCGCAGGACGGCGTAGCTACCATTCTGTCGGGCACGAAGAAGTAGATCCGCGCGCTTCGCATGTCGATCTCGCGAAGCAACTTCCGCACAGTGCATGTTTCGGCACTGGTGCTGTGCACGGTATTCTTACCGTGGAGCACAGCCTTCCTCAGCATGGCACAAATGCTGTTGGCTGCCAACTGGCTGGCCGAGGGCATCGTGCAGCGCTCATCGCGGTCACGCTTCAAAGCCGGGTTCACCACTGCGCCATCGTTGGTCTTCATTTCGTTCTTGCTCATGCATGTGATCGGTCTGCTCTGGACCGAGGATATGGCCTGGGGCGCCGACCTCTGCAGGATCCTCTTCCCGGTGCTCGTCTTCGGCGCTATCCTCGCCGGATCCGAACGCCTAAGCGCGTGTGAACTGCGGATCGTGCTGGTCTTCGGCGCATGGAGCGCAGTGGCCTGTGCGCTGTTCGGCGTGGCCTTCACAAAAGGCGACGCAGCGGATTACCGCGCGCTGTCCATGTTCATCAGCCACATCCGCCTGGCCCTGCTCTTGTGCATGGCCGTGGTGATCTTCATACACTATCGCTCCGTGCGTTGGTGGATCACAGCCGGTCAGTGGTGCGGAGCATTGTTGGCGGTGTATCTGATCAATCGTCTTGGAAGCATTCAAGGCTTCGTCATCCTCGCGCTGGTGGCAGTGGCCATGCTCTGGCGATGGTCACGAAGTGCGGGTGTGATCTTGCGGTGGGCCGTACGTACGATCGTCATCATTGTTCCCATCGGTCTGGTGATGGGTGCACTGATCCTCATCGATGCGCGGCACAAACCCGTTCCGCAAGGCATTGGCAGCAAGTTGGAAGCAACCATGGGCGGCGAGCTTTACTACCACGACACCAGCAACACACAGACCGAGAACGGCACGCACGTGTGGACCTACCTCGCCTGGGGCGAACTCCGCCGTGCCTGGGTGCTGCGCAGTGATCGCACGCTCGACGATCTCGATGACAAAGGACATCCGATGTGGAGCACCGCCGTGCGCTACCTGGCATCCAAGGGTGTACACAAGGACAGTGTGAGCGTGATGGCGCTGAGCGATGTCGAAGTGCACGAGATCGAGCAGGGTGTGCCGAACGCGCTGCACGGGCAACGAGGTCACATCCGAGAGCGTTTCGAGGAAGTGCTCTTTGAACTGGACCTGTACCGCAGCAAAGGGATCGCCAGTGGACACTCGGTGGCCATGCGGATCGAATTCCAAAAAGCTGGCTTGGCCATTGCGAAAGCAAACTGGATCACCGGGGTGGGCACTGGCGATACGCAACGCGCGTTCGACGGCTACTACGCCGAAACGCACAGCAGACTGGAACCGCAATGGCAGTTGCGCGCGCACAACGAGTACATCACACTATGGATCAGCTTCGGTGTGCTCGGTTTGTTCTGGTCGCTGTTCAGCTGGTTGTGGCCTGCGCACCGCACGGGGGCGTGGCAACAACCGCTCTTCATCGCATGGGCCATCGCCTTCGGGGTGTCCTGCCTCACCGACGACACCATCGAGACACAGGCAGGCGCCACCTTCTTCGCTTTGTACTATGCGCTCTTTGTCTTCGCCGCACCTAAGGGCGCATCAACAAGTCCCGCACGCGATCCACAGTGATCCGATCAATGCAGTCGCAGACCGCACCGCTCGCACAAGTGGGGCACTGCGGGTCGTGCACGAGCGCATGCGCATCCGGGCCGATAGGTGCCCAGCGTGCCGGGAAGATCGGGCGGCGCATGGAGAACAGGCCGATCGTGCGAAGACCTAGGGCCGCAGCGATATGCAATGGGCCGGTGCTCGCTGCCACCATACCATTGCATGCACCGATCAGCATCATCAGTTCCTCCAGATCAAGCTGACCTCCCGTATCAGTGACATGCAGTAGTTGCAGCGGAAGTTCCTTGCGATAGCGCTCGGCCTCTTGCGCAGTTCCTGTAACGATCACCTGCCACTCGTCCGGATCCAGCGCTTGCATCAAGGTGGAGTAGTTCTTCATGCCCCAGCCCACGCCACTTCCTACCGACGGGTGCATCACCACACACTGGCGATCGCTGCGCAGAAGCGCCTGCACCTTTTCGTTGGGCCCTGGTTTCACCAACCCCAAGTGCGGAACGAGCTTTGCGATCGTTGCCGGCATCGGCAGGCCGAAGGGTGCGAGCAGTTTGATGTTCAACTGCGCTTCGTGCAACAGGCTCCGCTTGCGTGAAAAGCGGACGCGCTCATTGCACGTGGTCCAGTGCCACCAACGGTGACTCGTGCCGATGCGTCGTGCGATGCCCGCCTGCTTTGCCCAAGAAGCCACTTCGCGGTGCGGGAACACATGCACGATGGCATTGGCTTCTAGCGCCCGCATCTGTGCCACCGCATCACCACCGCGTAGCTCTTCAAGCGTGATGATCGCATCCACATGGGCACTGTACTTCCACACCGCGCGTGCGTACTCCCTGCATAGCACGATGATGCGCGAGGTCGGCGAGTGCTCCTTTATCCAGCCCGCAGTGGTCAGCGTGACCACCGCATCGCCCAATGCATCTGGACGGCTGAGGATGATGGTGCGTGGCACGTTCATGATCCAGTGAGCGCGCGCAGCTTTTCGTATTTCATCCGTGTGGCCTGCGCGCTGATGCGCGCGATCGTGAAGCCGTGTCTCCCGTCGAGGAAGCCGAGTTGAACGATGTACGACCCGATGAACTTGGCAACCGGCGCGAGCCAGAGCTTCACAAAGCTGGCGCGCTTGCCCTTGGCCGCGTTCGCCTTCGCTGCAATGGTCGTGAAGTAGTCCACCTGCCGGGTGTGATCGGCCACTGTGTAGTAGCTGAAATGCAGGATGTCGCCTTGGAGGTGCTCCATGCGCGCTCCTTCCTTCATCTCATAACGATCATGTGGATCGACCCCGGCCCATGCACCTTGGCGACTATCCCACAACCGCAATTTGCGATCGGGATACCACCCACCGTGCCGGATCCAACTGCCACAATAGTTCGTGAGCCGGTTCATGGTGTATCCATCGGCACTGCCGCTCTTCGCATTGAACACGTTCACGCGCAGTCGATCATCGAGGGCTTCATCGGCATCCAGCGAAAGAATGAACGGGTGCGCTGCCTGGGTTATCGCCCAGTTCTTCTGCGCGATATGCCCATCGAACGCATGCTGCACGAAGCGAGCCCCCTGTTCATGAACAATGGCTTCGGTACGATCGGTGCTGAAGGAATCCACCACCACGATGTCGTCGGCGATATCCTTCACGCTGGCCAGACAGCGCCCGATGTTGAGCTCTTCGTTGAAGGTGATGATGACGACCGATAGCGGGCGCATGTGTGGCTGACGGGAGCCGCAAGCTAAGTGCTAGTGCACCACGGCAAAACGGCCCTGACCAAGCCCCTGTCCACCAGTGACCAACACGTATGCGTAGGTCCCTGCCGATAACGAATGAACATCGACCACGGACCGCGTGCCCTGGAACAAGGAGACCCCAACGATGCGACCAGCCGCATCGACGATGTTCAGTTCAGCGTTCAAGTGCTCCCTAGCGTTGAGAACAAGTTCGGTGTTCACCAGGGTGGAAACGGCCGTGACAATGCCGTGCTGAGGATGTTCCTCCACACCGAAGATGTACATGAGGTCCACGCAATAATCCTCGGTCTCGCCACTCGCGTAATTGGTGCACGCATCGGCCACATTGCCACCGTACTTCATCACCACGCGCATACGGGTCAGGCCTTCATCCGCAACTGGTGCATCGAAGGAGGCGTTCACCTCGGTGCTGCTGCCAACACCTGATTGGAAAACGCGCTCCGTCGTTTGGAACATGCCGTCGCGATCCAGATCGATCCAAATGCTCCACCACTCAACGTAGGCGAAGGTGGCGTAGCCAGGCACCAAGGTCACGTTCAACATCCAGCCCGGATTGATGGGAATGATGCCCGCCTGTCCTGTGTGATCACCGTAGCCACCATCGTTCCCAGTGGTGAGATCGAGGTCTCCGAAGGCCACACGTTCGATCCATTCCGAGACGCTGTTGCTCCCTTGGCTCGCGCAGTAGTCGTTCTCGATGCAGGCGCCGCAACCAAGGGTAGTGAAGAAGACACCACCTGACCAGTCGCCCGTGGTGCCGTTGCACACACTGGCCACTTGTGCCTCATAGTCCGTGCATGACACGAGGTCCGGTACTTCGGTATTGGTGCTGGTGATGCCCTGCATCACCGTCCATGCCCCACCCACTTCGCGCAAGCGAACATCGTAAGCACTTGCGCCGATCACTTCCGCCCACGTGAGGTTGGCGATGTCCTCGCCGATGAAACCCACGTTGAAGAAGAGCGGCGCACTGCAACATCCTTCACTGGTCCACATGAACAATGCGCTGTAGTTGCTCACATCAGGATCGCAGTGCATACGCACTTGGAATTCGTATGCCGTGCAGGTTTCCAATGCGCTCAGTGTGAACACTTGTCCATCGATGCTGTTCACATCGTTCCAGTCCGCAGCGCCCACAATGCGGTAGCGTAGGTCGAAGATCGTTCCGCCCACGGCGCTCCAAGTAAGTTGAGCGGTGGCGAGATCGATCGGCAGTGCGTTCAGTTCATATGGAACTGGACATGGGCCGCACGCATCCATGATCAGCTGCATGCTATTGCCCGCGCTGATGCGCCCGCCGGTGACAACGGTGCCGGGCAGGTTGCCCACTTGTTCAACTCCAGCGAAGAGCTTGTCGCGCACATAAAGTGCGGCGTAAGCGGGATCATCGTGCACTAGTTCCATCAGCGAGGCACAAGGAGCACTGTACAACAAACCGATCACCCCTGCGGTGAGCGGGCTCGCGAAAGAGGTGCCGTTCGCTGGCGTGTATCCTCCGGTCTGGTTGGTGGTGTACACGCTCGCCCCCGGCGCACCCACATCAACGGTGGTGGGACCGTATGCAGAGAAGGTGCGGTCGTCAGCAATGTTCGTTGCGGTAACGCTCACCATGTAGTCGCTCGCACACGCAGTGGGCAGGTCACCCACCACATCCACATCCACGTTGTTGTTGGCCGTGGCGCCGCAGTTGAGGATCCCCGCCGTGCCCAGCGTGTCGTACATGGCGCACCATAGCGGCGAGTCCTCGGGCTGCCCACCGTCTATGCCCCAGCTTGCATTGGTAGCCACCACAAAGGCGCCTTCGGCACCGTTGCTGGCGTTGTACCGCCGCCGCATGATGAGCGGATAGGTGTACGCCTCAACCACTTGATCCTCTTGTACACCACCATAGGCCACGGGCATCATCTTCACGTTCCAGTTGGCACCTGCCACGCCTAGCGTGTTGTTGCCCACCGCACCGATCATGCCCGCCACCTGCGTGCCGTGGTTGCTGCCGTACACCTCATCATCACCAGCGGGTGTGTTCCATCCTTTGATGTCGTCCACGTAGCCATTGCCCTCATCATCGATCGCATTGCCGTCGATCTCGGCATGGTTGATCCACGCGTTCGCGATGAGATCCGGTTGCGAGAGGTCGCTGCGTTCCACGATGCACACCACGATGGTATCGCCCGTGGCCGTTAAACCGCCGGTGCTGAAGTCCCAAGCCGCTTCGCTGTCGATGTTCTGGTGGTGCCATTGATCCACGTACTGCGGATCATCAGGTACTGCGCGTTCCTGGACCAGGTGGTTGTTCTGCGCCATTTGCACCATGCGGTGATCACGCAGTGCGCGCAACATCATGTACTGTGGCACGTCGCCATCAAAGTGGAAGAGCCAGGCCCGCATGGGCGCGCTCACCTCGCGCACCACGCGTAGTTGAGTGGTGCTCCCGTTCACCTTTTCAAGGTCGTGAGCAATGGTTTGTGCATCCGCACCCGGAATGATCATCGCTAGCAGATCGCCGGGCACGTGCGCAGGATCCTGGGCTATGGCACCGAAAGGCACCAAAGCGAAGAAGCCGCACAACAGGACGTAGCAGCGCTTCATGCGTTCACGTGTTCAACCACAAGACAACGCTTATGCTCTCGGCGTTGTTCCGCGCATCAAAGGTGTTCCACTACAAAACGGCCCGTGGCCAGTTCCTTTCCTTCCTGCGTGAGGCGGTAGACGTACAGCCCATCGGCGAAGAACGCCGTGCTGAGCGTGGCTCGACCGTTCTCCATGTTCTTCAGTGCCACCACACGACCGGTGTGGTCCAGCACGGTGATCAAAGCTCGTCCATCGGAGCCGGTAAGTTCGAAGAACATGTCGCGATCAGCAGGATCGGGGAACACGCGCAGTTGTGCGCCACCATCGAGCGTAGCCAAGCCTGTTGGCAGTTCAACCACCACTTCCACGCGCTCGCTCTCGCAGGTCACCTCTATACCGCTCACTTCCCAGTCGTAGAAGAAGTAGTAGTACTCCGTCGCGTTGGCGCCGGTGACAGTGCTGCTTGTGATACTACCGAAAGTGCTCAATGCAAAAGGGTACGGCGGGTTGCTGCCGTTGCCGTCGCGCCATAGTTGTGGATTTCCACTCATGATGCGCAGGCCGTAGTTGCCCGCTGCCGGCACTTCGAAGTTGAGGTCAACGCGGCTCTCGCCATCGGGGATGTTGAAGTTGCCCTGCACCACCGTGGCACCTGCCGCAGTGACCAAGCCTATGGGCCGGATGCCCGCGCCGCTGGCGTACACTTTCACCGAGCGGATCGTGAACGCTTCGTTCGCTGTGAAGAGTTCATAGTTGTCGCCATTGGTGTGGTACTGACCGGGTGTGGCTGTGTTGATGCGGTTCACCGGCCCACCGTATTCAGATGCGGGGGCGTTGCTGCTGGCGCTGGTACACCAAAAGCTGGTGGTGCCCCAGAGGAACGGTGTGTCCCACGCGTTGCCGGTGCCCACCGAAGTGCCGCCGCTCGCAGTGTTGTACCACGTGATGTTGTCACCCGTGGCATTGAGCGTGGCCACGCCGGGAACTGGCAGCTGCACATCGTTCGCTGTGGGTGGCGCCGGTGCAGGCAGTATGGTCACCGCGAAAGCTGCCGACGTGTACGTGCCGCAAAGGCCTGTGAAGGTGACGGTGTAGCTACCGCTCTGTGTAGGTTGAATGCTCTGCGTTTGCTCCGTGGTGCTCCACACGTTGCCGGTGGTGGTGCTGGCGGTGAGCGAGAAAGCCGTGCCTTCGCAGAACACAGGGTAGTCGCTGGCGGTGATGGTGGGTGCGCCTTCGTTGGGCGGGTTGAGCAAGGTGCTGTTGGAGAAGTCGCTGATCTCCGTATCGCAGATCACCTGCACTTGGAATTCGTAGGCGATGCAGGGGTCGATCCCGTTCACAGTCACGTTCGTCACGGCCACGTTCAGGATATCGATCCATGTGGGGCTGCCCACTGCGCGGTAGCGCACGTTGAATGGACCTCCACCGGTGGAACTCCAGCTATAGGTGGCATCGGTACCGGCGTGCAGCGCATTGCCGCCGAACGGCGCGGGACAGGTTCCGCAACCGGCCATGATCAGTTGCACACTCGTACCGCTGTTGATGCGACCACCGGTGACAGTGTTACCGGGCAGGTTGCCCACCTGATCAACGCCATCGAACAATTTCTGGCGAACGAAAAGTGCGCCTTCCTGCGGATCGGCATGCACCAATGCCATCATGGTGGCGCACGGGGTGCTGTACAGCAGACCGATCACTCCCGCCGTGAGCGGGCACGCGAAGCTGGTACCGCTGGTGTTGCCATAACCGCCACCAATGCTGGTGGTGCGCACGTTGTCGCCGGGTGCGCCTACATCGATCGTGGTAAGGCCCCACGCACTGAAGGTGCGTTGGTCCACCGTATTCGTGGCCGTTACACTGATCATGAAATCGCTTGGGCAGGCCGTGGGCAGATCACCCACTGCATCCACGTTCACCGCGTTGTTGGCCGTGGCGCCGCAGTTGAGCACCCCCGCAGTGCCGAGTGTATCGTACATGGCACACCACAACGGCGAGTCACCGGGTTGCCCGCCATCGATACCCCAGCTCGCGCTTGTGGCCACCACGAAGGCACCCATCGCACCATTGGTGCTGTTGTACAAGCGGCGCATCACCAACGGGTAGGTGTAGGCTTCCACCACTTCGGCTTCGCCCACGCCGCCATAGTTCACAGGCATCAGCTTCACGCTCCAGTTGGCACCCACCACACCAAGGCTGTTGTTGCCCGTGGCACCGGCCATGCCCGCGCACTGCGTACCGTGCCCACCGCTGTAAACGTTGTCGTTGTTGCTGGGTGTGTTCCAGCCGCGCACATCATCAATGTAGCCGTTGGCATCATCATCGACCCCATTGCCTGCGATCTCGCCCCAGTTGCGCCATGCGTTGGCCACCAGATCCGGGTGGCTCACATCAGCGTTCTCGATGATCGCCACCACAATGCTGTCGCCCGTGGCGGTGACACCACCGGTTGTGATGTCCCACGCCTCTTCGCTGTTGATGTTCTGGTGGTGCCACACCTGGCCGTACTGTGCATCGTTGGGCACGATGCGTTCCTGCACAAAGTGATTGTACTGCGCCATTTGCACCGCGCTGTGACGCCACAGTGCGTTAAGCACCTTACTCTCATCGATCGCGTGCGGATCGAAATGGAGAAGCCATGCGCGCATGGGTGCGCTCACTTGGCGCACTACGTGGATGCCGGTAGCCACATCGCCGATGCGTGCCAGGTCATGTGCAATGGTGGTGGCCGAAGCGTCGGGGGCGATCATCAACAACACATCGCCGGGCATGTGCGTGGGGCCTTGTGCAAAAGCGGAGAGCGAGATCGAGAGCGCAACGAGGGGTAGGAGCTTCTTCATGGTTCTAGTTCTGTGCAGGGGCCCCAAACTTAGGGGGCGGGCGGTTGCCGCCGTGATGGGCCGGACGGAGCCTTACGCAAGGGTGACGAAGGGGCTTGGAAGGCTGATGGGGGGCAGGGGGCGGTGGATCGTTGCGAACGGCCATGTCGAATACCTTGCATCAAATACACGGAACCCCAATGAGCGGACAACATGTTCACGCCTTCGAGCCGCAAGGTCCTCGCTTCGCACTGCTTCGCATCCCTTCGCAAAGCCTCGCGAGGACGGCCTCGCAAGGACGGCCTTCCGAGCGCGAGAGAGCATGCGGAGGTGAAGGTGTAGTGAGGTATGGCATCGCCACCTATGCAGGCAGAATTAGCGTGCCATGAGAATTCGCTTTCAACCCATAATTTGCTCAAGTGCCCTGGTACTAGCGTATTGCCCGTTGGTCTTTGGCCGGTTTTATCCACTGAGAGATGCAACGTGGTGCTCCGGCAACGGTTTCACTGGTTACAACTACCACATGCCTGTTGAACCTGACACCGCGGTGCAGGGTCGGTTGTATCAGAAAGTTGAACGGTATAGTTGTGAGTTCTCTGGAGGCCCATGCAGCGTTACGAACGACGGCTACTCCTATGAAACCACATTTTTGGTTCGCTCCGCACCGGATGGGAAAGGTTATATCCGCACATTGTTGGTGACCTTGGTGCACAGCCTGGGGATACGGTGCGGGATGTCCTCATATTCAACGCTCCTCCACCACTGTATGCAGATTGGGATGAACCGCTCAGGCCGCTCTATGATGTGGTTGTCGACTCGGTCGTGGATGTAACAAGATGGGATGTCACCGTAACGCGACACTTCGTTCATGAGGTGACCTACTGGAATCCTGATGATTCTGCTCCATATGATTTCTATCCTTTCGGATTTTTCTGGCAACGTGGAATGGGCACCTCACCTGGGTTAGTGCTTCGGATGCGCACAAGTCTTAGCTACAACTATTCGCTCGGATGCGCAGTTTCAGCCGACAGTACCACGTTTTCGTGGTATGGAATAGGTGACATTCCTGCATGGGGATATCCCCCAGGCGGCCCACCATGCTGTACCCCTTGGGATGTGGGCATTGAGGAGCCTAGGAATGATGCGCAACTCCTTGCAACGGAAAATCCTTCGAGCGGCTTGTTTCGCTTCAGAACCAGCATACCACTGCACATGACCGTGTACGATGCGCAAGGGTGCCAAGTGGCGTCGGTACTGGCCACCGAAATAGACCTGAGCGAGCACCCGCCCGGGCTATACACCGCCGTGATCACCACGGCGCAAGGCAGCCAGGCGGTACGTTTGGTGGTGGTGAGGTGAGGCGGGCCACCGGAATCACAGTAGCGCGATGAAGTCGCAGATCATGTTCTTGTTATTGTTGAGTGCGGACTGCGCTTTTCGCAAGTGGAACTACAGAGCCGCTTCAATGATGAAGAGGACTACCAATTCCTGAACGGCAGCTACACGCAACGCAACAGCGCGTTCAACTGGCGGCTGGGCACGGTGTACATGCCGGGGCACGACTGGCGCTTTTCCGCCACGGCCAGCACGGGCTTCCGCGCACCCAACGTGGATGATATGGGCAAGGTCTTCGATAGCACGCACGGCACTGTGATCGTCCCCAACACCGGCCTGAAACCCGAGACCACCACCAACTTCGAGCTGGGCATGAGCAAGACCGTGGACCAGCGCTTCACCATGGACGGCGCCGCATTCTACACGCTCTACAACAACGCGCTCACCATGGGTGACTTCACCGTGAACGGCAACGACAGCATGGACTACGACGGCACCTTGAGCAAGGTGACGGCACTGACCAATAAGCGCGAGGCCTACATCTACGGCGCACAAGGCCAGGTGATCCTCGCCTTCGATGCGCACTTCACACTGCGCAGCGCGATCACTTATACCTACGGTCGCATCCGCACGGACAGCACCGATCAACCGCTCGACCACATTCCGCCGGTGTACGGCCGCACGGGGCTTCAATGGCGCGCGAAGAAGGTGGAAGCAGAAGCGTACGTGCTCTACAACGGATGGAAGCGCTTGAGCAATTACAACCTAAACGCAGGCAGCGAGGACAACATCCCATACGCCACCGAATACGGCACACCGGCGTGGTACACCTTGAACGTGCCCGCCCGTTACGTGTTCACGCGCCAGCTGGCTTTGCAAGTGGGCTTGGAGAACATCGCCGACGTACACTACCGCACCTTCGCGAGCGGCGTGAGCGCACCGGGCAGGAACCTGCAAGTGAGCGTGCGGGTGCAGTGGTGATCACCCGCGCACGTAAACACGTTTCACCCGCTGCGATATGCTCGTGAGCACTTCGTAGGTAATGGTGCCCATGTCTTGCGCCACTTCGGTCACGGGGTGCTCCGCATCGAAGACCGTGGTCATGTCACCCACTGCGCAATCAATGCCGGTGATGTCCACCATGCACATGTCCATGCACACATTGCCGATGATGGGGGCTGCCTTGCCGTTGACCCACACACGACCCACTCCATTGCCCAGCCTGCGCGAGAAGCCATCGGCGTAACCAATAGGCAGCGTGGCGATGGTGCGATCGCCACTGATGACACCGCGACGGTTGTAGCCAACGGTGTCCCCGGTAGTGAGGTGCTTGATCTGTGCAATGGGCGCCCGCAACGCAAGTGTGGGCATGAGGTGCTTTGTTTCCTCAGCGTCAACACCGATGCCGTGCAGTCCGATGCCGAGGCGCACCATATCCAAGTGCGCTCGCGGCCAGCGCGAGATGCCCGCTGAGTTCGCGACGTGCCGAAGCGGGGTGTAGCCGAGCACGTCGCCGATGGCCGTGGCCATGCGCGTGAACGCGGCGAGTTGGGCACGCGTAAAAGCGTCCTGCGCAGGATCCTCACTCGCCACCAAATGCGAAAGGATGGAAGCGATCTTCGGTTTCGGCTCGTTGCGCAACACCTCGAGCAAGAGGGGTAACTGGCCTTCCGCAAAACCCAAGCGATGCATGCCGGTGTCCAGCTTGATATGTACCGGTGGTGCATCATCCATCTGCTTGGCTGCCGCGATGGCTTCATGTAACGATCGCTGATCATAGACCTCAGCTTCCAGGCGGAAGCGGTGAAGTGTGCCCATGTCCACCGGCTCCGGGTTCATCACCATGATCGGCATGGTGATGCCGTGCGTGCGCAATTCGATGCCTTCATCGGCATAGGCCACGCCCAAGTAGTGTACCCGCTCGTGCTCAAAGAGCCGAGCAAGTTCCAACGCACCGCTGCCATAACCAAAAGCCTTCACCATGGCCATCGTGCGCACACCTGGAGCGAGCAACGCGCGATAGTGGTTCAGGTTGTGCCGGATCGCTTCGAGGTCAACCTCCAGTTCGGTACCGTGTACCTGGTGCTGCCACCGCTCAATAATGCGTTCCAGTCCGAAACGGCGTGCGCCCTTGATCAATACCGTCGCACCGGCGAATTCCTTCGGGTCCTCGCTCGCGAGCAAGGCATCGACATCGGCGTACATGCGTGCACCGGTCGCGAAACGATCGCGTTGTGCCATCATGTACGGTCCCACGCCGATGACCTCCTGCGCACCGTGCCGATGCATGTCCATTGCAACTTCAGCGTATAGCGCGGGCGCGTCGGAACCGCTTTCGGCGAGGTCGCTCAACACCACGATCGTTCTACGGCCGTGAGCCGCGCGCTGTAGGTGATCCAGCGCGGACCGGAGCGAGCTGCGGTCCAAGCTATAAGTGTCGTCGATGAGCGTGGTGCCCTGCACGCCTTGCAAGATGCGCATGCGCATTTCCACCGGCACCAGTTGTGCGAGCCGCTCTTCGATCCATTCTGCCGGGCGGCCCAGCCGCAAGCACACCGCAATGCATGTGATCGCGTTCGCGATGCTCGCGCTATCGTCGAAGGGGATGGTGAATTCGTTCTCCAAACCTTCGTGTTCGAGAACGATGCGGCACGAGCCCTCGCGCACGTCCTTCCGCAGCACGTTCACGAATACGCCTTCGCGATGATCACCGATGATGCATTGCTCAATGCTGTCCGCAAGCTTGATCGTCGTTGCTGGGATCGCGTGCACCACCTTATCCGCATGGCGGAAAAGGCTGGTCTTCTCCTTCATCTTCAGCGTGCGATCGCCACCGAAGCCCTCATCATGTGCATCGCCCATATTTGTGAGCACTCCGATCGTGGGCCGGATCATCGGCTCCAGCTTCTCCATCTCGCCCGGCTGGCTGATACCAGCCTCGAAAATGCCCAGCGTGTGTTCCGGCGCCATCTGGAGTACGCTCAGCGGCACGCCAACCTGACTGTTCCAGCTGCCCGGGCTGCGAACGATGTTCTCCTCGCGGTGCAGCATTTGGAACAACCACTCCTTCACGATGGTCTTGCCGTTGCTGCCAGTGATTCCGATGATCGGAATGCTGAAATGGCCGCGGTGCCATGCGGCCATGGCCTGCAGCGCCAGCAATGTGTCCTCCACCACGATGCCCTTGGCGTCCGCGAATTCGGCGCAGCGGTCCTCTTGTAGCAGGAAGTGGTGTACACCCTTGCTTTGCAGCTCCGGAATGCGGTCATGCCCATCGTGCCTTGGGCCGCGCAGCGCGATGAAGAGCGTGGTAGGGTCGGCATCGATGTGGCGCGAGTCGGTGGCCACGCGTTCGATCATGGCGTTCACATCGCCGAGGACCCTTCCGCCAACCGCGGTGGCGATGGCGCCTAGCGTGTATCCCAGGCCGCTCATTCAACAGCGGGTTGCGGTGCTGCCAAAGCTGCCTCGAAGCATGTGCGGCAAAGCGGCTGGTACACGTCCTTTTCGCCCAATACCACCAGTTCAGCATGCAAGCTCATTCTATGACTAAAGGTGGCGAGTTCACCACAACGCATGCAGATGGCGTGCACCTTGGTCACATATTCGGCCATGGCCATTAGTTGGGGCATGGGGCCAAAGGGCCTGCCGAGGAAATCCATGTCGAGCCCCGCGACGATCACACGCACACCCTGGCCGGCGAGTTGGGCGCACACCTGCGGCAATCCCTCATCGAAGAACTGGGCCTCGTCCACGCCGACCACCTCGATGTCGGCCGCCAGCAGGAGCAAATTGCTGCTGTTGGGCACCGGCGTGCTGCGGATGGTGGCGCCCTCGTGGCTCACCACGTTCATCGTGTCGTAGCGGGTGTCCACGCCCGGCTTGAAGATCTCCACTTTCTGTCGGGCGAACTCGGCGCGGCGCAATCGGCGGATCAGTTCCTCCGTTTTACCGCTGAACATGCTTCCGCAGATCACCTCGATCCAGCCCTTGCGAGGGGCGCGGCTACCGGTGTGTTCCAGGAACATCGTACTGTTGAGAACGCGTGCGCACTTAGGCGAAGGCGTATTGCTGAGGTGTCGCGAAAATAGGGATCTTCGCCTTCGACCAACCGTGAACTTCAATGAGCAACGACAAGGGTTTTCGGAAGATGAGCGAACTGGTGGACGCCCTGCGCGACACCGAGTCTGCATTGCACAGCGGATCGCTGGGGATCAACAAGCTCGATCGTGCATGCGACGATGCCCGCGAATTCTATGAACGACTGGTGGTGATCCGCCACAAAGCGCGCGAGGCCATGAAGCCGAAGGAGGCAGTTGTTGCGGCGCCTGTGGAAAACAAACCCACAGCACCGGAACCAGTGCAACCAAAGGCCGTGGCCCCTGCACCGCAGCCGGAACCAGCGTCCGTGCTGGCGAAACAAGCACCCGCTCCGGTTCTCGCGAATGCGAAACCCGAAGCTGTCCCGGTGGTGGGGGTTGTGGCAGAGAAACCGGTTCAAACGCCCGTGGCAGCACCAGCGATCAAACTGGACACGCGCCCGCAAAAAGTGGAACAAGAAGAGGTTGCCGTTGCCGAAAAAGCGGACGCACCGGTGATGCGGACTGCCTCTGAATTCCTAAAGGCCGCCGAAGCTGCGCGAGCCAACATGGCAAAGCCCACCAGCATCGCTGAGAAATTGGAGAAGGCCCACATAGACGATCTGGGCAAGGCTATTAGCGTGAGCGACAAGTTCTACTACACCAAGGTGCTCTTCAACAACGACAAGGGTGCCTTCGAGCGCACGGTGCAAAAGCTGAACAGCGCCATGGACATGGCCGAAGCCACGGCCCTGCTCGATGGCGCGATGTCGGCCGAAGCGCGCAAGTCCCAGAACCCCGAAGCGCGCGCCTCGTTCATCGAAGTGCTCCAACGCCGTTTTGCATGAGCCGGCACGGCTACGCGCTGCTCCTCATCCTTCTGGTTCAAACCGGTCTCGCGCAGGACGCAGCGCAGATCACCCAGCGTGCGCGTGCGTGGTTGGACACCCTCGCTTCGCCGGTCTTCCACGGGCGCGGTTATGTGAACGACGGTCAGCGTATCGCTAGCGACTGGCTCGCGAAGCAGTACCAACGCATCGGCCTGCAACCCGTGAAGCAGGACTACTTCGAGCCCTTCCAGTTCAATGTGAACACTTTCCCGGACAGCATCACTGCGCGGATCGATGGCAAGGCGTTGGTACCGGGCATCGACTTCATCGTGGATCCTGCAAGCGGAAAGTGCGACGGCATCTATCCGATAGTGCACATCACCGCCCAGGATCTCAACGGGCCTGAGCGGCGCAACATGACCATGGGTGTGCTGAACGGCAAGGCCGCTTGCGTGCATTGGTCGATCACCACCAACGCCGATTCGTTGCGCATGTTCGCCAAGTGGGAGCACGACCTCATGCACTACGGCCCCGTGCTGAAGCATTCCGCCAAGCTCACATGGAGCGTGGCTCAGGAAGCCATGCCCAAGCCGCTGTTGGAAGTGACCGGCGATGCGCTCACCGACAGTTCCGCCGTCCTTGAACTGCGCATGACCAACAAGCTGCTCGTGCGCAACCCAGCGCGCAACGTGCTGGGCATGGTGAAGGGGAAAAGCAATAAGTGGATCATGGTGGGCGCCCACTACGACCACTTGGGGCGCATGGGGCCCAATGCGCTATTCCCAGGAGCCAACGACAATGCGAGCGGCACCGCCATGCTGTTGAGCCTTGCTGAGCACTTCGCGCAGAAGAAGAACAAGCCGAACCACAACATCCTCTTCGTGGCCTTCGCTGGCGAAGAGGCCGGTCTGGTGGGCAGCGAGTGGTGCGCCACCGACCGCCCCATCGACTTCGGCGCGGTGCGCATGATGATCAACCTCGATATCCTAGGCACCGGAGATGACGGCATCATGGTAGTGAACGCTACCGCGCAACAGCAGGCCTTTGACCAACTCGTGGCGATCAACGCTGCCAAGGGCTACCTGAAGGAAGTGAAGGCGCGTGGTCCTGCATGCAACAGCGACCACTGCCCCTTTGTGCAGCGCGGCATACCGGCGATCTTCATTTATACGCTTGGCGGCGTAGCATACTACCACGATGTGCTCGATCGCAGCTCGACCCTTCCGCTCACCGAGTTCGCTGATCTCCATTTCTTGTTGCGCGACTACATCAAGGCGGTGAAGTGAGCGGCGCATCGAAGGCATCGCTCGTACTGGTCCCCACGCCCATCGGCAACCTTGACGACATCACCGTGCGCGCGCAACGCGTATTGCACGAGGTCGCTGCGGTGATCGCCGAGGACACGCGCGTCACTGGCCGCCTGTTGCAACACCTTGGCATTGCGAAGCCGTTGATCAGCTTCCATGTGAACAACGAGCATCGCATGGTGGAGCAGCTCATTGCGCGCATGCAACAAGGTGAGCGCTTCGCAATGGCCAGCGACGCGGGCACACCAGCGATCAGCGATCCAGGTTTCCTCTTGGTGCGCGAGGCGGTACGCGCGGGCCTTACGGTGGAATGTTTGCCTGGCGCCACGGCCTTTGTTCCAGCACTGGTGAACAGCGGCCTGCCGTGCGATCGCTTCGTGTTCGAGGGCTTCCTTCCTGCGAAAAAGGGACGCCACACGCGCCTCGAAGCGTTGCGCAACGAAGAGCGCACGATGATCTTCTATGAAAGTCCACATCGCATGCTGCGCGCGTTGAAGGAATTCGCGGAGGTGTTCGGTAGTGATCGCACGGCGAGCGTTTCGCGCGAGTTGAGCAAGTTGCACGAGGAGACCGTACGTGGAACACTGGCCGAACTGCTGGATCATTTCACCGCGCATGCACCGCGTGGCGAGTTCGTGGTGGTTATTGCTGGTGCAACCGTGTGAACATGAAAGCTTGGACCCTTGTTCACCACGGCGATACCGATCGTGCGTTCGAATTACGTGAGCACCCCGATCCCGTTCCCGGCGAAGGACAAGTGCTGATCCGCAGCGAAGGCTTCGGATTGAACTACGCCGATACAATGGCGGTGAAAGGCCTTTACCGCGAAGCACCACCAGTGCCTAGCGTGATCGGCTACGAAGTGGTGGGGCGCGTGGAAGGGATCGGCATTGGCGCTCCAACCGAACTATTGGGAAAGCGTGTTGCGGCACTCACACGTTTCGGTGGGTATGCCCAGTTGGCCGTGACCGATCACCGCGCCTGCTCGATCATCTCCGAGGATCTTCCATTGGGCGAAGCGACAGCGCTGGTCACCCAGGGGTGCACCGCATGGTACGCGGCACGCATCCTCTGTCCCTTGCGCAAAGGCGAGCGGGTGCTGGTGCACAGTGCGGCAGGTGGCGTGGGTCATTTGCTCGTGCAACTTGCTGCGCAAAGCGGCTGCGAAGTGTTCGCCATCGTGGGCGGGCGGGAAAAGGGCGAATTCGCCGGCGGTCTTGGTGCCGCGCACATCATCGATCGTCATGCAGGAGACTACACGCAGGGCGTTCTTGCCGCGTTGGGTGGCCATCATCTTGATGCGACATTCAATGCTGTGGGCGGCAACAGCTTCCGCAAGGACCTCTCCTTGCTTGGCAGTGGCGGACGGCTAGTGCTGTTCGGCGGTGCGGAGCGCGGTGGCATCGGCGTGTTCGGCACCTTGCGCTTCGTGTGGCGCATGGGCTTGGTGCTGCCGATCTTATTGATGATCAAAAGCCGGTCAATACTCGGCATCAACATGCTGCGCATTGGTGATGACCGGCCTGAGCTACTGGCCGAATGCCTGCGTGGAACAATAGCTGCGCACGCCGATGGAACATTGCGTCCGCACGTGCACGGTGTGTTCCCGCACGAACAACTGCCCACTGCGATCCAAGCGCTCGCCAGCGGAAGCACGATGGGAAAGGTGTCCGTGCGGTGGTGAGTGCTACTCGATCACCAATCGCTGCGAAGAGATGCCGCGTGCATTGCTCACCTGCACCATGTAAACACCGCTCGACAATGACTTCGCATCGAGCACAAAGCGGTTGCCTTGTACGGTGTGCTGTTCCACTAACCGGCCTTGCGCGTCCAGCACCCTTAGGTGATCGATGGACGAATCAGTTGTGATCGTGATGGCATCATTCGCCGGGTTCGGTGCAACGGTGAAGCCCGCGTGCACTGCTACTTCAGCCACGCCATTACTTCCCACCACGTTCAGCGTGAAGTCGTTGAAGTTGCCGTACTGGTAACTTCCGCAAGGACCGTAGCCGTTGGTGTTGGTGTCCAGAAAACCATCGCTGCCCCAGGGAGCGACCACACGCATACGATAGCTACCTGTAGCGGTTCCAGCAGGTATGGAGATGTTGAAGTTGTACGCATAGCTCGGGTCGGCACCAACATACATGTAGTACATATTCTCGCCATCCTCGAAGCTGCTGCTGTTGTTCAGGTCCACCCACACGGCACAGCCGCACCATACACCGCTCTCCACGGTCATGGCGAGGTCATCACCGGCGTTCACCGTGGTGCTGAGGTTGGTGTAGTCGCTCAACGAGCAATCGTCCACACCGGGTGTCCAATTGATCGTGCCTGCTGTCACAGAGATGGTGCGCCAGTTGAAGCATCCGTTGGGGAACAACGGCGTGCAGTAGGACTGTGCGTTCGCGAACACAGCAACAAAGAGTGTAAGGACAAGAGCAGCGTAGCGTGCTTTCATGAGTAATGGTTGTTGGTGGAACAAGGGTCGAAATGCACTGCGAGTTTACACACGACCGTTCCGAAACGCGCACCTCGCGCCTTCGCGACTGGACGCGAGCAACTCGCAACTCCATACTCCTACTACGGCTTCATGATCAACGTGCTCGGCACGGCCTCCAACCAAGATGCCCGGCTTTCGGCGGCGCGGGCCCAACCGGCATAGCTCGTGAGCAGCAGGTCGTAGGTAGTTAGCAGTTCGCGGTCTATCGCACGGTCGGGCAGTACGGATATCCGTTCAGGAGCGCTCTGGGCCAGGCGTTGCGCACCACTGCGGAAGGATGGTTCCCGCTGCACTAATCCGGCTGGATCCAACAGCGTTACGCGCACTTCTGGATCAGTGAGCAAACGTTCGGCATAGTGCAACAGGAAGAGATCGCCGGGCGCGGCCAAGGGCACCAGCACCGACCGCGCTTTATTGAAACCCTTGTCCATGAACACACCTACGCTGCATTGCGCGCCTTCGATCAACTGGCGCACCTTGGGGTCTAGGCGGTCATCCGCAGGCAGGAGCGTGTCGCGACCCGTGAGTGTACCGATCAACTTGCTCGGGTCGATCACGCGTGTAGTGATCCCTAGCAGATCGCCGAGGAGTGTGCCGCGCAAGAGCGGCGTTCCTGCGCCTACCAGCAGCAGGTCGTAACCGCCGCCATTGGCCAGCTGCTGGATCTCGCGAGGCACATCAATGCTCACACGGTGCTCTGTGATCAGGGGCAGGCCAAGCTTCTCCGCTTCGCGCAACACGGGTTTGAACCCATCGCGTTCGAACTCGCCGCTCTCGATCGGGTTGATCTCCCCGCTGGGTGTCACGTGCAACGCCGTGATCGCTGTGCCTTCGCGTTCGTCTCCTGCCAGCTGATGCAACAGACGCAGGGACCGCCGACCGCTTTCGGGTTGGCCAAAGGAGAGCAGCACGCGCCAGCCGGACACAAGTGCAGGTGCAGACGGATCCACCACCTCCATCGGCTTGCGGAAGACACGTTCGATGAGGTCCAACGCAGGGCCTGTCATGAAGGTGCTGAACAGTGCCATGAGTACCATAATGGCGAAAAGTTCGGCGTTGAGCACACCAAGGTCGTAGCCGATGTTGAGCACCACCAGCTCCATGAGGCCGCGTGTGTTCATGAGCGCCCCGATGGTGAGACTGTCCTTCCAACCGTGGCCAGTGACACGCGCGGCAAGGCTTGCCGCGCCGAACTTGCCCACCACAGCCACGGCGATCACCGCGCCACAGGTCCACCACAGGTCCTCATCGCTCAAAAGGCCTATGCGCGTGCGCAAGCCGGTGAACACGAAGAAAAGCGGCAACAGTAGGACAAGGCTGACATCCTCCAACTTGCTCACGAGGATCCTGCGGAAGGAAAGGTTCGCCGGCATGATCACACCTGCGAGGAACGCACCAAAGAGCGGGTGGATACCGATGACCTCGGTGGTCCATGCCGAGCCGAGCATGACGATGAACATCATGGCTAGCAGCGGCTTGCTAATGGTGGGTCGGTCAGCATGGATCTCGCCAACGCGGCGCAAGAACGGCCGCAGCACGGCCAACATCAACACTACATACAACACCGCGGCACCAATGGTGTAGAACGCGCTGGTGAGATCACCGGCTTTTACTATGGCGATCACTGCCGCCAGCACGCACCACGCAGTCACATCATCGCTGGCCGCAGTGGCCAAAGCCGTGGTGCCCACCTGTGTTCGCGTGAGCCCGCGCTCCTGGATGATGCGCGCCAGCACCGGGAACGCAGTGATGCTCATGGCAATGCCCATGAACAGGCCGAAGGACCGGAATGCGATCGTGGGTGGTGCGAAATCGCGGTAGAGCCAATAAGACAGGCCCATCCCCAGCGCATAGAGGACGATTATGCTTGTGTGGCTGATGATGATGGCGCGTGTGGCGCGGCCCCCGAGCACTTTCAGATCCAGTTCCATACCGATAACGAACATGAAGAGCACCAGCCCGATCTGGCTCATGAACTGCAAGTTCAGCAGCGACCCGGCAGGGAACAGGAAAGTGAACAAGTCCGGCAACCAATAGCCCACAACGGATGGACCCAAGACGATGCCCGCAACGATCTCGCCGATCACCGACGGTTGACCGAGCCTAGTGAATACATAAGCGAAGAGCCGCGCCACCGCCAGGATCGCCACGATCTGCATCAGCAGCACCGCGAGCGGGTGCACCATGTTGCCGTTCAGGGTCAGCTGGAACTGCTCCAGCGCGGTGCCCTTCGCAGCGCCACCGGTCAGCGCTCGCAGGTCCTCCGCCAAGTGCGGACGAAGACCTTCGCCCTGTACCAACACATAGTAGATGACCGCACCGAAACCCAGCAGCGAGAGCACATAGAAGAGGATGCTGCGTTGCGCGACGGACATGCGGGGCTCGCCAGAGGCGATGTGGCGAAGGTACCGGGCGGGTGTGAAGGGAAAGTGTGGCACGAACTCATCCACCTACAGCGAAGCCTGAATTCCAAGGCCTCTACCTTTGAACACCCATGTCCCACACCGCGCCGCTCAACGTATTGCCCATTGCCCAGTGGGGTTTGGGGCTCGATCGTCCGTTGCTGATAGCCGGGCCGTGCAGTGCCGAGAATGAAGAGCAGGTGATGAGCACCGCGCGCGAGATCGCTGCAGCGGGCAAAGCACAAGTGTTCCGCGCAGGACTTTGGAAGCCCCGCACGCGACCCGGCAGTTTCGAAGGCGCAGGTCCCGAAGGGTTGCAGTGGTTGTTGCGGGCGAAGGAAGAGACCGGCTTGCGCATCATCACCGAAGTGGCTACGGCCGAACACGTGGAAGCGTGCCTGAAGGCAGGCGTGGACATGCTGTGGATCGGAGCGCGCACCACGCCGAACCCTTTCAGCGTGCAGGCCATCGCTGATGCGCTTACAGGAGTGGACATCCCCGTGCTGGTGAAGAACCCCATCAACCCCGATCTGCAACTCTGGATCGGCGCGTTGGAGCGCTTGCACCGGGCTGGGCTCAAGAAGCTCGGCGCCGTACACCGGGGCTTCAGTTGGTTTGAACGCACGCCCTACCGCAACAGCCCCATGTGGGAGTTCCCCATCCGGCTGAAGGCGGCGCACCCGGAGGTGGAATTGATCTGCGACCCGAGCCATATCGCTGGTAGTGTGGAACGCATAGGCCCCGTGGCGCAACAGGCACTGGACCTGGGTTTTGGTGGGCTCATGGTGGAAGTGCACCATGACCCCGAGCATGCCCGCAGCGATGCCGATCAGCAGATGACTCCTGCAGCCTATGCGGCATTGTTGGAAGCCTTGATCTTCCGCGCAGCGACACCGACGCCGGGAATGAGCGATCGGCTTGAGGAACTGCGTGATCTGATCGACCAACTCGATGAAGAGATCGCCCAAAAACTTGGATCAAGAATGGACATCGCTGAGCGCATTGGCGACCACAAGCGTGATCACAACGTGGCGATCCTACAGCCCGAACGCTGGGACCGGATCCTGCAGCGCCAGTTGCGAATGGCCGAGCACCTAGGGCTCAGTGCTGAATTCGTCCGCGAGTTCATGGATGCCATACACCGCGAGAGCATCCGCAGGCAAAGCGTACCGGTGGGAGATGCCTCCGCAGGATCCCCATCCTATACCGATCATGGGCGCAAGCGGTGAACCCCCAACTCGCCTACATTCGGGGCCGCCCGGAGGATCCTGCAACCGACCGGGCACGAACTTTTCGGAACCATTCACCCAAAACCCCTGTTTGTAGATGAGACCGATCCTTACGCTTTGCGGTGTGCTGCTTCTGTCAGCGGCCTCCGCGCAATTGGCCTTCACTAATGCCAGTGCCGTCCTTTCGAATGACGGCCACGCCGGTGCTTGCGTTGGTGTTGCCGACATGGACGGGGATGGCTTGGACGACATCATCCAGCTGGACATGAGCCGGCATGTGTACGTGCTTTACCAGAACGCCGACCACACCTTCGTCACTTACGACTACGGACAGGTAGATGGAAGTGAACAATGGGGTTGGGCCATCGCCGATCTGAACAACGATGGACACAAGGACATCTGCTCCGGTGTTTCCACCACGCGCTTCTTGAACATTGCTTCCCGGGGTGTTTATACGCTTAGCAACCTCAATGGTCCTACCATCTTCACCCAGTGCATGACGATGGCCGATTGGGACAACGATGGTCGTGTAGACGTGTTCGCCTGCAACGATGTGGGCCCGAGCAACATCTGGATCACCAACGCTGGCGGCACACCTGTGTACGACGCCGATTTCATTAACTGGACCTCGAGCTGCACCAATTCGCCCGCGAACGACATGAGCGGCAACTACGGCAGCACTGCCACCGACTTCGATAATGATGGCGATATCGACCTGCACGTCAGTCACTGCCGACAGGGTGTGAACAATCCGGACGATTGCCGCCGCTGGGACCAACTATTCGTGAACGATGGCAACGGCAACTACACCAATGAAGCTGTGGCGTACGGATTGGAGAACCGCGAGCAAGTGTGGACAACTGATTTCGGCGATATCGACAACGACGGCGACCTCGATGCCTTCAGCACCACGCACAGCAGCACGTTGATGCTGTTCGAGAACGACGGCACGGGCCACTTCACCAACATCACCGCAGGCAGCGGCCTTCAGAACTCCACCGGCTTCTTCCTACAAGCCAAGATGGAGGACATGGACAACGATGGCTTCCTCGACATCCTCACCGGGAGCGCCGAGCACTTCTTCAAAGGAAATGGCGATGGCACCTTCACAGAGATCACCAACCTCTTCCCATCCAGCAAGGAGATCCACAGCTTCGCTTTCGGTGACATGAACGGCGATGGCTTCCAGGACGTGTACGCTGGCTACGGCGATGGCTATGTGGACGGCGACGCCAACTTCCCCGATCGCCTATGGCTGAACACCCCCAACGGCAACCACTGGCTCAACGTGAAACTGCAGGGCGTGCAGAGCAACCGCGATGCAGTAGGTGCACGTGTCACCATCGAAGGACCATGGGGAACCATGATCCGCGAAGTGCACGCTGGCGAGAGCTACGGCATCGTCAACTCTTTCATCTGCCACTTCGGCCTCGGCAGCTACACCACCATCCCCACACTCACCATCAACTGGCCCAGTGGCATCGAAGACGTCTACACCGATGTCGCCGTCGACCAAGTGATCGGCGCAGTGGAAGGCATATGCCTTAGCCCTTCGGCGTCGATCACAACACCTACCGCGCCCATCATCTGCGGCAATGGCGATTCGATCACCCTAACTGCCAACGCAGGTTTCAACTACAACTGGAGCACGGGTGCCACTACCCAGAGCATCGACGTGACCACGGCAGGTAACTATGTGGTTACCATCGATGATGGTAACGGTTGCGCAGCAGTGACCAGCATCACCGTAGTGCTCTCGCCAGACGAGACGCCTACGCTGGTCCTTGACGGCGTTACGACGTTCTGCGAAGGCGGTCAGGTGGAGATCACTAGTTCCGAAGCAACTGGATACACTTGGAGCAATGGCGCCACGGATCAAGCGATAACGGTAACCACCTCGGGCACCTACTCAGTAACGATCGATGGTGTTTGCGGTGACTTCACCAGCGCCGATGTGGTGGTGGATGTACTCGATGCACCGGTCGCTCCCGCTTCCAGCGATGTAACGATCCCTGTGCCCGGCACGGCCGATCTCACCGCCACAGGTGACAACCTCAACTGGTACGATGTGGCCACTGGCGGCACCTCCCTCGGCACGGGTAGCGGCTTCACTACACCCTTCCTCTTCAGCAACTCCACCTTCTACGTGAGCGCCGGTACGGTGCACGGTGGTGGCTCATGGAACGGCGGTCCTGTTGATCGCCTCAACACAGCAGCACCGGGACAGTACCATACCAATGCGGACAACTACGAGTTCTTCACTGCCACGGAGGCGTTCACTATCGTTAGTGTGAAGGTTTTCGCCAATGGTGCTGGCAACCGCACCATCGCAGTGATCGATCGCGCCGATGGCTCTACCGTTGCTACGGGAACCTTCAACATCCCCGATGGTGAGAGCGTAGTGGTCCTCAACTTCGATGTACCCGGCTCCGGCAACTACGGTCTGCGAGCGGTAGGTGGCAACCCACAACTGTGGCGTGATGGTAACGGCAGCAACCCTGCCTATCCTTATGCCTTGGGCACCGTGGGGAGCATTACGAGCAGCAGCGTCACAGGCGCCAATGCCCTCGAGTATTACTACTTCTTCTACGATTGGGTAGTGGCATCCGATGGCACCTTGTGCGAGAGCGTGCGCACCCCTGTGGATGTGACCATCCTCACCGTTGGCGTTCCTGAGGTGAGCGCGAATGGCACCTCGGTGTACCCGAACCCTGCGAGCGATCACCTCACCATTGACTTCGGCACTGTGCGCGGTAACGCCACCGTGGACCTGCTCGATGTGACCGGCCGTGTGGTGAAGCGTGTGACCAATGCACAGCAAGCCTCCATGCTCCAGATCGGTATCAGCGACCTGGCTGGCGGCAAGTACATCGTGCGTGTGAACCACGATGGTGGCAGCAGCATGCACCGCGTGGTGATCCGCTGATCAATCCGGTCATTATTTCGGAACCCCCGCGCTCGTTGGAGTGCGGGGGTTCTGCTTTTGTATCCTTCGCCTTACGTGCCCGTTGAAGTGGCCGGTGCGCGAAAAGCACCACCCCCATGCGCTCCACCACTCTCCTTCTTTCCATCATCGTCGGTCTCACAGCTTGCGAGAAGGACACCACCGAAGTGGCCCAGGATGTGGGCGTGCTGCCACAAGGGTGCGGCAGCGATGGCGCCCGCTTGCAAGCCACCGTTGACGGTAACACGTATTGCGCGTCGGCGCAAGTGCTGGCAGTGGGTGAAGGCTTCTCGGTCACTGTTACCGGTGTGGACCTCACGGGCAACACCATCATTCTGCAAGCGGACAGCATTGGCGTGGGCACGCAGCCCATCACAGAGGCGAACAACGGCATCCTCCTAATGGAGAACGGTACCACCTTCGTGATGCTCCCGGGCAACTTGGGCACCCTGCACATCACCGAAGCCGACACCTCGGCACGTGTGTTCAAAGCAACCTTCGATGTCAACTTGCAGAACGACGTGAGTGGGCAATCGCGCGCGGTCCAGGGATCGGTCGACGTGGTGTACACATTGGAGCAATAGCTTCCCCCGCATGACATGGTGCTTGGCAACCAGCCCGAAAACAAAACCGAGGCGCTTCACTACTTTGTTGCTTTCCTCGCTCATGATCCTCTCATCCTGCAAAAAGGACGAGGATGAAGATCCTGCCCCGACACCAACGCCGACCCCTACCTGCGGAATCTCGGGCATGCGCCTGCAAGGCACCATAGGAAGCACGGCTTTCTGTGCCGATGCAAGTCTGTTCGCTGATCGCGCCATCGTACTCACCAGCAACGGCATCGCGCAGGATGGCGCAAGTCTCACCTTGGAACTCGATTCGCTGAACGTGGGCACCTACACCACATTGACCGATGTGAACCATGTGCTCTATACCGATGGGCTTGCACAGCCTTGGCGTTCCAGCGACGCGTACCCGGGAACGTTGACGATCACGAGCCATAACACAAGCTCCAACAGGATCCAGTGATCCGTGTCCGGGGAGTTGTACGCGCCAACCGGTGGGCAACACCGCACGATCAGCACGAGCTTCGACCTTACCTACACCGAGTAACAAGTTCGGGCCAGCCAGCCGCTGACAGGCGCGGCTACCTTCGGCCACATGTCAGCTCCGCTCTCAGGCCGTCATGACCGCGTGGCCGTGGTCGGTGCGGGTGCGCTCGGATGCGCCATCCTTCCGCGACTTGCACGCATGCGCATGAGCGCACTACTGGTGATCGATGGTGATAGTGTAGAGCAGCGGAACTTGGATCGTCAGCCCCTGTATGCCGAAGCGGACATCGGCCAACCCAAGGCCTCCACCGCACGTGGATGGATCCAGATGATCGTACCCGATATCGAAGTACGCGCCGTGGACCGCTTCCTCAACGTCGACAACGCCCGCGAATTGTTCGCTGGTGCGGACATTGTTGCCGATTGCACCGATGACCTCCACGCAAAGACTTTGATCGACGAGATGTGCGGCGAACTGGGGATCCCTCTGGTGAGCGGTGCAGTGCACGAACAACAAGGACAGGTGATCGTGCTACATGCTTCCGGCGCATATACGGAACTGCGCCGCAGTGATCTGTTCCACGGCCGCGTAGGTCAAGAACAGGATGGTTGCAACATGCAGCGCGTGCCCAAAGCGGTGATCGAGGCTGTGGGCGAACGCATGGCCGCACACGTGAACGCCTTGCTGAACGACCGGTCGGTGGAGAACGGGCGCATAGAGCTGCTCGATCGCGACAACTGGACCATCATGGAGATCGCGCGATGAACGAAACACTGCTCGTCGCACTCATCGCTTTGGTCGCGTTCGCCTACGGCATGGTGGGGCATGGTGGCGCCAGTGGCTACCTCGCACTTATGGGCATCGCCGGTGTGGCCATCGATGTGATGAAGCCTTCGGCGTTGGTCCTCAATCTTTGCGTGAGCATCATCGCCTTTGCGCAGTTCGCACGCGCAGGTCATTTCAGGTGGAACGATTTCTGGCCCTTCGCATTGCTGAGCGTTCCCTGCGCCTTCATCGGTGCGGGCATCGAACTTGACCCCCTCCTCTACAAACGCATCCTCGGCGTGTGCATCATTATCGCAGCCCTTCGCTTGTTCGGCCTGTTCGGTGCGGGGTCACGTGAACCGCGCACCGCGCCTCTTCCACTCGCGTTGCTCATTGGTGCGCTCATCGGTCTGCTCTCCGGCATGCTGGGGATCGGTGGTGGTGTACTGCTAAGCCCTGTGCTATTGCTGTGCGCTTGGGCCGATGCCAAGTCCGCTGCCGCCACTTCGGCGCTCTTCATCTTCGTGAACAGTGCGGCGGGGCTGGTGAAGATCAAGCACAGCGGTGTGGCGTTCACCCCGGAGATCCTGCTGTGGGCAGCCGTGGCGATCGTTGCAGGCACGCTGGGTAGCTGGCTCGGTGCGCGCAAGGCGCCGGAACCGCGTTTGCGCCAAATACTCGGCACAGTGCTTCTCCTCGCAAGCATCAAATTGGTATGGCCATGATCACTGTAGAGGAAGCGAAACGCATCATGATGGCCCAGGTCGCGGTGCGCGAGAGTGAAAACAAAATGCTCAAGGACGCTTGCGGTCGTGTGCTCTCCGAGGATGTAGTCGCCAAGTACGATCATCCGCTCTTCGACATGAGCGCAGTGGACGGATATGCGCTTGGCGATGCGAACGGGCCGTGGCACCTTGTGGGTACGGTGGCTGCGGGTGAAGTATTGGGCCAATCGATCCGCTCCGGTGAATGTGTGCGCATCTTCACCGGAGCGCTTGTGCCCACGGACAGCCATTGCGTAGTGATGCAGGAAGTGTGCACAATATCCGAAGGGACGCTGATCCTTGCGACTCCCGTGCCCGCGAATGGCGCGAACATCCGTCGTAGGAATGAAGGCTCACGCGCTGGTGATGTGTTGTTGCGCCGAGGCTCGCGGCTCGATGTCGCCGGAGTTGGCCTGCTCGCATCGTGCGGGATCACCAACGTGACTGTTGTAAATGAGGTCCGTGTGAGCATCGTGCGTACGGGTGGGGAGTTCAATGAGGAAGGCGAGCTGCGACCCGGTCGCATCTTCAGCAGCAACGAACTAATGCTCAATGCCGCTGCGGAACAGGCTGGTTTCAATACCCCCGCAGATGCGTTCATCTCCAATGACACGGAGAGCGAACTTGAAGCAGCCTTGTCGCACGCTGTTGCCGAAGGGGATGCCGTCATCACTACCGGTGGCGCTTCCGTGGGCGATCACGACCTAATGCTTCCCGTGCTAACAAAGCTCGGCGCCACGATCCACTTCCACGGTGTGGCGCAGAAACCAGGCAAGCCAATGCTGTTCGCCACGTTGAAAGGTGTCCCTGTCTTCGCATTACCCGGCAACCCGCGCGCTGTGCTCGTGGGTTGGTATGAATACGTGCTGCCCTTCCTCCGCGCGTGCAGCGGCTTGGCTGATCCCTGGTTGCGCAGCGATCGCCTGCCGCTCACCCACGCCGTGCAGCTCAAAGGCGAACGTGCCGAGTTCCGTGCGGCCCGCGTGCAGGAGGGCAAGGTGACGCTCTTGTCGGACGAAGGATCCCACTTGCTGGGCACGCTCGCGCACGCGGACGCCATCGCCTATTTCCCACATGACGTGCGCACATACGCCACACACGAACCTGTTACCGTGCACTACCTCCCCTACCGATGAACTACGATAGCTGGAGCGGCGTGATACTGGCCGGTGGCCGCAGTTCGCGCATGGGCCACGACAAGGCACTGATCCAGCTGGATGGACGCACACTGCTGCAACGCGCCATCGACCTGCTGGCGCCGTACGTGGACGACTTGCTCGTGATCGGCGATCTTGAAAAGCACGGAGATCCGCTCGCACATGTGCTGTCCGATGAACGTCCAGGTCTCGGCCCCCTCGGTGGGATCGTAACAGCCCTGCGGCATTCGAAGCACCCGCACGTGGTGGTGATCGCCTGTGACATGCCCGGCCTCACCGGACCTTTCATCGAACGCATTCAATTCGAAATGGAGCACGAGGTCGACGCGGTCATACCGGGACACGATGATCTGATCGAACCATTGGCGGCGGGCTATCACCGGACCTGTCTGGATGCCTTCGAGCGGTGTATTGCGCAGGGCACGTTGAAGATGAGCGACGCTTTGGAACACGTGCGCACGGTGATCGTGCCGATCCAACCCGGCCAAGGAGACTGGCGCGAAGATCTCTTCCGCAACATCAATGCGCCGGGCGATCTTTGAGGCATGAGGGTAATGCTCTTCGGTGTGCTGGCAGAGAAGGCGGGGTCAGCTTCGCTCGATCTTTACGCGGCTTCTATTAGCGCTTTGCGCGACCAACTGCGTGATCGCATCGAGGGCTTCGACAGGATGAGTTATGCCATTGCAGTAGATCGTCGCATCGTGCGGGATGATGTGCCGCTCACAGGCCAAGAGGAGGTCGCCGTACTACCACCCTTTGCTGGCGGATGAACGAAGGGAAAGCACATAAGGTCAAGGACATCTTCGTTGAAGGTGCCATACCGGCATCGTTCATCGCCGAGAGCATTGCCAAGCACAGCACACGCACTGACATTGGTGCGCACGAGATCTTCCTGGGGCAGGTAAGGGCGGATGCAACGGATACGGGTAAGGGCGGCGAATTCGCCGCCCCAACGGTGAACGCGATCGTGTTCACCGCCTACCGTGAGATGGCGCTGGAACGCATGACGAAGATCCGCGAGGAAGCGTTCACTCGCTGGCCGGAGATGACCTGCTTGCATGTGCACCACAGCCTAGGTGTGATTAGGGCCGGTGAACTCTGCTTCATGGTCTTCGCAAGTGCTGCGCACCGGCAACAAGCGCGTGAAGCCGTGGCGTGGGTGGTGGACAACATCAAAGGGGAACTGCCGATCTTCGGCAAGGAGCTCCTTTCGGACGGTGAACATCTCTGGAAAACGAATTCGTAAGGGCACGCCGTGACGCGTCCCAACACATGATCGATATCACCCACAAGCCCACCACCCTCCGCGAAGCCGCCGCCACCGCCATGGTGAATGTGAGCAATGCGGAAACCATCGCCGCTGTGAAGGAGAAGCGCGTGCCCAAGGGCGATGTGCTCGAAAGCGCCCGCGTAGCCGCGCTCTTCGGCGTGAAGAAGACGCACGAGATGATCCCCGATTGTCATCCGCTGCCGATCGAGCACGCCGAATGCACTTTTGAGGTCGGCGCAATGGAGATCATCATCACCATGCGGGTGCGCACGATCTACCGCACGGGTGTTGAGGTGGAGGCCATGCACGGCGCCAGCGTGGCTGCGCTCACGATCTACGACATGCTCAAGCCCATAGACAAAGGCGTGGTGATCGGCGGCATCCGGTTATTGGAGAAGAAGGGCGGCAAGAGCGATTGGAAGGACCGCTTCGACACACCTGTGCGCGCCGCAGTGCTGGTGATCAGCGACGGCGTGGCCAGCGGGAAGAAGGAGGACAAGGCCGGAGCAGCGATCGCAGAACGATTGAAGAAACTAGCGGTGGAATGCGCGGCACAAGCCGTGGTTGCCGATGAGCCGGACGCCATTACAGCACAAGTGAAAGCGTGGGCGGCGCAAGGCATCGATCTAGTGCTCACCACCGGTGGCACCGGCCTCTCGCCGCGCGATCGCACACCGGAGGCCATCGCTCCCATTTTGGATCGCGAAGTGCCCGGCATCATGGAAGCGGCACGGGCCTACGGTCAGGCGCGCATGCCTTTGGCGATCATGTCTCGTGGTATCGCGGGCATGATCGGGCGCACGTTGGTGATCACGCTGCCGGGATCCACACGCGGCGCACAAGAGACGATGGATGCACTCTTCCCCTTCGTGCTGCATGTGGTGAAAGTGCAGGAGCATGCGTTCAGGCATGGTATGTAGGAGCAACGGGACTATCGAACATGGTGATCGGAAAGGTGGCGTTGGTGGAGGAGTTCGCGTTGCACCGCCTCGGTGGTGAGAACAAGGACAATGTGTTCAGCGACTTCACGGTGACGCTGAAGGGCGAGGATGAGCAGGAGTTCCTGCGGAAGCTCTTCCTGAAGCCCTTCGCCAACATGGCCTTCACGTCGGAGTTCACGCATGCCGTTTCGTTGGAGTACAACGTGCTGCACGGTCTATGTGCAGAGATCCAAGCGGGGAAAGACCTGCTGCAATGCTCAGAGGCCATCGCCAAGCACCTCATCGATGTGTCGCAGCACCACAACATCAACGGTGGCGATCTCTATGTGGCGAAGTTCAGCGGTGTGCAGGTGGGCAGTGCCGTGCATGACGCGGTGGGCATCTACAAGTTCGATGAGAAAGAGGTGTTCATCGAGACCAAGTTGATGAGCGGCATGATTGAGCTGAGCATGAAGCGCGGGCTCGGCAGCAACAAGCCGAACAAGGCCTGCTTGGTGGTCTTCACCGAAGGGTCACCGACGCTCTTCGTGATCGACAACAACACCAACACGGACTACTGGCAAAAGGACTTCATTGATCACCGGCCGAAGCACGACAACGTGAACAGCACCAGCAATTTGCTGGACCTCACCAAGTCGTTCATCACCCAACAACTACCGCAGGATTATCAGATCGAGAAGGCCGATCAGATCGATCTGCTGAACCGATCCGTGCACTACTTCAAGAGCCACTCAGAATTCGACAAGGGTGAGTTCACCCAGGAGGTCTTCCAGGACGAGAAGGCGATCACCTCGTTCAACCAGTACAGCGACCGTTTCCAGACCGAGCACAATGTGGAGATCCACGACAGCTTCGAGATATCCGCGCACGCTGTGAAGCGGCAGGTGCGCATCTTCAAGAGCGTGATCAAGCTGGACAAGAACTTCCACATCTACATCCACGGCGATCGCAACAAGATCGAACACGGGGTGGATGAGAACGGACGGAAGTTCTACAAGATCTACTACGACCAGGAGACGTGACCTCATGTGCACGTGGTCACGAGGCTAGCGCCCACGACAACATCATTCAGCCGCCGATGCTCACCATCGGCCTTTCGCTCAAGTCGTGCAACACCTCCTCTTGGCTCTCTGCCCTGAATTGAGGAAGGCCGCCGAGCATGGCGTGCTTCGCCAACACGTTCGCTTCGATCAGCGGTGCAATGTCCTCGCCGCGACGAAGTGCGGAGAGCAGATCGGTCTCGGTCCTTGCGAATAGACAGTTGCGCATCTTCCCTTCGGCAGTGAGGCGCAGACGATCGCAATCGCCGCAGAAAGGTTCGGTAACGGTGCTGATCACAGCGAAGGTGCCGGGCCAGCCAGGCACACGATAGGCCTTGGCGGTGCTGTGCGGGTCGTCGTTCAGCTTCTCGAACGAATGCACGCTACCGATGTGACCGAGCATTTCACTGAAGGTGTACACGCGCTCTCTTCCCCAGTGATTCCCGGCGAAGGGCATGAACTCGATGAAGCGTACGTGCACATCGTGGTCGCGCGTGAGTTCCACGAAGCGGAGCAGCTCATCATCGTTCACGCCGCGCATCACCACCATGTTCACCTTCACACGAAGTCCCATAGCGAGCGCAAGCTGGATGTTGCTCCATACTGTATCGAAGCCATCGCGCCGGGCGATCTGCTTGAAGCGCTCTGCATCGAAGGTGTCAAGGCTGATGTTGATGCTCTTCAACCCTGCGGCAACGAGACCATCGAGGTGCTTGTGCAGGGTGAGCGCATTGGTAGTGAGGCCGAGCTTCACCGGCAACGCGGCCATATCACGCACAATGTCCACAGCATCGGGCCGCACCAGCGGTTCGCCGCCGGTCAGCCGCAGTTTGGTGATGCCATAGCGCTCCACGAAGAGCCGCGCGATGGTGGCGATCTCCTCCCGCGTCATGAGCTCCTCGCGGCGCAGGAAGTGCTGATCTTCCGGCATGCAATAGGTGCAGCGCAGATCGCACTTGTCCACGATGCTAATGCGCAGGCTGCGGTGCGTGCGGTGGTGGAGATCGGTAAGTTCTTTCAAGACTGCCGCAAGTTACCTTGAGGCCCTCACCTCGACGGTAATTCCATCATGCACTACAATGACCGCGTCCGCTGCACATGGTGCCTCAAGGACGACATCTACATGGCGTACCACGACAACGTGTGGGGTCATCCAGAGCATGACGACAAAGCGCTCTTCGCTAAGCTGGTGCTGGATGGAGCGCAAGCCGGTTTGAGCTGGTACACGATCCTGATCCGTACCGAAGGCTATCGCAAGGCCTTCGATAACTGGAACGCGGAAAAGATCGCACGCTACGGGAAGAAGGACGTGGAGCGCTTGATGAACGACCCCGGCATAATCCGCAACCGCGCCAAGGTGGCGAGCGCGATCAAGAACGCACAGGCCTACCTGAAGATCATGGAGGGCGGCAAGGGTTCTTTCGATCACTTCCTGTGGAAGCATGTGGGCCACAAGCCCATCGTGAACAAGTGGAAGGAAATGAAAGTAGTGCCTGCGAGTACACCCAGCAGCGATGCCGTGAGCAAGGACCTGAAGAAGCACGGCTTCAGTTTCGTGGGCACTACCATCGTATACGCATTCATGCAAGCGGTAGGCATGGTTGATGATCATATGCCGACCTGCTGGCGCCGCACGGGCTAGTTCAGCGCATCCTCAACGCTACCTTGCGGCATGCGAAGCCCAGTGGCACCGGTCCGAGTAGAGCGGCATCAAGGCGACACCACGTCATCGGCTGCCGACATCTTGGTCACCGAAGAGCCGCTGGAGATCCGCTTGGGCCACGGCCCACTTGATGATCGCCATGAAATGCGTTTGAGCGTGACCATGCGCACGCCGGGTCATGATGAAGAACTCGCGCTCGGCTTCCTCTACACCGAAGGGATCATCACCACCGCAGAGGAGATGGTGCGCGTGGTTCCGTGCGAGAACGTAAAGGCCGATGAACGCGGCAATGTGGTGCGCGCCGAACTGCATCCTTCGGTGGAAGTGGACGCGCAACGCTGGCAACGCAACTTCTACACCAGCAGCAGCTGCGGTGTCTGCGGCAAGAGCAGCATCGAAGCGGTGCACGCCACCTGCATACGGCCCATGGCACCGTTCACGGGTATGGACCCACAGCTGATCACCGCCCTGCCCGAACGCATGCGTGCTGCGCAGACCGTTTTCGAACACACCGGTGGCATACATGCGGCGGCGCTCTTCGACACGCAGGGCGAACTGTTAATCCTGCGCGAGGACGTGGGCCGGCACAACGCCGTGGACAAGGTCATTGGCGCGGCGCTCAACGGACAGCTTACTACGGACAACTGCGTACTTCTCGTCAGCGGCCGGGCGGGTTTCGAACTGGTGCAGAAGTGCGTGGTGGCGGGCATACCGGCCATGGCCGCAGTGGGCGCTCCATCTTCGCTCGCCGTAGAACTGGCGCGCAGTAGCAGGCTCGTGCTCATCGGTTTCCTGCGCGGTGATCGGTACAACGTGTACGCCCCGGTCGAAAAAGGGTAACATCGCAGCATGGGAGCCCCAGCAAAGGATCGCATCGCAGCACTGGATCGCGAACGCATCGCCATAGTGCCCTATGATGAGCGCTGGCCAGCGCTTTACGCCGAGATCGAAAAGCAGATCAAACAACTGGTGCCGCGCCAGTTGATGCAACGCATCGCACACATCGGCAGCACGGCCGTACCCGGCATCAGTGGCAAGCCCATTGTGGACGTGCAGGTGGAGGTGAACGACCTGGAGCGCCTTCGCGAGGAGATCGCCCCATTGCTGGAGGAAGCCGGCTACGAGTTCATCTGGCGGCCCTCCATGGGCGATGACGCCCCTTTCTACGCATGGTTCATCCTGCGCAACACAGAGGGTGAGCGGATCGCTCACCTACATATGGTGGAGTCCGGCCAAGCCAGTGCTGACCGGATCATATTCAGGGACCATCTGCGCAATTTCCCGGAGGAGGCGACCCGGTACGAAACGCTGAAGCGCGAGCTAGCAGCCAAATACCCAAAGGACAGGGCCGCCTATACCACCAACAAGACCGAATACATCAACGGCGTGCTCACGAAAGCACGGTCGGTGAAAATGCGGAAGTGAGCTCGAGGAGGCTACGAAGAAGCTCAGAGCGATATTCATCACTTCAACACAGCTTCTTTGCGGAGAACTGTTCGCCCAGCGCAGCATCGACGTGACCAACGCCGACAGCCCCTAGCGTATGAAGCAGGATTGGTTCGTGCTGTACACCACCGGACGCGATACCGCAGGGCGCGAGAGCGACACTTCAGCGGATCTCCTGAAGGCGCACCTCGCCCATCTGAGCGAGCAGAGCAAGCGCGTCCTCATCGTCTTGGGGGTCCCTTTGGCGACAACGGCAACTGGCGCGGCTTGCTCCTGTACGAGTGCGAGACCAAGGAAGAGGTTCAGGGCTACTTGGGACAGGACCCCTTCGTAAAGCGCGGCAATCTCGCGTGCGAGATCCACACATAGTTGGGGACGGTGAGCCCCGAGTTGAAATAGGATCACTGCGGCGAGCTCAGCAGCCATGCGTGGCGCTGCACATCATCATCAGAATGCCAGAAGTAGCAGTACCGGCTGCGCTTGCTCGTGAGCAAACGCTCCACGCTTCCGCGCTCCCCCTCCGGATAGAACAGGCGCAGCAGGCCAGAGACCGGATCGAAGCCCGGTGCCGGTGCATCGCCGTTCACGAACGATACTTCCAGTTCGCGCACGCGGGTGCGGGTGGATGCCGGCACGCCGGTGAAGCGCAGCACATCATTGGCCTTGCGTACGAGGCGTGTCACCTTCAACACTTCGATGAGCCCTGCTGAACGCAGCGCCATGGACCGGCTCAACACAGTGTCGGTCCTGTTCTCGATCTGTTCGGTGGTGTGCGTAGACATGTGCGTGAATTGCGTCATCGAAGTTGCATCCTTCGATCCACGCATCCAAGAAAGATGATCGGATCGGGCAAAACTTAACGCTGGCTTTACATGCGATCGCTCATCGCGAGGTCATTACACCGGTTGTGGAGCTTGGTATTCAACGAACTCGGGAGCTGAGGAAGAGCGACCACATTCCCCGCGACGATGCCGTGCCGGTTGAAAACTCACGGACCGCATGGCACTAGGGTAAGGACAGGAATGATCCGTGATCCAGGAGAAAGGCACGGACTGTGTGGCCGTAGCTGACAAACACGCTCCAATGGGCAGCATAATAAACCCCCATCCGGTTCACAATTCACGCTATTCAAAATTGATCCAAAGCGGCCACGATCTGTTGCACGATCGTGAAGCTGCACTGGACAAGCTCGAGGAATTTGCGGCCAACCTCGGACCCAAGGCACTTCGGGACTTGGACGGCGGGTTCCTTCTGATGACCGGTGGCATCTGCGCCTTGATCCTGTTGTTCGCAGCGCTTTAGCCCGGAAGGACATCATGTAATAGCCTGTACGGTGATGGCCCTGCCGTTGAAGATCACCACATCGCCCACCTGCTTGTCCTTGAGCGCCTCCCCAACCGGCGATGCGAGCGATATCGCGAAACAAGTCTCACCGTTCACTTCTACTTGGCCCAATCCGATGGCGATGAAGTATGATCCTTGGTCCGTGGTGACAAGACCTCCGAAAGCCACGCGGTCGAACACGCGTTGTAACGGCACTCGCGCCAGTTCCTGCTGCAGGCCTTGCAGCTTGGCGAGCTGCGCCTCCTGCTGATCCAGTTCCTGTTGGATCATGGCGCGGCCCACCTCGTGCTTGTCGCCCGCGCTGCTCTTGGTGTCGGTGTTGCGTGCATGAAGCGTGGAAGCGATGTCTGCGCGGATGGCGGCTGTCTTCTGCGCAACTAAGGCTACGAGGTGGGTATGGATCCCGAGTTTGTTCATTGCGCTCATTCATGACCGTGAACCATGGCCGACGGACCACGCCCGGGATCGAAGGTCGGCATCACTCAAGATCCGAAGCGTGAACGGCTCCAACGCGAACGTGCGCTCACTGGCGCACGTTCGTACAATGGGACCAAAAGGCTCAGCGGACAGCAACCTCCGACGAGCAGACTCCTCAAAGATGGGCATGAAACGACGCGGCTTTCGGCAAGGCCGATGAACGATCGCCAAGAACAATTCGCGGATCCCTCGTCCAGGGCCTGTCCGGTCAGATGGCCACAGGGATCACCTGCGGAACAGCCTCATATCGATGACGACGGACATTCCTGCTCCGCTCCGTCGGAACATTGCCCACCATGGCGTGCTCGATCCTCGCACTGCGGTTCATCACGAGTCTCGCTATCAAGTAACACACCGTGCTCTCCGCACCTTGGTTCAAGTTCACGTGGTGTTCCTCCAAGCCATCGAAGCAGCCGCCGGAGGCACTGTTGTAGATCACATGGTGCAAGTGGTTCCTGCCAAGGAACCACTCGAAGGCAATGTCCATTTTGCGGCGGTATTCCACATCGCCAAAGACCTCGTGGAAAAGCTCGAGGGCGATGATGGTGTAGGCCACATCGATCGGTTGCTCTCCGTAGATCTCGGGTTCCACATCCTGATGCAACCAGCTGCGATTGCTGATCACACGGAGGTGGTCGTCCTTGAACATGTGTGAGAGGAGGAATTCGATCGTGGTGTGCGCGGTATCACGGAACGCGACCCTACCGGTCTCCTGATAGGCTAGCAATAGTGCTTCCGGCAGCACAGCGTTGCCATACGTGAGCGATGGTTCGAACCATTTCCATTGCCCATTGGTAACAGCCCTATAACACCGCAGCAAGCGATCAGCCAGTGCATTGATCGTTCCGGTGATGCGCGGACTATGCCGCACGGTGTTGTACGCGTGCAGCCCTTTGATGGTAAAGCCGATGGCGCGTGGTGATGCGAGATCGGTCAAGCTCGGAAGTGCTCGCATGAGCATGGCCTCCACGCGACGAATGAAGAGCTTGGGTAGGTCCCCTTCCCGGGCGATCACCGAGCCCAAAGCCCATAGTGCACGGCCGTTCGCATCCGCCAGGTCCACCTCTTGGTTCTGCTCGTGGAAGACACCTTCTTGGTCCATGTAGTTGAGGAAGCGACCATCGGGCAATTGGCAGCGCTCAATGAAATTGACGTAGGTGTTGATGAGCCGCTTGTCCTCGTCATTATCGCCATCATCATGGTGCATGCACACGGCGATCAATGCACGCGCATTGTCATCCAGTGTGTATCCCGAACCGGGGTCCGGTTCGCTGATATCGCAGAACTGCATCATGCCTATATCGTCGGTGATGCGATGCACATGGTCCAACGAGATGGGCGGCCACTGCAATCGCGGCAGCACACGGTCTTCGCCATGCCGCATGAACGAACGCACATGGGCAATTGCGATGTTCTCCCAGGCTGTGGCGCGCATGCGGTGCAAGGCATTGCGGCTCATGCGCATCCGGCGCTCCCTGTCACCCAGCAGTTCAATGGCTGCTTGCGCAAGCTGTTGCGGACTGCTGAAGTCGATGAGGATGCCGGCGCCGTCCAACATCTCTTGCGCATGGGGTATGCGCGTGGAGATCACCGGACAACCACAGCCCAGTGCATAGGCAAAAGTGCCGCTCACCGCTTGGTCGGGGTCTTTGGACGTGAACAGGTAGACATCGGTGAGTTGCAGGTACTCGAGTAATTCAGCCAAGGCCAGGTAGCGGTCCACGAAGCGCACATGGTCCTTGAGACCCAAGGCGGCCACGCGTTCCTGCAGGAAATCGCGGTAGTGTTCGCCTTCCTTGCGCACCACATCCGGATGCGTACGGCCCAGCACCAGATAAAGTGCGTTCGGCGTATGCGCGATGATCTCGGGCATGGCATCGATGGCCGTTTCGATGCTCTTGTTGGTGCTGAGCAGGCCGAAGGTGGAAAGCACCATGCGATCCTCCAGCCCATGCTTCTGCTTCATGCGCTGGGGATCCTGCCAACGCACCACATGGGTGCCATGCGGGATCACGGTGATCTTGTCTTGTTCCACCGCGTACTCTTCGCGCAGGATGCGCGCCGACCGCGTGGTGAGCACGATGATGTCCGCAGCAGCGGCCGCAAGCGCACGCACCATGGCATTGCGTTCCGGCGAGGGGTTCGGCAATACTGTATGGAAGGTGATCGTGGTGGGCTTGATCACCGCTTGAGCGAAGGCCAGCAGGTAGGCGCCTTCGGCACCGTTGTACAGGCCGAACTCATGCTGGATCCACACCCGCTTGATGCGCGGGTCCTGGTTCACGCGTCCCGCCAAGGCAACGTGCGCTGTTTCATCCAACGTGTTCAGCGCGCATGTCACTTCCAGCGGATACTCGAAACTGCCAAGGCCTTCCTCCAAGGCACATACGCGGAAGGAAAGCGGCTCGGTGAACGTCTGGTTCAACGCCGTCACAAGGTCCTTGGTGTATGTGGCAATACCACAAACGCGCGAAGGGTAAGAGCTGAGGACGAGCACTTGGTCATGGTCATTCCTATTTTCCATGTGCAAGTGATTTCAAACGGTCCACGAGGGCCGACAATTGAACGGAAGCGACGGCGATGCGCTCGTCGGCGCCGCCGTAGTAGATGTAGAGCAGATCGTCGAACACGACGGTAGCACTGGGGAAGACGATGTTGCGCACGATGCCTTCCTTTTCCGCAGCGCGCTCGGGCGATATCAACGGGACATCCAAGCGAGCGAGCACTATGCGCGGATCTTCCAAGTCCAAGAGGGCGGCGCAGGCATGGTAAACGAAACCGTGCGGCGTGTCCTCCGCGGCGTGATAGATGAACAGCCATCCATCCTTGGTCTCGATTGGCGGCGCACCACCACCAATGTGGCTGGACTCATGCGGGAGCATTGGATCCATGACGATGTGCCGCTGTAGGTCCATGATGTAGTGTTCCCAGAACTGGCGGGTGAGTTCGGCGGGATCGTTGAAGTACACCAGCTGGATGCCAGGATGGATGCGATGCAGCAACGCGAACTTGCCGTTGATCTTCCGGGGGAAGAACATGAGGTTCTTGTCCCAGAGCATCAACTTGCCGGCGATCTCCTCGCCCAGGCCGTGCTCCTTCAACACCTTGTAGTGGAAGAGGTATTTCTGGTTGAGGCCGGGGCAGCATTCAACCAGATGCTTGAACTCGCGGTAGGTGAAATACGGCGTGATGGGTTCGTGCTTCACCCAGGTCTTCAGGTCGACGGAGGTCGCGAAGGCCCCCATCACGTTCGTGCGATCGTAGACGGAATAGGTCATGTACCATGTGTCATCGATCTTCACGATGCGCGGATCCTCGATGCCTTGCGACTCATAGGGGTGCTCCGGGAAGAGCAGTGGTTTCTTGCGCCGCACCACCACCTCGGTGGGGCCCTTCAAACGGCAGTAACCGATGGTGGAGTAGTTGCCATGGCGCACCGCGCGGTAGAACATGTGCACCTCATCGCCCTCGCGTATGCACGCCGGGTTGAACACACCTTCATTCTCGAAGCCGTTCGTGGTCTTCTCCAGGATCACGCCATGGCGGTGTACCGCCAGGTCGGCTTGGGTCTGTTCAGTTGTTCGTTCCATGGTCCGCCCTTGCCGCAATGGGTGCGGCAGGGAGCAGGGTCCAAACCCCGGGCCGTCAGCGCGGCGATCGTGTTTCCGTACGCGGCTGTAAGGCTATAGCCGATGCTGCCGGATCGGCAACCGAAAGCATGGGGAACACGCTCAGCAATTTGGGCAACGCAGGTGTCTCAGAGCACAGATCCCTGTGCGGGAACGAGAATGCCCTCAACGGCCCTTCCCCGTTGCCTTCTCGGCTGAACGCTTTGTACTAGTCGATAGCAGCGACTTCAGCATTGTGATCGCCACGCCGTGAAACAGCGACGCACGGTTACTGGCCACAATTCCGCCAGTCAAGTGCTCGGTTATACCAATAGGGGGGCTTGGGGAAGGAGGCCGTGCGCGTTAAATGCTACCCTCACTTTGTAATGCTCGACCTTCTGCTCATATCGTAATAGACGCTGAGCAGTTCATCGTAGTACGCGGCCATGGTGCCACCGAATGCATACGTGGTGCGCAGATCTTGAAAGCGTGTGGACCAAGTGGTATCGTACACCGCACATAGGAACACCTGGCCCAGCAGTTCCTTGTCCATCCAGAAAGGCGAAGGGCCCACCGCATCCAGGCGATGTTGAACAAGAGCGAATTGCTCAGTGGTGGGCTTGTCCAACGTGGCAATGAGCTCCCGCATGGCGTTTATGGCGTACTGTAAGGTGTCCTCGTGTACGCGCAGCACAAGGTTCGTTCGCCAGCACGGCCTGCTTTCCAAGTGCATATCGGGGCCGGTGGGCAGTACGCTGAACTCGTCCACCACCAAATAGGGTTTCGAGACCGTTATGTGGCACGCTCGTCCCGGAGTCCGTGTTGGGAGGGGCATGCGAACACGACCACAGGAGCGCATCGTGAATTCGCTGTAGACGAAAGGGGTGACCGAGCGATCGATGCGACCGCACAAAGCGACCTCGAAGTCCTTGACCACTTTGAAGACCGTATCCGCAGTGCGATGGTCCGTCATTCCGAGGTCAGGGCATGCACAAGCCGGTGGCTCTTGAGCGCGCGCACTTGGGGTCGTTAGCAACAACGCGGCTGCGATCGGTCCTGTGCGGGCGACTGAGTTGAGCATCACCTTGTATTCGGGCATAGGTCCAAGGTATCGCTTGGGCTAGCGATGAGGCTCAACACCGCCACGAGCCACGAGCCGTCCGCCAAGTGCGCTGACCGACCGCTGCGGAAGCGTGGGGGAAGGAAACCCTGCGCGGGTGTAAGAGTCACCGCTCCACGATCTTCCAATAGGAATCCTTGCGCGTGATCTGGCCGTTCGCCAACTCCCATAGGTCACAGCCGCGCACATCCAGTTGTACTCCGAATGTTGTGGTTCCCGTCAATGTCCATTCGGAAACACCGCGGCCGCCATCGGCTGAAAGCCAATGACGGTCATCACCATAGTGTACGTCGGGGATACCCTTGAAGCGGCCGGCGAGCGCCTCCCGCACTTGGGCCTTGCCGATGAAGCGCTGTCCCCATGGTTGGGGACCTCGTGGAAAGTCGAACGAGCAATCCTCGGAGAAGTACGCCATGATCGCGTCCAAGTCATGGCGGTTGAACGCATCCAGCACTTGCTTCAGAGTGTCTGCCGTCATGGACATGGCGGGTGATGTTGGTTGAGTTGTCGGTGTGTGGTCAGCAGGTTCACTGGTACAGCCCCCAAGCCATAGCGCACCAATGCAAAGGCCCAGGACCAAAGCTTGCCTTTTCATAGCCAATGCAAGATAGGATCGACCTTGCTCCGCCGAGGAGCAGGTGCGCAGGAACATCGAGCGCTTCCCGGAGGACTTCATGTTCGAACTGACAGCGGAAGAGGCGCTGAACTTGAGGTCGCAAATTGCGACCTCAAGTCATGGCGGTGCTCGCTACCTGCCTTTCGCCTTCACCGAGCACGGCGTGCTCATGCTCTCCAACGTGCTGCCCAGCGAACGTGCTGTGCTCATGAGTATCCATATCATCCGTGTATTCACGCGCATGCGCGAACTGCTGCTCACCCACAAGGATCTGCTGCTGGAACTGGAGAAACTGCGCAGCACCTCCAAGACGCACGCGGGCAAGATCGCCGTGATCTTCAAGTATCCAATGGCACCTCGAAGCGTCTCGTTCCGGCGGCGTTCCGTTCCTCAAGTGCTTATTGAAGCGCTTCGAAGGGCCCTGAGCAGATGGAACAGCGCCAACAGGAGACCGAACTGCTGGACGAGATCCGCGGCAAGCCCCGACCGGTGGTGGGGTACAAACATGGGCGTACCGCGGCAGCGCACCACGGATCACTTAAAGGCGTAAAGCACGGAGGCCACGCCGATCCTTTGCGGCGCAACGTTCGCGACCATGAGGCCCGGTGTGTTACAAGGCAGGACCGTGACTGCTGGTCGCGGCACTTACGCCGTTATCAAACGCGGCCGCAGGCGTGTGAGAATGCCAATGATCACTTCTCAATACCGAAGCAGATCTTGCAGTTAACACGGTACTCGGTGATCTTCCCCTTCTCCACCAATGCGCTCTGGTTCTTGACGTTCACCGACCGGATCCCGCGCACGGTCTTGCTCGCCTCTTTCACCGCGTTGGCGGCAGCATCCTCCCAACTTGTCTTGCTGCTTGCGAGGATCTCGATCACTTTCAGAATGGCCATGGTCGTTGAATATTGGTGTGATGAATGAGTTGTTCAGTTGACCATTTGCCCAGCATGACTTTGGCCTTATCGGCCATTCCGCCAAGGGTGAACGGGTCCTCCGAAAGGTATCTCAATTAGGAGGGTATCGAACCGAGAGCGCAGAATTAACATCCCCAGCGTGAGAACGGTATTCTCGATAAGGGGTAGCCCGAAGGACCTCGCTGCATCGGCATTGATGGCAGGAGCGCTTTCCGTACGTACTTGCTTTCGTCCGGCTAAACCTCCACAAGCGTGATATAACAGCTGCCCTCGCTCGGATCCTTCATTCCAGTACCCTCACTTCGGTGCCCCTCGTCTCATAGAACGATAGCTGCGCGCGCCATCCGTTCGACGTGCTTCGAAGTGCCCTGAGCAGATGGAACAGCGCCAACAGGAGACCGAACTGCTGGACGAAATCCGCCGCAAGCCCCGACCGGTGGTGGGGTACAAACATGGGCGTACCGCGGCAGCGCACCACGGATCACTTAAAGGCGTAACAAACGGGGGCCACGCCGATCCTTTGCGGCGCAACGTTCGCGACCATGAGG
>JBKJPT010000112.1:0-8359 GCA_046595075.1 Flavobacteriales bacterium
CCTTCCACCTCCGGCTTGTTCGCGAGGTCCACTTGTTGGGCAAGGCCCATGTGCGTGATCAGGAAGACCATTGCGCATTGCTCGTAGTCGCGCAGGATGCGGATGTACTTCGCCACGTTCACCTCCGGCTTGGTGAAAGCGATGCCGTAGCTGTAGGCCGGTGATTGCCGCTTGGGCGTGAGCGGATCGTTGTAACCGATGAAACCGATCTTGATCCCGGCCACTTGCTTCGTCCAGTAGGGTGGGAAGATGAGTTCACCCTTCAGCTCCGCGTTCTTATCAGGCGAGGAGATCGCGCCTTCTGGATACGCTGCGTGGAACATGTTAGCGCACACCTTGTCGGCCTTGTACGCGCCGAGGTCCTTCAGCATCATCTCCTTGCCGTAGATCACCTCCCAGTTGCCGGGCAGCACCAGGTCGTAGCCGATGCGGTCCATCAACGGCACTAGCGCTCGTCCTTCGCTCATGGCAGCCACGCCGCCGCCTTGGAAGCAGTCGCCGCCATCGATCACGATGGTGTTCTCCGGATCCTCGTTCCGCAGCGTGTCGATCATCGTCTTCAGCACACCGAAGCCACCACGCTTCTTGTAAACAGGTTTGCCGCCTTCCAGGAAGAACTCATCGTGGGTATGCAACTGGGCGTGGATGTCGCTGGTGTGCAGGATGGTGAATTTCTGCGCTTTGCCCTGTACCACGGCCCTGCTCTTCACGAGTTCATCGCGACGATCCGCCAATGCACCCATGGCCAACGTTGGACCGAGCGTTATTCCGGCGCCCAACACACCCAGCGAGCGCAACATCTGGCGGCGCGATATGCCGCTCGTCTCCTCGTCATGCGCGCCGCAAGTGCAACCATCAGGGTGAAGTAGGTCGCTCATCTATTTGGGCTTTACTGCTGCTGCCTTCGCTTCGGCGATCGGACCGAAGGGACCGAACTTGTGTTGCTCTTCGGCGAATGAATCCGCGTAAGGACCGAAGGGATGGTCCACTGGTTTGCCTGCGATCTTGGGCCAATCCGCAGAAAGATCGCGTGAAGGACGTTGTTGGGAGTTCACATACGCCGCCACATCCCAGGCTTCTTCATCGGTGAGTTCAGGCTTCTCCCACGTAACGCCCTGTGGCATGTTGTTCTTCACATAACCAGCGAAGCGCGAGAGACGGTAGAGACCTGCGCCGATGTTGTAGCTGTGATCACCCCACAGCGGCGGATACAAGTAGGTCGTAGCGTTCGGCAATTTCTGTCCGATGCCATCGGGTAGGTGGCAACGCATGCACTTGGCCGTGTAGATCACTTCGCCGCGAACAGGATCCGCTGGTCGGTCCATGAACTTCAATTCAGCAAGGCCCACGCCCTTCGGTTTCTTGTTCTTCGGAATGCCGGTGCCGAGCCATTCCATATAGGCAAGCAAGGAGCGCATCTCCAAACTGTTGCTATCGAGCGCGGTGCCGTTCAAACTGCGCTCAATGCAATCATTGATCCGCTTCACCACCGTCTCATTGCCGCCGCTGCGTTCGCGGAACTTCGGATAGGTGCTCCAAACTGCGCTGTAGTTGTTTCCCCAGGATTTGGTGCCCGCTTCCAAATGGCAGTTCTGGCAGTTCATTCCATTGGTCAGGTGCGCCACTGTTCCTTGCGGACCGAGGTAGTACGCCGTGTTGCGGATCAGCTCACGGCCATAGGCGACAAGGTCTTCGCGATCACCGCCGATGTAGTCGATCAAGGTGCTGTCCATGCCCATCCACAAACTGTCGGGGCCATAGGTTGCTACCATGGGCGGTGGAGGCTCGCTCCATTTACGTGGGGCAAGCAGGTACCCTGCGATCAGCACAATGACGAGACCGATCGTGATCCGCGCCGACTTCGCTCCGCGGGCGTTGTACGGATGGCCCGACCGCTCAGCGAGCACGCGCATCGCCTTGTCCGTGATCCCCAGCCACACAAGGATGAACAACGCGATGAAGAGCAGGAACAGCGGAGCGATCACGATCGGTGCGCGTTGTTCAGTGGGGCAGCTTTTCGCGCAGCAGGCCGTAGAGCCAAGTGCCTGCGACTGCACTGAGGAAGGTGACGATGATCACAGAGTACCCCGCGCCCACTTGCGCGAACAACGGACCTGGACAAGCGCCGGTTATCGCCCAGCCCAGACCGAAGAGCACGCTGCCATAGATCATTCCCTTGTTGAAGACCTTGTCCGTGATCACGATGGGTTCACCGGAGAAGGTCTTCAGCTTCATGCGTTTGATCAGCTGCACGCTGATCGCGCCCACGACCACCGCACTACCGATCACACCGTACATGTGGAAACTCTCGAAGCGGAACATCTCCTGGATGCGGAACCAACTGATGATCTCGGCTTTCACGAAGACGATACCGAAGAGCGTGCCCCACGCTGCGTAACGCAGGTTGTGCCACCACGGAGTTGAAGTTGTGGCGCTCATAGCGAAAGGAGATGAGGAAGGATGAACCAAGTGCAGAGGATGCCGGCAGCGAAGAAGGAGCACGTGGCCACCAAGCTGGGCCATTGCAAATTGCTCAAGCCGGAGATCGCGTGACCACTGGTGCAGCCGCCCGCCCAGCGCGTTCCGAAGCCGACGAAGAAGCCACCCACGACGAAGAAGATGAAGCCGCGCAGCGTGAACAGGTTGTCCCAAGAGAAGATCTCTATGGGCATGAGGCCGCTGTTGTCGGTAATGCCTTTGCTCGCGAGGTATTCCGCAGTTGGTTCGGCGATCACAATGGGGTTGGGGTCGGCGAGCAGCGACACGCTAATGAACGCGCCAAGCACCACGCCGCTCACGAAGAAGAGGCTCCACACTTCCCTCTTCCAATCGTAGGTGAAGAAGGGGATCTTGGCCGGGAAGCAGGCCGCGCAAATGTGCCGCAACGAGCTGCTGAGGCCGAAGACCTTGTTGCCGAAGAGCAGTAGCGCTGGAACGGTGAGGCCGATAATGGGACCGGCTACGTACCATGGCCAAGGTCCTTTGAACATTTCGAGCATGAGCGGAAAGTAGGTTGCCCAAAGATGCAACTCCGCACGAAGGTGCGCGCAGCTAGGTTTGCACCATGGAAGGCCAGCACCGCACGCGCATAGCGCCCACGCCGAGCGGTTTGTTGCATGCGGGCAACGGGGTGGCCTTTCTGCTCACTGCGCGTATCGCGACCATGTACAACGCCACCTTGCGGCTGCGGATCGATGATCTGGATGTGGAGCGCGCACGTCCGACGTACGTGGAGGACATCTTCGAAAGCCTCGCATGGCTGGGGATCGGATGGACCGATGGGCCTCGCGATGCTGCGGACCAGGGTCGTGCACACTCACAGGTCTTGCGGATCGCGAAGTATGCCGAACACATCGGGATCCTGAAGGAACAAGGGGACCTGTACGCATGCAACTGTTCCCGTAGCGAATGGCGTGCGAACACACGCGGCCGAAATGATTGCGGTTGCAGGCACAAGGACATCCCCTTCACCGACGCTGATGCCACCTGGCGCCTACACCTCCCCGCCGATGCGGTGGTGCGTATGGAGCAGCTCCATGGAACGGCGCGCATGCTCGCTCCGGCATCCCTGATCCCGGACCCGGTGATCAGGCAACGCGCAAGCGATGGGGGCCGACCGGCCTACCAGATCGCATCGCTGATCGATGATCTCGACCATGCGACCACCATCATCGTGCGTGGCGAGGACCTGCTGCCCAGCACAGCCTGCCAGCTATACCTCGCAGATAGACTAGGACTGGAGACCTTCAAGCGTGTGCGCTTCGTGCATCATTCGCTGATCACGGATGATCAAGGGCAGAAGGTCTCCAAATCTGAAGGAGCCGAAGCCCTGCGCAGCATGCGAGTGCAAGGATCAGCGCCAAATGCATTGAAGGAACGTGCGATGCAGATGCTGCACGAGCTCGGTGCTGCGCGTGCGGCGAGCGATCAATCCAGACCATAGGCCGCGATCGCGATCGCGGTGAAGATCGTCGCGATGACGCCGATCATAAGGCCCGCCAATGCGAAGCCCTTACCGCTTTGTTCGCGCTTGCGCATGCGGGAGAGCGAGATGCCCGAAAGCGTGAGGGTGATGATGATCGCGACCACGACAGCAAGTGTGTTGGTGCTGAAGAAGGCGAGCGCAAGGATGCTCAAGCCGCTCACAAGGGCCGGGATCGCCAACCAATTGAGCTTCTTCCGAGGCATGAGGTTCTCCGGTTCTTCTTGCGGATCTTCCGACGTAACAGCCGGATCCTCTTGAACCACATGCAGTTCGCCTGTGTGGCGCTGCGCTCCGATGGGTCGTACCTGAGCAATGATCCTCGGGTCCGGATCACTGGCACTTGCTTCCAGTGTTCGCTCAACCGCAGGAATAAGCACCTGTTCGGGCCCGGTACGGCGCGGAGCAACATGTTGCGCGCGTGTGCGATCGCGCTGCACACGATCCCGCACTTGTTGATGGATGTCCACATGCCAACCTTTTGTGTGGCTGCGCTTTTGGAAGCGTCGCTCTTGGACCATATCACTTCTGATCGCACAGGAGGCAAGCAGGAGCAAGAACAGGAAAGGAGCGATGGGCTTCACGGAGCGAAAGTAGATGGCTGCTTCCGCCTAGCGCAGCAGCTTGAAGGCATCGCCATCGAAGAGCCCCAGATCGCTGAGCTTGAGGTGCGGTATCACCAGCAACGCCATGAACGAAAGTGTCATGTACGGTGCGGTGAGTGTGCTGCCCAACGCTTTCGCTTCGCGATCCAAAGAAGCATAGGCGTCGGCCACGGTCCACGCGTCGCCGTCGGACATCAATCCCGCGATCGGTAGCGGCAGCACGCGGTGATGTGTGCCATCGGCTAGGCTGATGCCGCCCTTGTGTTCGATCACCATGTTGATCGCCATGCACAGGTCGTCATCGTTGGTGCCCATAGCAACGATGTTGTGACTATCGTGCGCCACACTGCCTGCGATCGCGCCACGCTGTATGCCGGTGCCGGTGATCCATGCGCAAGCCACTGGTGCTTCTGTGTAACGGTTCACCACCGCGATCTTCAGTAGATCCTTGTCGATGTCAGCTGTGCACGCAGCGCCGATCACCGTCGGCGGTATCCATAGTTTGCGTGTGATCAGTTGACCATCCAACGCTTCGATCACCAATAGATCTTCCTTCTGCGCTGGAACATGCAGATCCTCCACGGCGATCGCTGTGCGTTGGAAGCAGTTGATCTGCCCTATCTCCACGCGTTCGATCAAGCTGCGGCCGTTCTCCGCAACGAGCTCGCCACGCACATACGTGCGTTCCACGGCGAACTGGGTGAGGTCCTTCACCACGATAAGGTCCGCAGGATCGCCTACGCGCAATTGTCCAACGGGTAGCTTGTAGTGTTCTATCGGATTGATGCACGCAGCGCTCAGTACCTTGAACACGTCGATGCCTCTCTTCACAGCACGTGAACAGAGCAGGTTGATGTGTCCTTCCACCAGACCATCGGGATGTTTGTCATCACTGCATAGCATCATGCGATGGCTGTGATCGTGCAGCAGATCGATCAGCGCTTCAAAGTTCTTCGCAGCGCTTCCCTCGCGCACTTGTATCCACATGCCGTGAGCGAGCTTGTCCCGTGCTTCCGCAGCGGCGAAGCACTCGTGGTCCGTACTGATGCCCGCTGCGATGTATCGCTTCGCAAGTTCGCCATGTAGTCCCGGCGCGTGGCCGTCCACGGGTTTTCCGAGGCGATGCGCATGCGCGATCTTCTTCATTACCTCGGCCTGCGCATTGAGCACGCCTGGGAAATCCATCACCTCGCTCAGGTAGCGCACTTCTTCGCGTTCGAGCAAGCGTCCCACAGCATCGGCGTCGATACGGGCACCTGCGGTTTCGAACACGGTGGCGGGCACGCAGCTAGGCGCGCCGAAGAAGAAGTGGAAGGGGACACCGCTGCCGTTCTTGATCATGAACTCCACACCTTCAACGCCCACCACGTTCGCGATCTCGTGCGGGTCGCTCACTGTGGCTACTGTGCCGTGAAGGACCGCGAGCCGCGCGAATTCGCTCGGCACGAGCATGCTACTTTCAATATGCACATGCGCATCAATGAAGCCGGGCATGATGTACCCGTCCACGGGGCCGCTGATCTCTGCGATCGAAGCGATGCGACCGTCCTTGATCAGCACTTCCGCTGGTGCGATCCGTTGCGCGGTGATATTCACCACGTTTCCCCGGAGACGTTGCGCGTTCATGGCAGTTAGCTCAGGGGTGAATTCCGCTTGCGGCGCATGATGAAAAGCACCATGGAGATGAGCGCCACCATGCCGACGATGGAAATGGCCGCTACGACCAGCACTTTCTTCAGCACAGCTCCCATGCGGCTCCTGACATCGCCATCGATCAAGCCGCCGATCCCCAGATCCGACTCCGTGTCCATAGCTGGATCGAATTGATCGTAGCGATGGCCGTCGTTGAAGCTGGTCATGTCCAGCACAGCGGGTATGCTAGCCTCCACATCGGGCAGCAGGTGCATGCCGCCGATGGCGTTGAGCACTAGCACACCACGTCGGCCCAGTACGCGCACGTTGTAGTTGAGCACGTTCGTCTCCGAGTTGTCACTGCGCATCTCCTTGGCCCAGTGGAGCACCTTGCGCTCCTTGTCATAGAACGGTGGTGTTGCCCAGCCCACGAGTTGCAAGCCGTCGTAGCCTTGCGCACGACGTTCACGGTTCTCGGTCTGGTCTGCCACCAGCATACGCGCGAGCATGGCGCCATGGTCAATGGTGTCTGCGTCGCTCACATACCCCGTTTCCTCATAGCTCACAATGAATGCGAAGTCATCGTCATACACACCAGCTTTCACGGGGAAGATGATGCCCACCACACCGTTGGCGGACGAAGGCGGATTGTCCCATAGTTCCAACAGCACAAGGCGGCTCTGCTCGGCACCTAGGAACTTGAAGGTCTCAGGCAATTCCAATGTGGCCACGCCATCGGCGATCACAATGGTGCCGTGCTCGAACGCCAGCGCGGCATGGATCGAGTCTTTGCGGCTGGCGTCGTATTCGTCGATATGAACTTCGTCAACGGTCTGGTCCTCGGTGGAAGCGTAGCTGGAGTTTTCCGATCGGGCGAAGGACGCCGAGGTGCTGAGCAAGAGGACGGGCAGGATGAAGTAACGCATGGTCGGGTCAAGGTGTGGACTGGATCCAACTTATTACCGTGATCGCATCTCTTGCTGCTCCAAGCTGTCGATCTTCTGCCTGAGCATTTCTCGTTCATCGGGGTCGTCGATGCTGTACAGCCTGTCGTACAATTCAAGTTTCGCGGGTGCTTCGCCGCGATGGTGAAAGAGCATCATACTGCGAGCGCTGATCGGGTAAAGGAGCACGCCGATGATCATCAGCGGAACAACGCGCACAAGGATCCCCCTTCTGTACTCCTTCAGGTCGTGGCGATCACGTGTGAGCAGCCATACAAGCACGAGGGCGATGCTTCCGAAGGAAAGTCCCATCAGTGTATTGAACGTAGCCAAGGGCCAGGCTTGCACTTTGAAGAGGATGCCTTCGAGAAGGAGCGCTAGGGCGATGCCTGCTAGAATGCTGAGGCCCACGACCTGGTGCTTGCGCGTTGGTGTGGGAAGGATCAGCCAGCCCAAGAAGAAATAGAGCATCATGAGCGTGGAACTGCCTATGATGAGCAGGAAGTTCGCGAGCGGGATGTGCAGAAGTTTCATGACCACGGCCAAGGCGATGATGATCCAGAAGATCCGTTCGGCGATACGCATGCAGCGAAACTAGCCGCGGTCAGTTCCCGAACATCTCGCGCACGCGATCGAAGAAACCTTTGTCCTTGGCTGTGGGCTTGGGTTGGAAGCCGGGGCTTTCACGGAGCTTTTCCAATGTGGCGCGCTCCTCTTTGCTCAGGTCCGTGGGGGTCCACACCATCACATGCACGAGGAGATCACCCATGCCGTGATGGTTCACGCTGGGCAGTCCTTTGCCGCGCAAGCGCATGGTAGTGCCGCTCTGCGTGCCGGGTTCGATCTTCACTTTGGCCTTGCCAGATACCAGTGGTACTTCAATGCCGGTACCCAGTGCCGCATCGGCCACGTTGAGGTAGGTCTCGAAGTGCAGGTGCACACCGTCGCGTTTCAGTTCGATGTGCGGCTCTTCTTCGATCACCACCAACAGATCACCGGGAATGCCACCAGCGGGTGCTTCGTTGCCCATGCCGCTGATGTTCAGCTGCATGCCTTCCTCCACACCGGCGGGGATCTTTATGGGCACCACGACTTCTTCGCGCACGAGGCCGTGCTCATCACTGCCGGGGGCGCGAAGAAGTCGTGGTGCCCATAAAGATCCCCGCCGGTGTGGAGGAAGGCATGCAGCTGAACAT
>JBKJPT010000121.1:0-6173 GCA_046595075.1 Flavobacteriales bacterium
TGGGCCATGATGACCTGCAATGTGATCAGTCCCCAGATCTTCTGGTTCCGCAAGCTTCGCCGTCACCTTGGTTTCACCTTCGTCATGAGCATCGTCGTGAACATCGGCATGTGGTTCGAACGCTTCGTTATCATCGTCACCAGTTTGCACCGGGATTACCTGCCCAGCAGCTGGACCATGTTCCATCCCACCTGGGTGGATGTGGGCACCTTCTTGGGTACCATCGGCATCTTCTTCACCCTTTACCTGTTGTTCGCACGCTACTTCCCGGTTGTGGCGCTGAACGAATTGAAGTCGATCCTGAAGACGAGCGGCGAGAGCTACAAGGCCGATGCCGCGAAACACCACCACTAGTTCCATGGCGAACAAGGTCATCTACGCCGTTTACGAGGATCCCGAGCAGCTCAAGGACGGCGCGCGCAAGCTCGTCTCTAATGGCATCAAGGTGAAGGACGTTTTCTCGCCCTTCCCCGTGCACGGTCTTGATCCCATCATCGGCATCAAGCGAACACGCTTGGGCATCGTAGCCTTCATGTTCGGCATCACAGGCACTTGCTTGGCCACATTGGGGATCTGGTACTTCAATATCTTCGACTGGCCGATGAACATCGGTGGCAAGCCCAGCTTCCACTACTACCAGAACATGCCGGCCTTCATCCCGGTCACCTTCGAGTTCACCATTCTCTGCGCAGCGCATGGCATGGCGATCACCTACCTGATCCGGAACAAGACACTGCCCGGCATGCCTGCGCGCAACCCCGATCCGCGCACCACCGACGACAAGTTCATCATCGAGGTGCGCACCGGTGACAACCACGGCCACAGCGTTGAGGAGATCACCGGTCTCTTGCGCACCTCGCCTGTGTTCGAGATCAACGAACGCCAGTACTGAACCATGAGCACGTACACTAGATACATGACCTTGGGGACAACCTTGGCTGCAGTGCTCCTGATGGCTTCCTGTGGTGGCCGGAAGGACAGTCCCGGCATAGAGTACATGCCGGACATGTACCGTGGCCCCGCTGTTGAAGCTTATGTCGATTTCGGACAGGATCCCTACCTGCACAGCGAGGAACTCGCCATGGAGCAACGCGATCGACCCAGCGCACGCAAGCCCGTGCAAGGCAGCATTCCCTTCAGCGAGGATCCCACTAAGGCGAAGTACAATATGCCTTACCCATACCCGAACACGGTGGAAGGTTATGAGCAGGCCGGACTGGAGTTGAAGAGCCCGATCGTGATGACCGAGGCAACTGTGGAGAAGGGCAAGGTGATCTACGCCAAGTTCTGCCAACATTGCCACGGAGAAACCGGCCAAGGCGATGGCGGAGTGGTGGCGAACGGCAACTACCCCACGCCACCGAGCTACACCGGTGCTCTGAAGGACCTGCCCGAGGGTAAGATCTTCCACTCGCTTGTTTGGGGCAAGAACTTGGCCATGGGATCGCACGCCTCGCAGTTGAACAAGGAGGAGCGTTGGTTGGTGACGCACTACGTGCAATACCTGCAGAACGGAGGCAAGATGATGCGTGAACCAGCGGTGCCCGGAGCGGTGCCTGCGGTGAACTGAACACGGACGACAACGGAACAGCAGCGATGAACTTCACCATCAGCAAAAGAGCCCGCACACTGAGCATGGCGCTGATCGCGATCGGCGCGGTGGCAGCGCTCTACGGGGTGTTCAGTGACCATAGCGAACATCATCAGCGTAGTTGGAGCGCGCTGCTCGTCAACGGCTTCTTCTTCTTGGGCATAGGCCTGGGTGCGCTCTTCTTCTACGCTTTGCAGAACGCTACCGAGACCGCATGGAGCGTGATGGTGAAGCGTGTGTACGAAGGCATCATGGCCTACATACCGGTGGGTGCGGTGGTCATGATCGTGGTGCTTGCTGCCGGAAGTCTCGGGCTGCACCATGTGTACCATTGGATGGATACACGCCTCTTTGATGAGAGCAACACCGATTACTACGACAAGATCATCGCCGACAAGGCCGGCTTCCTCAACCAGCCCTTCTTCTGGGTGCGTACGCTCACCTATCTCGGCGTGTTCATCGTGTTCGCGCGCTGGTTCCGCAGGAAGAGCTTGGAGATGGACGGCCTCACGGGCGAGAGCTTGGTGAAGACGCACATCCTCACATACAAGCGCGGTGCATTGTTCCTCGTGTTCTTCGCCGTGTTCAGCAGCACGCTCGCTTGGGATTGGCTCATGAGCATCGATACGCACTGGTTCAGCACGCTCTTCGGCTGGTACGTGTTCGCCGGCATGTGGGTGAGCGCCATGATCACCGGCGTGGTCACCGTGCTCTACCTGAAGCGCAAGGGCTACCTGCCGCAGGTGAACAACAGCCACATCCACGACATGGGCAAGTGGGTTTTCGCCGTGAGCTTCCTATGGACCTACCTCTACTTCAGCCAGTTCATGTTGTACTGGTACAGCAACATCCCCGAGGAGATCACCTACTTCCAAACGCGCATAAACGAGCACCCGGTGCTCATGTGGACCACCTTCTTCATCAACTTCGCCGTGCCCATGGTGCTGCTCATGAGCCGCGATGCCAAGCGCAATCCGCGCTTCCTCATCGGCGTGGGATCGGTGATCTTCCTGGGTCATTGGTTCGATGTGAACATGATCGTGATGCCCGGCGCGGCAGGTCACGATTTCCATGGCATCGGACTCATCGACCTAGGGCTCTTCACCCTCTTCCTCGGTTTGCTCATCACCACCGTGTTCAGGGCCCTTAGCAAAGCGCCGTTGACCCCCGTGAACCACCCCTATCTGGAGGAAAGCGTGCACCACCAGATCTGATCATCAACCACGAACTCACCATCCCACTGTTCGGGAACGAAGCACTGAGCGGACAATGACCAAGCTGTTGATCCTGATCGTCGTGGTACTGGGCATCGCCGCGATCGCCCAACTGGCTCGTGTTTACGAGCTCACCTCCAAGCTGCGTGGCAAGCGCGAGGAGGATATTTCCCCTGCGGACAACCGCATGAACGCCACGCTCATGTACGTGTTCTTGGTCGCCTACTTCGCGTTCTTCCTGTGGCTGTGCATCGCGTACAAGGACAAGATGCTACCGCTGGCCGCCAGCACACAAGGCGTGGAAACCGATTGGCTGATGGCCTTCAACTGGTGGATCCTGATCATCGCCTTTGTTATCACCAACGTGCTGCTCTTCTACTTCGCGGGCAAGTACGTGTACAGCAAGGACCGCCGCGCGCACTGGCAGCCGCACGACAACCGCTTGGAACTCGCATGGACCATTGCCCCGGCGATCGTGCTCGCGGTGATCATCATATACGGCCTCAATAGCTGGAACAAGATCACAGCGCCGGCTTCTTCTGACGCGTTGCAAGTGGAGCTCTACGCCCGCCAGTTCGACTGGACGGTGCGCTACCCCGGTGGCGATGGAATGCTCGGCGCTACGGACTACCGCCTGATCAATGGCAGCAATCCGCTTGGTATCGTGACACCAGCCGCTATCGAAACCCGACTTGCCGAACTCAAAGCCGAAGCGCACACCGCCGATAGCCTCCTGCACCACAGTGTGCAACCGGAGAGCAAAATGATCGAGCTCGAAGAGCGCGTGGATTACTTAGGCCGCATGAGCATGCGAGTCGTGAACCTGCGCAATGTGATGCTGCAGGACATCAAGAAGAACGGTGAGGCCAGTGCTTATGCGCACGGCTCGGACGATGTGGTGACCAAGGAATTCACCCTGCCGGTGCACAAGGAGGTGAACCTGCAGATCCGCTCGCAGGACGTGCTCCACAGTGCCTTCCTGCCCCACCTGCGCGTGCAGATGAACGCCGTACCGGGCATGACCACCGTGATCAAGGTGACACCCACGATCACCAGTGACAGCATGCGCACGCACGTGATGCACGACCCCGAGTTCAACTTCATCCTGCTCTGCAACAAGATCTGCGGCGCCAGCCACTACAACATGCAACTGCCGTTGCATGTGGTCACCGCCGGTGAGTACAATAGCTGGTTGACCAAGTCACAAGAGAAACCCTTCGAGGCCCCAGTGGCCCCCGAGACCGAAGCCACGATCAATTCTGCCGATAGCACCATAACCTTTGTGAAGGAGGACAGCATGGCCGTGGCCGTGATCCCCGCTCACGGACACTGACCCCTCAACGCATTGACGAACATGGGTGCACACGCGCACACCGATCACGGGGCTGGACACCAGCACCACCACCACGAGGAGAGCTTCGTTTCGAAGTACGTCTTCTCGCAGGACCACAAGATGATCGGGAAGCAGTTCCTGGTCACTGCGATCATCATGGCGTGGATCGCCGTGATCATGTCCATCATGTTCCGCCTGCAACTGGCATGGCCGGGAGAGGGCTTTGCCTTCACCAACTTCTTCCTTGGGGACAAGTGGGCTCCGGGTGGTGTGCTGGACAGCAACATGTACCTGGCCCTGGTGACGATCCACGGCACCATCATGGTGTTCTTCGTGCTCACCGGCGGCCTCAGTGGCACTTTCGCGAACCTGCTGATCCCCCTGCAGGTGGGCGCGCGGGACATGGCGAGCGGTTTCATCAACATGCTCAGCTACTGGTTTTTCTTCATGAGCAGCTTGGTGATGGTGTGCTCCCTCTTTGTGGAGGGTGGTCCCGCCAGTGCCGGTTGGACCGTTTATCCACCGCTGAGCGCACTACCGACATCAATACCCGGTAGTGGTACCGGCATGACACTCTGGTTGGTGAGCATGACGCTGTTCATTGCTAGCTCGTTGATGGGCGGCCTCAACTACGTGGTCACGATCCTCAACCTGCGCACCAAGGGTATGAAGATGACCCGCCTGCCATTGACGATCTGGGCGATCTTCATCACGGCCGTGCTCGGTGTGCTCAGCTTCCCCGTGCTGTTGAGCGCTGCGTTGTTGTTGCTGCTCGACCGCACCGTTGGCACAAGCTTCTACCTGAGCGATATCCATATCGCTGGCGAAGCGTTGGAGAACACCGGCGGTAGCCCGATCCTCTTTCAGCACTTGTTCTGGTTCCTCGGTCACCCAGAGGTGTATATCGTTCTTTTGCCTGCCCTGGGGATCACCTCCGAAGTGATCTCCGTCAATTCGCGCAAGCCCATCTTCGGCTATCGCGCCATGATCGGCTCCATCCTCGCGATCGGCTTCTTGAGCTTTATCGTGTGGGGCCACCACATGTTCATCACCGGTATGAACCCCTTCCTTGGAAGCGTGTTCGTGTTCACCACCCTGCTCATCGCCATACCATCGGCGGTGAAGGTGTTCAACTACATCACAACACTGTGGCGCGGCAATATCGTCTTCACCCCGGCCATGCTCTTCAGCATCGGACTGGTGGCCACCTTCATCGCCGGCGGGCTCACTGGGATCATCCTTGCCGATAGCGCATTGGACATCCATGTCCACGATACTTACTTCGTGGTGGCGCACTTCCATATCGTGATGGGTATGAGCGCCATCTTCGGCATGTTCGCCGGCATCTACCACTGGTTCCCGAAGATGTACGGTAAGATGATGAACACCAAGTTGGGCTATGCGCACTTCTGGGTGACCTTCGTCTGTGCCTTCGGGGTCTTCTTCCCCATGCACTTCATCGGACTTGCCGGTGCCCCTCGCCGCTATTACGATTACACCAACTTCACGATGTTCGATGGCGTGACGGACCTGAACGTGCTGGTGACCTTCTTCGCCATCACGGGTGCACTGGCACAGGTCATCTTCACCTACAACTTCTTTTATAGCATCTTCCGCGGACCGAAGACGGTGCAGAACCCATGGAAGAGCAATACGTTGGAGTGGACCGCGCCCGTGGAGCACATGCACGGCAACTGGCCCGGCCCGATCCCTGTTGTGCACCGCTGGCCCTACGATTACAGCAAGCCCGGTAAGCCCGAAGATTGGGTGAGCCAGAACACGCCGCTGGAGCCAGGAGAGGAGGAGCACTAGCCCGAACCACGAGCGAATGGAATGTCCGCACCTTTGGTGGCGGACATTCTTCATTCATGGCCATGCGCGTGCTGCCCTTGTTTCTTTACCTGCTCTTGCCCTTGGGCCTCAGCGCGCAGTTGTTGGACAGCATCGGCCTCTTCTTGCAGGAGCCACCGCGTATGGTCGCCAAGCTCGACATGCGTGGTTCGTTCGTGGACAATATGAAAGTGCGGATCTGCGG
>JBKJPT010000214.1:0-4911 GCA_046595075.1 Flavobacteriales bacterium
GATCTTGGATCCATTGATCAAACTTGGGATCTCGAACTCAACGAATTCCTTGCGGTCCTTGGCCTCGCCCGTCACCGGTGTTCGATCCTGAGCAACCAACGTGGGTGCTGCCAGTAGAAGGACAAGGATTAAGGATGTTCTGTTTGCCATAGTGAAGGGATTTGAATGGTTGCCTATGTTCTACAGTGCGGGGTCGTGTGTTCATGGGGAGTGCAAGGAGTTCTGTCTCCGCGCAACAGTCGATCTCCCCCAGCACAGCGGATCACTTCGCCCAGAAATCGATCTCGCGCAATGATGGGCTGCCGGGCTTCAGGTAGCCGCTCTGCCAAGTGTCGTTGTCCTCGAGGCCGGCCCAGCGCACGGCCACGCCTGTGTTCTCCTTCTTCTGTGGCCTGCGGAAACGCCAGCGGTACTGGTTGTAGATGGACATGATGTTGCTGGCGTACGCTGCGCACACTTCCGGCGCATTGCGAATGATGAGGAAGTTCTCATCATTGGTGCCGCTGGCTTTGGGGCCCAGGTTGTGGCTGCCCGTCATGAGCACGGGGTTGGCGCCGAAGGGATCCACGAGCACCACTTTGCTGTGCACCATGGCGAAGGACTTGGGCAATTTCTTCAATTCCTTGACGAAGTATGCCGTGGCTTTATCGATCGCGGCCGGGAGCACCACATTGTAGTCGGCCTTGTCCGAGTTCTTCTGGTCGAAGAGTTCCACGTTGTTCAGCTTGGTGCTGGGGTCCTGGTTGATGGCGCCCTTGATGTAGAGTTTGCCCTTGGGGTCCTTGGCGCGCGCCTTGGCGATGATGCCGTTGAGCAAGGTGTCCTTGGGCCCGGGGTTGAACATGAGGAAGAGGATGGCCTGCTTGGCGCCCAACACCACCTTGCGCGCTTCCGCCAGATCGGCCTGGCCCACCATGGGCGTGAACCACAAGCGCACCGGCGCTTTATCGATCTTGCTATCGCGGGGTTTGGCATTGCTCTTCTTCAGTGCGGCCGATGATCCGTCGCCTTCGCCCTTCAGCAAGTTCCACTGCTTCTTGTATTCCGCCGCAAGCGCGGGGTTGTCTATGAGCACCGCGTTGTTGGCTTGCGTGCACAGGCCCGTGCGCGTCCAGTTCTGGCTACCGGTCCACACCCAGCGTGGTTTGTCGTTGGCATCGCAAACCACCATGTACTTGTTGTGCCCCAAAGCGCGCGGACTGCACATGCGGTGGTGCATGTCGATCTTGTTGCGCAGCGCCTTGCGTGCATCGCTGTTCTGGTCTTCACCTTTCTTCTTCACGCTGCCGTTGGCCAGCACCACATGGCAGTGCGTCTTGCCGATCTTGGCCAGTGCGGCTTCCAGTTCCTTGTCGTGCAACTCATAGAGCGCGGCGTACACGTGGCGCTTCTGCTTGGCCGCATCGGCGAGCAACTTCAACAAGCGCTCGCCCAAGGGGCCGTACAAGTAGGTCCTGAACGGATCCTTCGGGGTGTCTATCACCGTTTCCAACTTGCTCGCCATGGTCGTGGGGTTATCGGTTCCAAGTCGGCGCGCTACCCATTGCGCCGCCACAATGCCCCGGTTGAAGTACACCACCATGCCGGGGCTCACTTCATGACCGAGCTTGACCACCGGGGTCCATGCGCTGGCCTTGTCGGTGGCCGGTTGCAGGTTGTGCTTATCAAGGCCCACCATGGGCACCACGCGGTAGCTCACCTTGTCGCCCGGCTTGGCCATGTAGTCCGTCCATTGGTATTTCTGGATCGGCCAGTTGGTGCTCGCGCGTCGCTCACCCTCGGTGTGCACATCGCCCTTGAAACCCACCCAGGTGCTCACCACCTCTTCCACGCCGTTGCGTTTTCGGTACAGGGCAAAGCCCCTGCAGTTCTTGATGACGCCGTTGGGTTTCCAGGCGACGAAGGTGTCGTCGCCGTTGTGGATGACTCTGACTTTCATGGGGAGGGTGGGTTTGGTGCGTGTGATTGCTGTTTCGCAGTCGCCGAAGCACGCCCCCGCCGCCCCTTCCCGAAAATTTTCAGGGGGGGTATTTCTGCCATACCCCCGGGGGTAGTTTACACGGGGTAGGCCCTTTTTCGACCCCCTGAAAAAGGGTGTTTTCCCAGTTCTGGCGTGGGCTGGTAGGTTTCCAAGGCGATTTTGGGGGCTTCGGGATGCGGAGAGGCCGAACAGGCAATTGTTGCGCACTAACGCGTTCATTGCCGCAACAGAACGTACAGCGATCGACACGCACACCCCTGTACCGAACGATGCGAAGAGCGCGCCGGCGCCTATGCCATCTACGGCATCGAATACCTGGACCGCGTGAAGGGACGACACATGCCTGTGACCGAACTACTGACGCTGTTGGACGAGGCACACGCTGCGGCGGAAAAGCGCAAGGTGGGTTGAGGTTGCGGATACCATCCACCACATTTGCATCAATGCAGATCGTGCCCCTTACCGCCGAACATCTCGAAGCTCCCATGTGGGACAGCTCGGACGAATTCGAACAGATGCTCGGCCGCCTGCAGTGGCACCTGCACACGCCTTACGCACGCGCCTTTTGCGCGGTGGCCTTCGAGGAGGAAGTGGCCGGCATCGCCACTGCCGTGCGCTTCGGCGATAGTGCGCGCATTACCGCATGTAAGCTGGTGACCGGTTTTGACGCCACCGCTGCGCGCGTGGGCTTGGTGAACACCTTGCTCGACGCCTTGCACAACGACGGCTGCACGGCCTTCAGCATCACCGTGGCACCAGACCAGGTGGAGCATTGGAAGGCATTTGAATTCGTGCCGCAAGAGAATTTGCTGCGCTACACCGGCGGAAAATTCTACGAAGCCACGTATCCGGATGTGGTGTGGATAGAGCCACAGCACCGCATGGCCGTGATGCACCTGGATCGCCAAGCTTCGGGCGAGGATCGGCATGCGTTGTTGCTGGAGCACGAGTACATCGGCCGCGTGTACATGGATGGCAACACCGTGCGGGGCTTCGCGCTGGCGCTCTTGGGCAATTCGCTCATTGTGGCCGATACGCCTTCGGTGGGCCTGGAACTGCAACGCTGGATCTTCCCCACACAGGACTACCTGTTCGTGCCCGAGGGCAACGCGACTGCGCACGCGCACTTGCTGGAGCGCGGCTATACCGCCGCGGTGGCGGGTGTGCGCATGGTGCGCGGCGAGGCCCGCACACAGCGCATCGCGAACATCTTCGGAGAGCCCTTCGGGGCGGTGTGAGCGCTTGCTCGCACGATCGTGCGTCTGGTGCATTCAAAGATGAGAGGCACTGAGGAGCTCAGATCGCGTTGTCCACATTCCTTCGCTCCGCTCGGACGGATGAAGAGGATGAACGCAGATAATGCCGGCGGCATCTTCTTCGGGAACTGGCCGCGCCAGCAGACCAGCTGCGATCATCTGCGGGATCTGCGGACATATTCAAACGAATCGCTGTGTTGACCAACGAATGCATTGTCCACAGATGAAGAGGATGAACGCAGATAATGCCTGCGGCATCTTCTCCGGGAACGGGTAGCGCCAGCGGAACATCTGCGAAATCTGCGGACGTATTCAAACGAATCGCTGTGTTCACCAACGAATGCGTGGTCCACAGATGAAGATGATGAACGCAGATAATGCCTGCGGCATCTTCTCCGGGAACGGGTAGCGCGCGCGATCCATCTGCGCACATCCGTATTATCTGTGGATGTATTTGTTTCCGCGATCTGGGATCTGCGGACGCCCTCACGAATGAGGCAATGGATCTTGTAGTATTGGAATGTCTACCTTTTCACTTCCACGGAACCGGAGCTCCATGGCCACAGCACAGCGCCTACCCATCGCCATCATCGACGACCAGGCGCTCTTCCGCGATGCGTTGGCAGGCATGATCGATCGCTTCGGCGGTTACGAGGTGGCCGTGCATGCCGCCAACGGACAGGAGTTCGTGGATGCCATGAAGAAGGGGCCGCGCGTGGCGTTGGCCATCGTGGACCTGCACATGCCGGTGATGGACGGCTACGCCACCATTGCGTGGATACGTGAGCACTTGCCCGGTACGCGCGCATTGGCCCTCACCTTCGAGAACACCGAAACAGCCATGATCCGCGCCATGAACGCGGGCGCCTGTGGTTTCCTGCTGAAGGATGCCCACGCCAACGACTTCAAGGACGCGCTGGAGCAGGTGGCCACATTGGGGTACTACCGCAACCAACAGTTGTTGGAGTCGCTAAGCGTCGCGGGTGAAACACCGGCCGCGTACGAAGCGGCGCGCAAGGACATCATGACCGTGCTCACCGAGCGCGAAGTGGAGTTCCTGCGGCTGGTGAGCGATGTGAAGGAATACACCTACGACCAGATCGCCGACCTCATGCAGGTGCACCGGCGCACAGTGGACGGCTACCGCGAATCGATCTTCGAGAAATACGACATCAAGAGCAAGGCGGGGCTGGTGATCTTCGCTTACAAGTGGGAGATCGCCGTGAAGACTTCGGTACGGGCCTGAGTTGATCGCGTCCTGCGCATCGGAAAGTTCCCGTTCTCCTGTTCCTCCTCCTTGTCGGCCTCTCTGATCGGGTTCATGAGTTGGATCCGCGCCAAAGAATGCGGCTACGAGGGTTGAATTTGGACCGTGCTGCGACGCTAGGCCGAAAAAGGGGTCAGCGGCCGGGGCGTTGAGGGCACTGCGAAAAAGGTCCTTGAACGCGAACACCCCCCCGACATCTCGGGGGGCGTTCGCGTTCAATCGATCGGATCGATCACGCCATTGCAGGTCCAGTGGTCTTTCCGCTTCCGGAGATCCCGAGCACATCGGCGCGCTTGGCGCGTTCGGCCTTCTTCCACGAGCGGCGGTGCTTGATCTTGGCAATGATGAGCAACATCACCGGCACCATGATCAGGGTGAGGAAGGTGGCGAAGGTGAGGCCGTAGATC
>JBKJPT010000067.1:0-17345 GCA_046595075.1 Flavobacteriales bacterium
TGAGCACCGTACTCGTGGCACCGGTGGTGGCCGGTGTGAGGTTGCTCTGTTGGATGGTGTATTGCAGGACGAATCCCGGTCGTGCAGCGCCGCTCGCGATCATCACTTGCGCATCCAGCGGCACTAGCGCGGTATCGCCCACATCTATCGTTTGCACACCGCTCACGTTCACCGGTGCCGGTGGAGCAGGACAATGCTGCGCGATGCCAGAGGCGATCTGTTGCATGTTGTATGCACCGCTCGGCATGTTCAAACCATATGCTCCAGCGCTGTTCGCCGTGGCGTAATACGGGCCGGGCGTGAACTCCAGTAACGCACCGGGCACGCGCGTCTCGCCCGCACCGTCTATGGTGCAGTCCTCATCGTAGTCCATGAACACGGTACCGTTCACGTTCCCACAACCCGGGCCGAGGTCGGGCACGGTAACCATCATGGAATCGCCGCACGCATCCATCAGTTGACTGAGTGGACCGCTGCCGAGACCAAAAATGTCCATCACTATCCAATAGTCACCGGGAAGAAGTCCTGTGAACGACTTCACCAAGGGTGTGTATCCCACATAGTCTGTGTTCAGTGTCACACTATTGCGCCTCAGGCGGAGATCCACGTTCTGGTTGTTGCCTTCGGTGCTAAATGCGACCTGAATGCTTCCTGTTGCTGCCGAAGCGCACGCACCTTGCACATCTAACACAGATATCACCGGCCATTGCACCGGGTAGCCCACATGGAGCAACGCCGTCCCCTGACAGCCCGTGGCATCCTGGTAATTCACCTCGAACGTGCCTCCCGGAACGCCATCGTAGTTGATCAGAATATCCGGGAACGAAACACCGCTGATGATCTCACTGAGGTAGCCGATCGTCTGGATCGGGAATGCGAACGGGACCGACAAATTGCTCTCGGTCAGCGCGTTCGTACTGAACACTGAATGGCAGTACTCATTGTTCGGAGCATAACAGTATGCACGAGCTCCTCCTACGTCGGTGTAGGGGAATGACGAATACGTCAAGACGGTGGTCTGTTCGGTTACTTGCGTCCCAACGAAGTCGGTGACCGTGACACTGTACGTACCCGCAGGCACGTTGTTGATGTACTGTTCCGTGGCCAGCGTACTCCATAGGTAGGTGTAAGGTGGAACACCTCCGTTAGGGTAAGCGAACACCTGGCCGTTCGCATTGCCACAGTACTCGTGGTACGTGCCCAATGTCACTGTGAGTGCATTCGCTGCTGCAGCGCTCAGCAGGATCTGGAAAAGCAGGATCGCGCGTAAGGTTCGCGTCATGGGTCTTGGTTCGGTGGTGGCCGGGCAGGCACCCTGCCAATAGGCAGACGCCCTTCCCCGATTTGGATGCCTAAACCTAGGAAAGTCCTTTGAACAGCAGGCCGTTACCTTCGGCGCCGCTCTGGATGAGGAGCAGGAGCAGGTGCATGTGGCACAATGCTCCTGCCCTGTTTCTGTTCCTGATGAGTTCCTCACGCACCGTTGCTTTCCACACCTTGGGCTGCAAGCTCAACTTCAGCGAGACCAGCACCCTGGCCCGTTCACTGGAAGAGGCTGGCTATGCACGGGTGAAGGTGGAAGAGCGCCCGGATGTCTTTGTGCTCAACACCTGCAGTGTAACCGAGAACGCGGACAAGGAATGCCGCCAGTGGGTGCGCAAGTTCCAGCGGATCAATTCCGAGGCCTTCATTGCCGTGGTGGGTTGTTATGCGCAATTGAAGCCGACAGAGATCGCCGCGATACCCGGCGTGGACCTCGTGCTTGGCGCGAACGAGAAATTCGATCTGGCCGAGCATATTGAGAGCAATGGTGGAAAACAGGCCGAGGGTCGTGCGGTCTTCGGTGCGATCAAAGAGTTAAAGCACTTCATCCCTTCTTACAGTTCCAACGACCGCACCCGCACCTTCCTGAAAGTGCAGGACGGATGCGACTACTTCTGCTCGTTCTGCACGATCCCGCTGGCACGCGGAAGAAGCCGCAGCGGCACCGTCGCGGAAACGGTAGCACAAGCCTCGGCGATCGCGGCAACGGGTGCGCAGGAGATCGTGCTCACCGGAGTGAACACAGGTGACTTCGGCAAGCAGCACAACGAGGACTTCCTGCAACTGATCAAATCGCTCGACAAGGTCGAAGGAATCGAACGTTTCCGCATCAGCAGCATCGAACCGAACCTATGCAACGATGCCATCATCGACTTCGTGGCAGCAAGCAGCAAGTTCGTTCCGCACTTCCACATGCCGTTGCAAAGCGGCAGCGATGTGATCCTGCAACGCATGCGACGCCGGTACGGAACCGCGCTGTATGCCGAACGAGTTGCACGCATCAAGCAACTCATGCCCGAGGCCTGCATCGGTGTGGATGTGATCACCGGCACTCCGGGCGAAACAGTGGAAGAGTTCGTGAAGACACATGTGTTCCTTCGTTCCATTGCCGTGGACTACCTGCACGTGTTCACCTATAGCGAGCGCGCCAACACCACCGCCGTGCGCATGGAGGATGCTGTCCCTATGGAGCAACGCCGCGAACGAACCAAGCAACTCCGCATCCTAAGCAGCAAATTGCAGCGCGCGTTCTACGAGAAGTACATCGGCACCACGCGTCCTGTGCTATTCGAGGCAGGCGAGGCCGCAGGTTCCCTTCGTCTTTCAGGAGACCCTACGGAGGTTTTCGATGATCTCATGTACGGCTACACCGACAATTACATCCGTGTGGCTGTTCCATTCGATCGTTCCATGGTCAATACGATCAATCCTGTTCAACTCGGTCGCATCAACGGCGATGGGCATATCGTTGGATCACTTGAACCAGTTCTGGCTAGGGAAACTGCCAACTGGCAACTTGCCGCTGCCTTCTGACCCATGTACCCCACTATCTACCACGCGCTCCTCGATCTCACCGGCCTTGACTGGCTTCCGCTGAAGGCGCTCAACAGTTTCGGTTTCTTCGTGGCCGTTGCGTTCTTCTTCGCCAGTTGGACCTTGGGCATGGAACTGCGGCGCATGCAAGGTCTTGGGCTCATTCAGGCGTCGACACGCACGGAGATCATCGGCATTCGTGCTTCGCGCAGCGAGTTGATCTGGCAGGGCCTGCTCGGCTTCATCATTGGCTGGAAGGGCCTGTTCATGATCACAAATGGAGCGGAGGTCTTCGCAGATACCAAGGGCTTTCTGTTGAGCTTGCAGGGCAGTTGGATCGGCGGGATCGCCATGGCGGCGCTCATGGTTTGGCTGCGTTGGCGTGCGAAGGAGAAGACCCGCCTCGCCGAACCGCGCACCGAAGAAGTGCGCATGATGCCCAGCGAGCACGCCAACAACATCACGCTCACTGCCGCGCTCTGGGGCCTGCTGGGCGCCAAGCTCTTTCATTGGATCGAGAACCCGCGCGAGTTCGTCCACTTCGTGCAAGAGCCCAGTGGCGATGGATTGATGAGCGGCCTCACCATGTACGGTGGCTTGCTGCTCGCTGGGGCCATGGTGATCCGCTACTTCATCAAGCATGGGATCCCGGCATGGTACGGTGCCGACGCGGCAGCGCCAGGTGTGATGCTCGCATACGCTGTGGGCCGTATAGGCTGCCAGGTGAGCGGTGATGGCGACTGGGGCATTGTGAACACTGCATCGGCCCCGTCGTGGATGCCGCATTGGTTGTGGAGCTACGATTACCCCAACAACGTGAACGGCGTGGGAGTGCCGCTCATGGATGGTCGTCCTTGTTACGAAGGATATTGCACGGTGCTGCCAGAGCCCGTCTTCCCTACCCCATTGTATGAAACGCTCACGTGCCTGCTGCTCTTCGGTGTGCTGTGGATGTTGCGCAAGCGGCTGAAGCCAGCAGGCACGATCTTCTTCCTCTTCCTCTTCCTCAATGGACTAGAGCGTTTCTTCATCGAGAAGATCCGCGTGAACGTGGAGGTGTTCGGCAATTGGACACAAGCCGAGATCATCGCCACCGTGCTCATGTTCGTTGGTGTTGCCGGAATGGTTTGGCTGCGCCGAAGAACACCGACATCCCTCACAGACCCGATCGCCGACCAGCCGGGCAACTGAGAACTGCCACTGCCAATTGCAAACTCTCCCTTCCGTGGACCTCAAGAAACTCACCGACCAAGTCACCGCGCTCACAGTGGACGTGGCATCCTTCATCCGCAGTGAAGCCGGCCGTCTCACCGAATCGCGCGTAAGTTCCAAGAGCCTGAACAACCTGGTGACGCACGTGGACCATGTGGCCGAGGATCGTTTGGTTGAAGGTCTGGAACTGCTGGTGCCCGACGCGGGCTACATCGCTGAAGAAGGCAGTGGCGAACAGGCCGACCGCTTCAACTGGGTGATCGATCCGCTGGACGGCACGACCAACTTCGTTCACGGCGTGCCCTGCTATTGCATCAGCATTGCGCTGCTCGATGGTACGGAACCCTTATTGGGTGTTGTGCACGAGGTCACGCGCGATGAGCGCTTCACGGCATGGCGTGGCGGTGGCTCCTACCTCAACGGGTTGCCGATCCGCGTGAGCGATCGCACGCAACTTCAGGAGAGCTTGCTCGCCACCGGTTTCCCCTATGATGACTTCGGGCACGAGGCCGAATACATGGACCTGCTGCGCGAACTCATGCACCGCACACGCGGTATTCGCAGACTGGGCAGTGCGGCCGCCGATCTTGCATACGTGGCGTGCGGTCGTTTCGAAGCGTTCTACGAGTATGGCCTCAACAGCTGGGATGTAGCCGCAGGCGTGTTGCTCGTGCGCGAAGCTGGTGGGCAGGTGAGCGGTTTCCGTCCTGCGAAGGATCCCGTGTTCGACGAGGAGATCGTGGCCAGCAACAGCGCCATCCACAACGAACTATTGGAAGTGATCGAGCGCAACTGGCAACGCCAGGACTAGCACGTTCCAGCGGTCAAGGGAGTCCGGACCAGTAGGCGGCCTTCTCCGGATCACAACGCTCATAAAGCGGCAGTTCCATACCGGGCTTCACGAGCAATAGTTCCCAAGGATCTGCCACCACCAAGAACTTCGAACCTTCTTTGGTGGGTTCCAGATGAAGCGCATGGTCGTGTGCGCGTTCGCTGCGCGAACGGCAGAGCTCGATACGCAAGAGCACACCGTCGCCTATCCCCGTACGCTTGGTGAACGAGCGGATATCCATATAACCCGCCAACAACTGTTGGTGCAGATGTTCTGCACGTTGCACGCGCCACACATCCCGAGCGGCCTGCTCGCGCATGTGCCTTACTGCCTCGAACTGCTCGGCAGTTGGTTCTGCATAGGTTGCCTTGAACTTCGACTTGGGGGCGGGATCCTTCTTGATAGCCGCGATCAGCGCTACGCTCTGGCCCGGTCGTACAAGGATCAATTCCTTCTCGGGGATGTAGAGAAGATGTTCATCCGCAGCGTGCGTGGGCACATAGCCGTGGTAGCGTTGGAATTCGGCGTTCTCCTCCCTGCGGCGCAAGAGACCTGCGCGCACGAGCGGCCCCAGTTCGGCATGCCGCCCGAGGAAATCCGTCAATTCCTCGTAACCCTGTTCTCTTCCCCGTAGGATGCGGTTGTACCGCGCCTCGAACACCGCCGCTGTCATGCCGCCAAGATCCGCCGGTGGCCGAAGCGCCGGGGACCATGGGACCACCGATCACCAACGAGGGGTTGTTGATCGGTGGGAAAACCGTCGATCAGGGCAGCACAATACGGCGTGTCTCCTGCCGTGTGGGCGTGGTTAGGCGCACCAGGAGCAAGCGGCCACGAAGGTCAGCGGCATCCAGCGCCCACGCGTTGCGCACGGCTGTTGAAGCAGCGCGGTTCGCGAGCAAGGATCCATCGGCACCGAAGACCTCATAGGTCAGCGGCTCGCCGTTCATGTTGGCATCGAAGACCATCAGTCCGTTGCCTCCAAATAGGGGAAGCACACTGAAGCTGCTGATGAAAGATGATGCGGTGCGTATGCTGGTACTTAGATCGCACAGCATTGGGTCGATCACGTTGGCCGCACCCGGTGTGCTGCACATGAGGTAGAAGTCGGCGCTGTTGTCCTGCGTATCGTATCCATCCACAAACCGACCTATGCTGATGCCCGGCACATCGTTGCTGTCCTCGAACGTGGTACCCGTGCCTTCCACATAACCCGCCAACGATCCGCCGTAGCTGACCACATCAAGGATCACCGGGTTCGGGTTCTGCGTAGTGACCAACGCGATCGCATCTGTAGGTCCGTTCTGGATCAGGTTAGTGGCAGGTGTTGCCACGTGATCACAATTGGGGGTGTTCGTCGAGCTTGTGCAAATGACGAAGAAGTCCAGTGGCGCCAGATCGGGCCAGTTGGGATCGGCGATCGTGCGATAGAGTTCTGGTGTGCCCGTTTGTCCGTTGTACATGAGCACGCTCACAATTGACATTGGCCAATCCGACGTGCCGATGTTCCTGATCTCGAGATACTCCCCGTCGTCAGTGCTCAACTGGTCGTAGTCCACTTCGTTGATCACGATCTGGGCCCGGCTGAAGTTGCCGAGGATGAGCGCTCCGAAGAGCATAAGGTTGCGCATCATGTGCATATGTGGAAATGGTTCTATTGGTGATCTGCTCGACTAACGCTTGCCTGCGGGCTTCTTCGGAACAGGATCCACGTTCGATGCTTTCTTGGCTGGAGCAGCCTTCTTCGCCACTTTCTTAGGCAGCCGCGTGATGTGCTCCAGCGAGAGCTTCACCCACGTGTCCAAGGTGCGCCGGTCGTTCACCGCATCGGCATCAACAAAGAGGAAGCCTTTCATACCCCCCTTCCCGAAGGTCATGGGTTTGGCCCCGGGCCATTTCGCCACTTCAGCGTGGCGCGCCGGATCGAAGCGGGCCATGAAGTCGCCCTTGTTGGTGATGCCAACGCTCATGTTGCCGTTCACCATGAATGCCACACCGCCGAACATCTTCTTCGCGTCGGACTTTGCGCCCTGTCCCTTCAGCGCATCGGCGATGCGGGCTTCGAAGAGCGGATCGTGCGCCATTAGTCCTTGGTGAAGCGTGCCTGCTCCACACCTACGGCGCTTGCGATCATCAGTTGGTAGATGCCGGGCACGAGATCGCTCACGTTCACCTTGCCTACTTGGCTGCGCGTGCTCAGCACCAGCTTGCCCGTGACATCCAGTATGCTCACTGGGCTGTTGGCCCAGTTGCCTGTGCCAGTGATCGTGAGCACATCGTACACCGGGTTGGGGTAAACGCTGAAAGCGGTCCTCGCTTCCGCAGTGATACCGGTGCTGATCCCTTCCACGATCGTGAGGGTGCCATTAATGGCGGGGTCCTCGATCACGTCCACCAGTCCGCTGGGCCATTCCACCGTGATGCTGGTGATCGCTGCATCGGCGCCGATCCCGAAATGCGCATTGATGGTGCTCATGTACTCGAAGCCGTCGCCGCTCTTCACGTCGCGGATCTGCGAGCCGAGGGCGCTGGTCACCGTGATCCGTGCACCGATGCCTGCCTTGTTGCTCTGTATTCCGCTGAGGCGGATGACGATCCAGTTGTTGTCATTGCCACCGTTCATGCGGGCGATGTTCCCACCTACCACGTCGAGGAAACCATCGTTGTTGAGGTCGCCGATGGGGCCGTTGCCCGGCGCTGTGGCGTCGTGCCCAAAGGTCATGTCGCCGTTGTTGTAGTGGATGGCGCCACCGCCCATGATGTCCACCCAGCCGTTGTTGTCGAAGTCGTGCGCGGTCCACTCGATGCTCTGGCCGCCGAAGGTGTCCATGCCGCTTCCGGCGGTAACGTCGCTGAAGGTGCCATCCCCGTTGTTGTGCATCAGCTTGTGGTAGCCACTGCTGCTGGCACCGATGAAGATGTCCATGAAGCCGTCGTTGTCGAAATCGCCCCAGGCGCTGCTCCAGCTCTGGTGTCCATCGGCGAGGCCCAATGCAGGTGCCACGTTGGCGAAGGACAAAGTGCTGTTGTTGTGCATGAGCAGATCCAGCGGATCGCAACCGCACTTGGCCACGAAGAGATCGATACGGCCATCGTTGTCATAATCGTTCCATATGCTGCCGTAGTTGCCGCATGTGGTACCCAACATGCCTTGGTTGAAGGTGAGCGCACCACTGCCGTTGTTGATGAAGGCCACGTTGGCATCCACATCATGGCAGCTGAACGCATCGAGGTGCCCGTCCATGTTCACATCAACGAAGTTGGTGCGTTGGCAGAAGATGTACTGCGGAAAGTTGTTCAGTGTGAAACCGGTTCCGGTACTATTCGCGATCATGAACGAGGCACCGCTGCCACCGCCGTACAGCATGTCGTTGTATCCGTTGGCATCGATGTCGCCCACAGCGAAGCTCCAGCTGGCCGTGTTGGGTGCTGCAGGATGTGCAATAGTGGTGCTGGTGAATCCGCCACCGGCGTTCTGGTAGTTCATATGCACGCTGGTATAGCCCGGCGTCACCGCATCATCGAGGCCATCGTTGTTCATGTCCACCACGCCCATCACGTAGCCCGAACCACCCAATATGGTGTTCGTGAACGTGACTATGCCCTGGGGCGGATCGGGTTCATCGTACTCGACAAGGGTGAAGGTGAACCCGTTCGGTGTCCAGTAACTGTCCCAACCGATGTAGTAGGTGGTGCCCTCCGTAACGTTGAAGGTGCAGATGGAAGAATACCCGGGGCCCGAATCATCATCGCCCGCGTAGCAGACCAAGTTGGCGCAGTTGCCGGTGTATACATGCATCCGGGTGTCCACATCGGGGTAACCTGCAACGTGGCTGCTCACCTGCATCATGGTGTCGTTTGCAGCGGTGAAACGGTACCATGCACCAGCGGCGGCAAGGGCTGTAGCACCGGAGCATATCGGCGATGGAGCAGTGCCACCGAGTGCTGCCACTGTGTACTCGCCGGGGGAAATGGAGATGGCCGTGCCGCAGGTGTTCTGGGCCGAAACGCTGAGCGTAAGAAGTGCGGCAACGAGAGCGGGTACAACGTATTTCATGGTGTTGGGCTTACAGTTCCGATCGCCAAGGTAGCCGCCCTCTTGCACCACCGGTCCCGATGTGTGCGACGCGGCCAATTGGCGAACGCACAATAGACCTCATCCGCAGGTGGGACGTTGCTTGCCAAAAAATAGAAGGCCCTCCGGGGAGAGCCTTCCATTCAACGCGATCCGGGTCGCGATCCCATTACTGCTTCACGAGTCGCAGGCTGCGCACGGCGTCGTCTTCGATCACACGCAGTTCATGCACCCCGGGAACAAGCGCTGCCACCGACATGCGGCCGCCGTGCAGGCGACCACTGGTTTCCAGTTTACCTGTGGCATCGTATACTTCAACAGCAGCGTTCATGGTCACGCCACCAACGGTGATCATGTCCGTTGCCGGGTTGGGGAACACGCCGAACGCGCCTGCATCCACCTCGTCTATGCCCACGCTGACACCCTCCACGATGGTGTGCGCTTCGTTGATGCTCATCTCATCGAATACCTCCACCGTGCCGCTTGGCCAGGTGATCTGCACTTGATCGATCACAACATCATCTCCCAGGCCGAAGTGCGCACCGATGAAGCTCATGTAGCGGAAGCCATCACCACTGCGGATGTCGCGGATCTGTGTTCCTAGCGCGCTCGTGATCGCCACACGCGCACCGATCGCATCGCGGTTGCTCGTGGTACCTACCAAGTTCAAGCGCAGCCAGTTGTTGTCGTTACCGCCATTGGCGCTGTACCCTGAACCATTCAGGATGTCGAGGAAGCCATCGTTGTTCATGTCGCCAACCGCATGGTTCCCGGGAGCCGCGACATCATGACTGAAGGTCATGTCGCCGTTGTTGTAGTGCATGGCGCCCCCACCGAGGATGTCCAGCCAGCCATCGTTGTTGAAATCGTGGGTGGTCCATTCGATGCTGGACCCCGTGAAGCTGTCCATGCCGCTACCGGTGGTGACGTTCGTAAAAGTGTCGTCGTTGTTGTTGCGCATCAGCTTGTGCACGCCACCGCCGCTGCTGCCGATGAAACCGTCCATATCGCCGTCATTGTCGAAATCACCCCACGCGCTGCTCCAACTCTGGTGGCCGTCCGCGAGGCCGAGCGACGGTGCCACGTTGGTGAAGACCCCGTTGCCGTCGTTGGGCATCAGCAGATCGTTGGGGTCGCAACCACACTTGGCCACATAGAGGTCCATGGCGCCATCGTTGTCCAGATCGGTGAATATGGATCCGTAGTTGCCGCAGGTGGTACCGTAACCACCTTGGGTGAACACGAGGTTGCCGTTGCCGTCGTTGATGAAGCCCACGTTCGCGTCCACATCGTGGCAGCTGAAGGCATCGAGGTTGCCGTCGTTGTTGAGATCCACGAAGTTGGTGCGCTGGCAGAAGATGTATTGGCTGAAGGTGTTCTGCGTGTAGGTGAGGCCATCGTTGCTGGCGTTCATGAAGGTGGCGCCGCTGCCACCGCCATAGAGCAGATCACGATGTCCGTTGCTGTCCCAATCGCCGATGGCGAAGCTCCAACTAGCCGTGTTCACAGCGGCTGTGGTAGGATAGTTGGCAAGTGCATATGCGCCTAAGTCATATTGGTAGCCGATGTTGAAGCTGGTGTAACCGGGCATCACCGCATCGTCACGCCCATCGTTGTTCATGTCCACAGCGCCCATGATACCACCGGCGCCAATGATGGCCGTGGAAGTGAACGTGACCCCACCCTCTGGTGGAGGTGTCACGAACAGCGGATGTAGGTCGAAGCTGAACCCAGAACTGGAAAAGGTGTTATCGAACACAATGGTGTACGTGGTGTTGGCTGTAACGACGAACGTGATCATGGAGGTAAGGCCGTCTCCCGAATCGTCGTCACCCATGATGCAGGTCAACGCCGCACAGGTTCCCGAGTAGAGGCTCACCTTGGTATCAACGTCAGGCACGCCCACTACGTGCGTGAGGAGGATCATGGTGGTATCAGTAGTAGCGGTGTACGTATACCACATGGCCGCTGCACCCACGCCGCCAAAGCAGGTGGGGTTGTTGGGGGTACCCGTGATCGTGCCAACGGCAGTTATGCCTTCGGTAACCGGCAAGGCGGTCTCGCAGGTGCCCTGCGCCGAAATGGTGTTCACGAAAAGAACAGATACGGCAAGGAGTACGGGTTGCTTCATGGGGTTGTTATTGGCCTAATGGTGCGGCAATGTAATCGGGTTGACGTACGGTTCACCCCGCGCGTTGCACCCAATTGTGAACTTGGGCCGGGCCAGAGGTTGCCGCCCTCACTGCACTTAACAACGGCCCAACCCGCTGTGGCATTTGAGCACCTTCTGAAAGCGTCTTCGAACTGATGCGGTCCATTACCTTCCGCACCAACTATCGCTTGTATGTGAACTCGGCATGTGGCATGCCCCGAATACAAACGATCCCATCTCCAACGTCTCATGAAATACGATCAAGTCGGCACAGGTGTACCGCTTCTGCTCATCCATGGCTTCCCCTTGGATCGTACCATGTGGCAGCCACAACTGGATGGGTTGCAGGATGTAGCACACGTGATCGCTCCCGATCTCCGCGGATTCGGTGGGTCCGAGGATGGCGCGTCCAGCATGACCATGTCGGACTATGCTTTCGAGCTGAAAGCCTTGCTGGACGAGATGAACATCAAGCAGGCGGTGGTATGTGGCCTCTCCATGGGCGGGTACATTGCCTTGGCGATGCTCGCCGATCATCCGGATGTGGTGAAGGGCCTCATACTGTGCAACACACGCCCCACGGCTGATGACAGCAAAGCGGTGCTCGGTCGCCATGCAATGGCGCACAAGGCCGCCGACGAAGGCATGGCGGGGATCGCAGAAGTGATGCTACCCAAACTGCTCTCTGATGCCACCCACCAGGAGCGGCGTGAGTTGAGCAGCGCAGTGCGGGAGATGATAACGCGTCAGCGATCCGGGGGTGTGGGTGCCGCGCTGCGCGGAATGGCCACGCGATCCGATCGATCTGAAATGCTAGAAGAGATCACTGTTCCCACGCTCATCATAACCGGCAGCAAGGACCCCATGATCCCGCCGAGCGCCAGCGAAGCGATGGCTGCAATGATCACCGGCAGTAAGCTGGTGGTGATCCCTGATGTAGCGCACCTCTCCAACCTCGAAGCCCCCGACGCGTTCAACAACGCTATACGCGAATTCATGCTTGCGCTGCCGGCATGACCTCGTTGGGCGTGATCGGCGCAGTGCTTCATGCGCCGAGAATGCAACGCCGCAATGGGAAACGCAGGGCTTTAGGAACGGATGTTCCTGAGCAGGGGTAAACCGTTCTTGGAAGGTGAACACGCCGTTGTTCACGCTTCGCGTTCGCGATGACCTTGTGCGGCGCAGTGAACGGAGCACCTTCGCCGCCTCATGTCATCGCCCTTCCCTACCGAGCGCAGCTTCACGCTTATGCTCGATCATCTCCGTTCCATCGCCATGCGCAAAGAGCGGTTCAGCTACGATGTGCGTGGCAACTGCTATGTGACGCGAGACCTCGTTGCTGCGTACAGCGTGCCCCATGGCGCCGACGGACTGCCCGAACTGGAGACCGTGCTAACGCATGCTTTGGACCACGACTCCATCGTGAGCGGCTACCGCGATCCGGCAGATAGCCGCATGCACTACAGCAGCTGTCGCCTCTTCACCGACGCGCACAACGCGATCACCTTCGCGCGAGCGCATGGCCAAGCGACGGTGTACAACTGGAACCGCTGGGCAGTGGTGGAAACCGGACCGGCACCCGCAGAGCCAACTCCCGCGAAGCCGCAGCGCATCAGCGCTTGATGAACTTAGAGGTGAGCACGCCTTGGGCAGTGCTCACACGTAATAGATAGACCCCGGAGGCGAGGCCACTCACCGCGAGGTCATTGCCTAGCAACCGTTCGTTCATCACGCGCTTGCCCGTGGCATCGAGGACCTGCACCATGGTGTTGGGCGCAACGCCGCTCACGAACACCACATCCGTTGCCGGGTTCGGGGCGACAGCGAAGGTCGCTTCAGCCAAAGAGCCCACAGCGGTAGGTACTCCTTCCACAACGGTGTGCGCGGAATTGATGGTGAGGTCCGTGATCACTTCCACCGCTCCACTGGGCCAGCGCACCTCCACCTGTTCCACCTGTGTATCGGCGCCCAATCCGAAATTCGCACCGAGGTAGCTCATGTAGTGGAACCCATCACCACTGCGCACCTCGCGGATCTGTGTTCCAAGCGCGCTCGTGATCGTCACGCGCGCGCCGATCGCATCGCGATTGCTGACCGTGCCCACCAAATTGATGCGGATGTAGTTGTTCGCGTTGCCGTTATTGGCCATGTAGCCATTGCCGTTGACCAGGTCCAGGAACCCATCGGCGTTCATGTCGCCCACGGGGCCGTTGCCCGGTGCATTGACATCTGAGCTGAAGGTCATGTCGCTATTGTTGTAGTGCAAGGAACCGCCACCGAGGATGTCCAGCCAACCATCGTTGTTGAAGTCGTGCGTGGTCCACTCGATGCCGGACCCTGTGAACGTGTCCAAGCCACTACCAACGGTCACATCGGTAAAGGTACCGTCGTTGTTGTTGCGCATCAGCTTATGCACGCCTGGACCGCTGCTGCCGATGAACCCATCCATATCGCCATCGTTGTCGAAGTCGCCCCATGCGCTGCTCCAACTCTGGTGGCTGTCCGAAAGACCAAGAGAAGGAGCCACGTTCGTGAACACGCCATTGCCATCATTGGGCATCAGCAGGTCGTTGGGGTCGCAACCGCACTTGGCTACGAAGAGGTCCATGGCACCATCGTTGTCCAGATCGGTGAAGATGGATCCGTAGTTGCCGCAGGTGGTACCGTAACCGCCTTGGGTGAACACGAGGTTGCCATTGCCATCGTTGAGGAAGCCCACGTTGGCATCCACATCGTGGCAGCTGAAGGCATCCAAGTTACCATCGTTGTTGAGGTCCACGAAGTTGGTGCGCTGGCAGAAGATGTATTGCGGAAAAGTGTTCTGCGTGTAGCTGAGACCATCAGCACTTGCGTTCATGAAAGTGGCCCCGCTGCCGCCGCCGTAGAGCAGATCACGATGTCCGTTGCTGTCCCAATCGCCCACCGCGAAGCTCCAGCTGGCTGTGTTCGCCGCTGCGGTAGTTGGATAGTTGGTAACGGTGTACGCGGCCAAATCCTCTTGGTAGCCGATGTCGAAGCTGGTGTATCCGGGCATCACGGCATCATCGCGCCCATCGTTGTTCATGTCCACCGCACCCTGGATCCCTGCGGCACCATCGATCGTGACCGAGGTGAAGGTTAGCGGCATCACGATCAGATGATGCAGGTCGAAACTGAATGCGCCACTTGAGAAGCCATTATCGAACGCGAAGGTGTACGTGGTGCCTTCCGTAACGGAAAAGATGATCAAGGAGGTGAATTGGTACCCCGAATCGTCATCACCCATGATGCAGTTCAGCGCGCCACAGGTTCCCGAGTAGAGGCTCACCTTGGTGTCCGTGTCCGGAACGCCCTGCACGTGCGTGAGGAGGATCATGGTGGTATCGGCAGTAGCGGTGTAGGTATACCACATGGCCGCTGTACCCACGCCGCCAACGCAGGCGATATTGCTGGGGGTACCGGTGACCCCGGCAACGGCGGTTATGCCTTCGGTGACCGGCAAGGCCGTCGCACAGGTGCCCTGGGCCGAAATGGTGTTCACGAAAAGAACCGCTGCGACAAGGAGTACGAGTTGCTTCATGGAGTGGGTTTGGCCAAATGGAACGGCAATGTAAATGGATCGACGCAGGTTGAACCACACATGTTCCGCCGAACCTATGAACCATGACGGGTAAGCCGTGAGACGCTGCGGAGGTTTTGAATAGCTTGGTGCGATCACCCCGCTCACCCATGGACCAACCAACGATCTACAACATCGACCTCGCCGTGCAATACTCACACATGGAGCGCATCGATGTGCGTGCGGTAGTTGCCGCGACGAAGGAGAAGTGGGCCAACCGAACGCTGACGCAGGTGAACGATAGCGTGGTGCGCCTGGGTATGCTGGAAGGTGAATTCCACTGGCACAAGCACGACGATGACGACGAGTTCTTCTTCGTGCTGGAAGGCCAGCTACTGATCGACCTGGAGGACCGCACGATCGAATTGAACCCGCAGCAAGGCGTTACCATTACCAAAGGCGTGATGCACCGCCCGCGCGCACCGAAGAAGACCGTGGTGCTGATGGTGGAAACGAGTGCGATAAAGCCGACTGGTGACTAGATCCGCGGGAGCTTGAGCGACAGCGAACCAACTCATTCCATCAATGGCCCCCCAGCAAATGAGCGAACGTCATTGGTTCAGGCAGTTCCTTCCGCTGCTTGCATTACTTCTTGTCACTTCCTGCAGGGGCCAAGTCAAAGAAGGTGCAGCCACGTCACGCGATACGACCGCGGCCTATGCACCTAAGAGCATCACACGGAACGTGCTGCAGGATAGAAGTGGACGGTTCTGGTTCGCCACTTGGGAGGGCATCATCAGCTACGATGGCAAGGGCTTTACGAACGTCACGCTGAACGAGGGACTGGAGAAGTTCCGTGTCTTCTCCGTGTTGGAGGATGCCGCAGGGGTGCTTTGGTTCGGCACCATCACTGGTGGCGTGTACCGCTGCGATGGCAGATCCTTCGTTCGCTACACCACTGCTGACGGCCTTCCCCACAACAGCATATTGTGCATGCTGCAAGATGATGTCGGGAACATCTGGTTCGGCACGGACTCCGGGGCAAGCCGCTATGACGGAAAGTCCTTTACCAATTTCGCGATCCAAGACGGTCCCGCGATCAACGTGAATTCCATGGTGCAGGACAGCACCGGAAAGATCTGGTTCGCTACGCGCTATGGCGTTGAAAGCGATCTCTATTCCTATGACGGAAGATCCTTCACCCCTGTTCAACGCACGCCGGGGTCACGCTTCTGGAACGTGCGATCGGTGATCGTGGATGGATCCGGCACCATGTGGATCGGTGGGCAGGACGGGCTCGTGCGCTACGATGGAAGATCCTTCGCGCAGATCTCAACGCATTTCATCGGCTATATTTTCGAGGATAGCGCAGGTGCCTTATGGTTGAGCGAGGACAGCCCTGGTGATGGTTGGACCTTGAAGAGATCCGATGGGACGTCCGCGACCACCGTCGCCACTAGCAGCATGTTCTTTGGCATTACGGAAGATGCCTCCGACAACATCTGGTTCGGAACCATGGACGGGATAGGCCGCTATGACGGCAAGATGGTTACGCGTTTTACGAACTAGGTGATTACTGCATCCATTGCATCGCCCGCGCACCGAAGAAGACCGTGGTGCTGATGGTGGAGACGAGCGCGATAATGCCGACGGGGGATTAGCAGTGGACAAACGAATTGAACGCAGGGTCCCCGAGGACGGGAGACCCTGCAGAGGTCTAATCTCCAGTTATGATCGGCCCGAAATCAGGGGAAGCCTACAGGGCGAGGTACTGAAGGCTGTGAGGTTAGTAGCTAAAAGCCGGGCGGGGTTATAGTCAAGAATCGCAGATCCGTGAGAGCGAGAGGCTAGATTGCGATAGCCAATGCCAGCACTGTGGAACGCAACCTATACCCTCGCATTCAAGAATTAGTCTCCTCGGGACAATTGAAGGAGCCTTTTCATACCAAGGATATTCCGTTCCTCAAGAAAAGTCCATCATTCCTGTACAAGCACCCCGAGTATTTCAAAAAGGTGAAGCCTGGCCTTTTCAAACTGCTGCGACCCTAAGGGGTCAATCACAGCGGCGAAGTGGCGACCTCTGCGAGAGCATCACCGGGGCAAATACGCCCTTATTCACACAAAGTCCACGGACTTCATCTTTCTGCTCAGTGGTGGCAAATGGAGACATAACAACACCACTAATCAGCTCACTAAGGTTCACGCGGATATTGTGTCCCTTGCAATTCTTGTATTGTGTCCACCAATCACTTGGGTTGCCAGCGAGGCGATTTCGATGAAGAAGTCGAAACTCTCTTTCGTCCACGTATCCATGTGAGTGCTTATGTACCAAAGGAACCATCGTATTCTCGGTACCATGCTCATACTCTCCATGCTTGTAGAAGGTGTCGTTCCTATAATCGATGTAACGAACACGCGATGCATGAACCTCTTCTTCCGCTCCTGACAGGGCTCGGCCAATCTGGCCAACGGTTGACCAAATTGCTACCCCATGCTGATCGCGTCGGGCGTCTGAATATTGGCGCCACATATGCTCAATTTCAGTCTCGTGCATTGTCCAAGAGTTAATCACGGTTCCGGCTCTCATGCCGAAGAGACTGTTAGAATAAGTGTGTCAGTTGGGTTCGAATGATTTTCTTCAACCAACCAGACACCGATGATGAAGCGAACAAGGACAAGG
>JBKJPT010000177.1:0-19317 GCA_046595075.1 Flavobacteriales bacterium
GCTTCCCCGTGCTGGTGCCCGGGCAGGTGATCAACAAGGAGATCATCGACTTCCTCATCGCCATCGACGTGAAGGAGATCCACGGGTATCGACCGGAACTCGGTCTGCGCGTGTTCACCGATGCGGCGATGGGGAGGCAGAAGACGGGGACGGCTATGGGAGGGATGCGGGTGCCACCCCCGAGCGTTAAAAGGAGGCGATGATTTCGACCTAGGGAGAAAGGGGTCACCCCTCCTTCCGCTCCTTCTCGCGTTTCTGCGGCTGGAGCTGGTTCGCGCTGATCAGCTTGTATCGCTCGCGGTTCTGCAGGATGTCCACCGCCAGCCATACCGCTGCGCGGATCGACCCTTCATCTGCGATGCCTTGCCCGGCGATGTCGAAGCCGGTACCGTGATCGGGGCTGGTGCGCACGATGGGCAAACCGGCGGTGAAGTTGACGCCATGACCGAAGCTCAACGCTTTGAATGGTGCGAGACCTTGATCGTGGTACATGGCGAGCACGCCATCGAAGTGCTTGTAGCTGCCATTGCCGAAGAAACCATCGGCCGCGAAAGGCCCCATTGTCTTGATGCCTTCATCGGTGAGGCGGCGGGCTGCAGGTGCGATACGCTCCTTGTCCTCACTGCCTAGTGCGCCGCCATCGCCCGCATGCGGGTTGAGGCCGAGCAGTGCGATGCGTGGTTCAAGCACACCGAAATCGCGCAGCAAGCTCTGGTGTAGTATGCGCGCCTTGGCCATGATCTTTTCAGTGGTGATCGCCGCGCTCACATCCTTCAAGGGCATATGGCCGGTAACGCAGCCCACGCGCAGTCCTTCGCCCACGAGGAGCATGAGCACTTCGCCATCGCCGCCCGCCATGTGTTGCAGAAACTCGGTATGGCCAGGGTACGCGAAACCCGCCTGTTGCATGGCGTTCTTGTCGATGGGTGCGGTGACGAGCACATCCACCTTGCCGCTCGCGAGATCCTGTGCTGCGGCTTCGAGGCTATTGATGGCGAACGCCGCCAGTTGGCTCGATGGCTTGCCCAATTCGAGTTCAAGGTCGTCCTCCCAGATGTTCACTAGGTTCAGCTTCTTGGGCAATGCTTCGCGTGCATCGTTCACGCGGTGGAACTGGACTTCTTCCAGGTTCAGCACTTTGCGGTGATGGCTCACGACCTTGGCCGAGCAGTAGAGCACGGGCGTGACGTCGGCAAGCATGCGTGCATCCTCGAAGCACTTGAGCACTACTTCCAGTCCGATCCCGTTGAGATCGCCGCAGGAAATACCGATACGGATGGGTTGTCGTGGTTCGCTCATGCTTCGCAACGGCGCTTGATCAGTTCATAGAGCAGTCGCACGCCCACACCCGTGCCACCCTTGGGGCGGTATCCGTCCTTGCGCATGAGGAATGCAGGACCTGCGATGTCGAGGTGGATGAACGGATGCGTGGTGAAGCGCGCGAGGAACTTTCCAGCGGTCTGTGCACCTCCCAGATCACTGCCGAGGTTCTTGATGTCGGCCACATCGCTGATGATCTCCTCTCCGTACTCGTCCCAGAACGGAAGTCGAGCGACGCGTTCGTAGGTGGCATTGCCCGCTTCTTCCAGTCGTTTGAAATCACCGTCGGGTGCGGTGCCCATTGTAGCTACACCGTACGGGCCGATCGCGCGCATCGCCGCTCCGGTGAGCGTGGCCACGGTGATCACCAGTTCGGGTTTGTACTGCTCGCCATAGCTGAGCGCGTCGGCCAGGATCATGCGCCCTTCGGCGTCCGTGTTGAGCACTTCCACGGTAAGGCCGCTGTGCATGAGGATCACATCCCCGGGCGCGTATGCATTGCCCCCCGGTCGGTTGTCAGTAGCGGGCACCAAGCCCACGATGTGCACCGGTAACTCCTGCCGTGCCGCTACGCTGATCGCGCATGCCACAGCTGCGGCACCGGCCATGTCGCACTTCATCTGGTCCATGCTGTTGGGCGTGGGCTTCAGGCTGAGGCCGCCGGTATCGTACACCACGCCCTTGCCGATCAGGAGCATCGGTTTCTTGTTCACGGCGTTCTTCGGCTTCCACTCCATGATGCAGAAGGCTGGATCATCGAGGCTGCCCTTGTTCACAGCCAGCAATCCACCCATGCCGAGGGCTTGAATGCGCTCCTTGCCCAGTACTTCCACCTTGAAACCCGAAGTGCGGCTGAGGTTGCGGATCTCCGAAGCGAGCTGCTTGGCATTGAGGAAACTCACCGGTTCGTTCACCAGATCACGCGCGGTGAAGACCGCTTCGCAGAGATCTTCCAGTTCGTCCACCTGGGCGGTGCTCACCTCCTTGGCCACGATGCTCACCTTCTCAAGGGTGGGGGCGCCCTTTTCATCGCTCTTGTACTTGCGGAAGCCATAGCTGCCCAACACGGCGCCTTCGGCGAGCGCGAGTGTGAGGTCGGCATCGTCCTGCAGGCTCACCACTTGTGCTTCGGTGCGCTTGGCGCTGTTGAGGCGCGCGGCCATGGTGTCCCCAGCGCGGCGGGCCTTTTCCAGTTGCTGGGTGCGGTCTGTTGCGGAAGTGAGGTGTACGAGCACCAGCCGACCGCTGATATCGCAGGCGGCAAAGGAAGGGTCCGCTTCGAGCTGCTCTGTGAGGTACTGCCGATCTGCGCGTTCCAGGTCCAGATTGCGCAACTGGGCCGGGCTGTCCAGCAGCACCAAGGTGTCGCGCGCGGCAGTGGGCCGGTTGCTTTTGGTGATGGCGATCATGGGGGTCGAAGATAGCGGGGGGTCGCCGCTCCTTGCCCAGATCGTGGTGGGCCTGTCGGATCGTGCCAAGCGTTCAAGCATCGGAGGGCAATTCGCGGGCAACGGCGGCCGTTGGCCTTGAGCTTTGCCGACCTTTGTACGTCTTCACGATATGCACCCCTTACGCACCCTTATCCTGCTCTTGCTCTCCTTGTTGGCCGAGGCTGCCATGGCTACGCACAACAGGGCAGGCGAGATCATTGTGTGCTGGACCGGGCAGGGCTTGATCTACGAGGCCACGATCATCACCTACACCAAGCTTTCCGCGCCAGCTGATCGCCCGGAGTTGACCCTTTGCTGGGGCGACGGCATTTGCACGGTGGTGGATCGAACGCAGATCATTGACACCCCTCCGGACGACCTGCGCCGCAACGAGTACGTGGCCACGCACCAGTATGCCGGCCCAGGGTCGTTCATTCTTCAGTTCGATGACCAGAACCGCAACGGCGGTGTGGTCAACGTGCCGAACTCCATTTCGCAATCGTTCTGTGTGCAGACCAACCTCATCATTGATCCCCTCGGTGGCAACAACTGTTCGGTCCGCTTCCTCAACCCGCCGATCCAGGACGCATGCAATTGTCAGCCGTGGATCCACAATTCGGTGGCTTTTGACCCCGATGGTGACAGCCTGAGCTACGAACCTGTGGTTTGCCTCGGACTGAACTGTGCCCCCATCGTGGGCTACCAATACCCGAACCAAGTAGCGGGTTGCAACGGTGCCGACTACTCGATCGACCCCTTTACTGGCACCCTATTCTGGCTGAACCCCGGCCTGCTCGGCGAGTACAACATCGCTTTCCGAGTACACGAGTGGCGCTTCGTGGACGGCGATTGGCGAGAGATGGGCTGGGTGACGCGCGACATGCAGGTGACCGTGCTCACGTGTTCAAACCAACCACCTCAGATCGAGCAGGTCGCCGACACGTGTGTGGAAGCCGGCACATTCCTCACTTTCAATGTGGATGCCAACGACCAAAACCTCGGGCAGGAGGTAACGCTCACCGCCTTGGGGCAACCCTTCGTGCTGGCCAACTCGCCCGCCACCTTCGTGAGCCCTTCGCCCGCGCAGAACGTCACCGGTGTGTTCAGTTGGCAAACGAACTGCGGGCATGTACGCCTGCAACCGTACCAAGTGGTCTTCAACGCAGTGGACAATGATCCCGAAGTGCAACTGCAGGATTACCGCAGCATGACGATCACTGTGGTGGCTCCGGCGCCGCTGAACCCGAGCGCCACCCCGGTAGGCAACACCATCGAACTGGATTGGGACGCGAGCATCTGTACGAACGCTGATGGCTACCTCATTTATCGCCGGAGCGGGTTATACGGGTTCGACCCCGATAACTGCGAAACAGGCGTTCCGGCGTACACGGGTTACACCTTCCTAGCTTCAATAGATGGACTGAACAACACGAGCTACATCGATCAGAACGGGCTCGTGATCGGCAACCAGTACTGCTACATGGTGGTGGCGAAATTCCCGGATGGTGCGCAGAGCTACGCGAGCGAGGAGTTCTGTGCCATACTGGACAGGCAGGTGCCGGTATTGACCAAGGTGAGCGTGGTGACGACGAGCACCACAAGCGGCATAGACTCCGTCCAATGGAGCAATGCTTTCGACCTGGATACCGTAGCGCGGCCTGGTCCTTATTTGTTCAAGCTCTATCGTGGCATCGGCTTCACCGCTGCGAACCAGTTGATCTGGACGAGCGGGACGCATCCCTTCCTGCAGCATCCGGACACCAACTTCGTGGACACGGGTCTGAACACGAAGAACGACGCGCATGTGTACCGCGTGGAACTCTTCGGGCGCGGTGACCAGCCCTTGCCAGAACTCATTGGCACCAGCAGTCCGGCCTCCTCGGTCTTCATCACCACCGCGCCGAACGATGAGCAGATCACCGTGCAGTGGAACCTGAACACACCGTGGACGAACTCGCTCTACGAGGTTTACCGCGATGGTGTGCTCGTGGGCACTAGTACCACAACGAGCTACATGGACACCTTGCTCGTGAACGGGCAGCGGTACTGCTACCGCGTGCGCAGCATGGGTGCGTATAGCGACCCCGCTATCGTGGCGCCGCTATACAATTGGAGCCAGGAGAAATGCGACAGCCCCGTGGACCTTACACCACCGTGCCCACCCTCCGTGGCGCTTGACAACGATTGCGAGACCCCGCTGAACACCCTCACTTGGAACAACCCCAACGAGAGCTGCGCGGACGATACCTACGAGTACCACATCTACTACGCTGATTCCATCGGTGCACCCTTCGTGCTCATCGCCACGGTGGTGGGTGCGGAGAATACCGTGTTCACCCATGTGAACAACAGCAGCGTGGCCGGTTGCTATCAAGTGACCGCGCTGGACACGTTGGGCAACGAGAGTGCTTTCGTTCAGGAGGTGTGCGGCGACAATTGTCCGCAGTACACACTGCCCAATATCTTCACTCCGAACGGCGATCGCATGAACGATCGTTTCGTGCCCTTCCCCTACCGCGGGGTGCGCTCCATCGCGCTCACGGTCTTCAACCGCTGGGGCGGCTTAGTGTTCGAGACCGAGGACCCCGCGATCTTGTGGAACGGCACGTACAAGAACACCGGCGAAACACTTCCCGATGGCGTGTACTACTACGTGTGCAACGTGAACTACGCGCGCCTTACGGGCACCGAGCTCGTTCAACTGAAGGGTTACGTGCACCTGCAGGGCGGCAGTTCCAATACGCCGGTGAACTGATGTTCACGGGAATAGTTGAGGAGGTGGGTGAAGTCGTGACCGCGATCGAAAACGGCACCAACCGCACCTTCACCATCCAAGCCCGCATGTCCACCGAGCTACGCGTGGACCAGAGCGTCTCGCACAACGGTGTATGCCTCACGGTAGTGCGGGTCGCCGGTGATCGCTACGATGTTGTCGCGGTGAAGGAAACGCTCGAACGCAGCAACATCGGAATGCTGATCGTTGGCGATGGTGTGAACCTCGAACGGAGTTTGCGCATCGGTGACAGGCTCGATGGCCATATGGTACAAGGGCACGTAGATGGTGTTGTCGAGTGCATTGGTGTGAACGACGAAGACGGTAGCTGGGTCTTCACCTTCAACCTGCCCGAAGAGAAGCACTTGCTCGTGCAGAAGGGGAGCACTTGTTTGAACGGTGTGAGCTTGACGATCGCTTCGCTGGACGACCGATCGTTCTCCGTCGCCATCATTCCGTACACGTTCGAGCACACCACCTTCAGCAAGCTGAAGCCCGGCGATCGCGTGAACGTGGAGAATGATGTGGTGGGCAAGTACGTGGAGCGGATGCTCGTGCGGTGATCAGCTCTTCACGAAGCGCAGGTCGAAGGAGCTCTCTCCCGCACGCAAACGAACGGTATAGCAACCGGACCCGAGACCTTCGCACGGCAATTCCACCCGGAGACCGTGCACGGTTGTCTGCAAGCTGCGCACCAAGCGACCGGTACCGTCGTACACATCGAGATCAACAACGCCTTGCACAGCGGTGCCAACGTAGATCCAGGCTTGTTCGATCGCTGGATCAGGATAGAGCAGTAGCGCATCGTTCGAGAACGCGGCCACGGGCACTTTCAAAACCAAGTTCTGCCCGCTCAGGATCCAGATCTCCGGATCGAACAGCGCGCTATCCGCTTGGAAGGGAAGGGTGAAGGTGAAGATCTGACCACTGACCATATGATCCAACACCATGGTGCTATCCATCGTGCTGTTCTTGAATTTGATCGGCACCGGCATCTCGTAGAAGTCCACACTGGGGTGGGATGTGGTCTGATCCAATTGCACGCTCACCTCACCACTTGCGGTCTGGCTCCACATTACCTGATAGCTGGGGAATCCTTCGCCCACGTACCAGTCGGCCATGAACGGATCGAGGTCGAGGCCGCTGGTGTTCTCCAGGTGCATGATGAACTGTGGCGTGAGCGCCGAGGCGTTGCGGATGTCCGGGTCGTTGAGGTAGTTGTTCACGCCTTGGTAGAAGGCTACATCGCCGCAGACCCAGCGCAACATGTGCAGCACGAACGAACCCTTCATGTACGTGAGGCGCGAGTCGAAGAGACGTGGGATGGAAAGCGTGTCCGTCACAAGCACACTTCCCCCGGGTTGCGATACGATCAGGTCGCGTCGCGCATCCAGGACGGGGATCCAGTATTGCGGTGCGAGGTGTTCATAGCACAAGACCGTGACGTAGGTCGCCCAACCTTCGTTCAGCCACAGATCCTCCCATGATCCGCACGTAACTAGATCGCCGAACCATTGATGGCCCAGTTCATGCGCGAGGAGTTCATAGCTGAAGCCCCCCACGAAAGTCATGGTCTGGTGTTCCATGCCGCCGCCCCAGCCGAATTGAGCGTGACCGTATTTCTCATCGGCAAAAGGGTATTCACCAAACAGTTCGCTGAACAACTGCATCTGTTGCACGATGTTCCCTGTGCCCACCTGTGCGTCGAACAAGTTCTCGGGGAACACATAGTTCTGCACTTCCACCGTGCTACCCGGCAGTGTTACAAAGTCACTGTACACAGTATAGTTCGTTACCGCAAAGGCCACGAGGTAGTAGTTGATGGTATGACGGTGCCGCCAATGATGGCGCGTGGTGCCATCGCCCATATCGGTCTGCGCGATGAGCAAGCCGTTGCCCGCGACACGTTGCCCCGTGGGAACGGTCACGATCACATCGAGCGAATCGGCTTTGTCGTTTAGGTCCTGTTTGCAAGGCCACCAATCACGGGCGCCGTATGGTTCGCTCAATGTCCATAGGATCGGCACACCCGCGTGATCGGTTTGCACGAAGGAGCCAAAGCCCGTTTCGGGTGGAACACCGCCGTAAATGATGCTGAGCGAATCGAGCGAGCCGGTCGCAAGCGTTGTGGGCAACTGTACTGTGAGCAGATCATTCGCCTGTTGGAATGTGAGCGGGGCACCAACGTGCGTTACGTTGCTCACCACCAGATCGGTGCTCAGGTCGAAGATCACTTCATCCAGATCGGTCAGCGCCGCGAAGTAGTGCGTCACCGACCCGCTGATCGCTCGCACAGCGGGATCCACCTCAAGGTCCAGCCGATGGTACTTCAGGTCGTAGCCGCGAGTAGGTTCACTGGCAGCGGCCTTTTGGTGCGCTGCATGCGCACGTCCTTCGCTGCAAGCTATGGTGCGCAGCACGTCCTTGTCGAAGTGCACCTGCCCTTGGGACAAGAGTGTCCAGCAGATGGAGCCGAGGGCGAGAGCACTGCGCATACCACGAAGTAACGCGGTGCGCCGGTACCGACGCGCCAAGGGTTCAGAAAACCTTTTCCACGATGGAGCGTACGGCCTCACTGCGGCCCATGGTATAGAAGTGCAGGCAGGGGGCTTTTCGGGCCATCAGCTCCTTCGCTTGCATAACGGCCCATTCCACACCGAGTTTTTTCACTTCCAGGTCAGTGCGGCACTTCACCAGGTCAGCTGCGAACTGATCGGGCAGGTCCACGCGGAAGGTCTTGGGCAGGAAAGCAATGTGCTTGAGCGTGGTTATCGGCTTCAGGCCCGGAATAATGGGAACGGTGATCCCCGCCTCGCGACAGAGGTCCACGAAATGGAAGTACTTCGCGTTGTCGAAGAACATCTGGGTCACGAGGTATTCGGCACCGGCATCCACTTTTTGCTTCAAGTAGGCGATGTCCACGTTCAAGTTCAGCGCCTCGGGGTGCTTCTCGGGGTAGCAGGCCGCACCTATGCAGAGGTCGGTGGCCGCGGCCTCCTGCTCCTCCTCGTACATGTACTTGCCGTGGTTGAGCCCTTCGATCTGGCGAATGAGGTCCACCGCGTGCGGGTGCCCATCGCGTTCGGGGATGAAGTGCGATTCGTTCTTGATCGCATCGCCGCGCAGGGCCAGCACGTTACCGATCCCGAGGAAGTTGAGCTCGATCAACGCGTCCTCCGTATCCTCCTGGCTGAAGCCGCCGCAGATCAGGTGCGGGACGGTGTCGATGTTGTACTTCGCCTTGATCATGGCGCAGATCCCCACGGTGCCCGGCCGCTTGCGCAGGCGCACCTTCTGCAACAGCCCGGCTCCGCGCTCCTTGTAGATCACCTCCTCGCGGTGGTAGGTCACGTTGATGAAGCTCGGCTTGAACTCCGTCAATGGATCGATACCCTCGTAGATCGATCGGATGTCCTTGCCCTTCAATGGCGGAAGGATCTCGAAGGAGAACAATGTGCGGTCCGCGTGGCGGAGGTGGTCGATCACCTTCATGTCAAAGCCCTTTTCAAAGGCGCGCTAAAGTAGAAAGCCCCCGTTGCGCGGGGGCCTTCCTATTGGATCGTTGCGCTCTACCGAAGCACGGTGATGTGGCCTGCATGCTCTTCGCCATCGTTCAGAGTGAGCACGTAGTAGTAGGTGCCATCGGGCAGGTCCTGGGCCTTCCACTGGTTCACGTAATTGTTCACCTCGTACACTTTGTTGCCCCAGCGGCCGTAGATCGTCAGCTGGTTGCTCCAGAACTCGATGTTGTCGATCACGAAGAAGTCGTTCATGTTGTCACCGTTGGGCGAGATCACATTGGGGATCGTGATATCCGGAGGGAAAATGATGTAGAAGAGGCTCATGGTATCGGTACAACCGTCGTTGGCGGTAACGATCAAGGTGATCTCGTAAGTGTCGGGATCGGTGAACGGCCACGCGGGTGATTGGTCGGTGCTTGAACCGAGGCCGCCGAAGTCCCACTGCCAACCTACGATGGTGCCACCTTGGACAGAACTGGCATCATTGAAAGTGACCGAGGTGCCCATGGGCTGAGGGGAGTTCGGGTCGGTCACGAACGCGGCGTTCGGAGAGCTGCCCACCTGCACATCGAAGGGTGCCGACTCGCCACTGCAACCTTGGGCAGTAGTAACGATCACACTGTAGCTGCCGGTGCCCACTGTGATGGCAGGACTTTGTGCGAGGTTGGACCAGAGATAGCTGGCGTACGATTCAGTGGTGCCGAGCACCGCAGGTTGTCCACCGCAACTGAATGCAGGGCCGGTGATCACCGGCACGGGTGCCGGCAGCTCTGTAACCGTGAATGGACCGGATGTGAGGGGGCAGTTACCGAATGCCACCGTTACCGTGTAGGTACCAGCGCCCACGTTCACATTGGATCCCGTTGCGCCGTCGGGGGTCCAGAGATAGCTGTCGAAGCCTAGCGGCGCATCCAAGAATGCCACGCCATCCTCGCAGATCACAGCATCGCCGGTGATCGTTATCGGCCCTTGCGGCGAAGGGTTCACTGTTACGGTGATCGTGGTGTCGTATGTGCAGCCGAAATTATCGGTGACCGTGAAGGTGTAATCGAAGCTGCCCGGTGTAACGCCCAGCACGGTGGTGGTGAGCGGGTCCGTTGTGCTCGGCGTCGAGTTCGGTCCTGTCCATGCGCAAGAATCCGCGTTGAGGCCCAACACGGGCGTGTACGAAGTAAGGCTCGGAAAGAGGTTGGGGTTGAAGTTCAATCCCCAGTCGCAGATGTAGCCATTGTCGATTGCAAATAGATCGGTGATGGTGAAGGTCCACACACCGTTGAGGTCACATCCCTGTAGATTCCCGAATGGCTCCAAACTCTCGTAGGTGCCACTTGGCAATGTGCCGCCTGTATTGTCCACCCAAGTTCCATTGGTGGCCGTTGGGCTCCAGCAGTATTCCCAGCACACTCCGGGGGTGTCTGATTCATCATCGACAGGAATACCGAGGTAAGTAGTGCCACCACCTTGCTGGTGGAAGACCACCGTTTGTCCGCTGGGGCAAGTGAGTTGGATCACTAGATCACCCATGTAGCTATGCTCCATGCTCACGCACACGGACTCTAGGTCGTTGATGTCCGCAAGGGTTTGGCCGGGCGAGAAATTGCTGAAGGTGAGCGCTGTGCTGAAGGGCACCCCTTGCAGATCGGGCAGGAATATCCCATTGCCCAAGGTGGACTCGGGAAGTGCCGACCAGTTCACGGCCGTAGCTACTGCGGTAAGGTCCACGGTCTGGCCTTGGCAAATAGTGGTGTCGGCGGTGGTGCCAATGAACTCGGGAGTTGTGCTCACCAGCACTTGCTGATCCACATTGTTCACGCTCGCACAATCGTTGTCGTCCACCACGGTCAACTGCACCACGTACTCAGCTGGTGTGTCGAAATTGTGGGTTACCACCGGCCCGCTCGTGCTATCAACAGATCCATCAGCGAAGTTCCAGATCCACTGCTGCACTGTGAACCCTGCAGGGGAATAGGATCCGTTACCATCGAAGATGAGGTCTTCGCCTTGGCATACGAGCAAAGGAACGGGCAGGCCGCCCACGGTGGCATCGGCAACCGGTGGTTGGCAGGGCTGGAAACAGGTGATGGCCGCAGCGAATTCGCCGGTGCCGCTGCTATTGCTGGTGAACACCACAGTTAGGCACCCAGTGATGTTCGCGAAGCTCGCGCTAATGATGCCGGGGTTGTCGTTGCCCTGCCAAGTGCCGATCAACGGGTCGGAGGTGGAGGTGCCATCGTAGATGCTCATCTGGTCCAGAGGCGAAGTGCCTGCGGTGGACAAGTTGAAGATGATCCACTGCAATGAGATCGCCGGTCCTGTACCATCGGAGCAGATCGTGGTGGTGAAATTCTCGTTGTCGCCATAAGGGCCGCCATTTCCGTTGCTGTCCAAGAACGCGCCCTGACAAGCCGTTACACTGGGCTCGTACATGTAGTATTCCTGGGCCGCAGCTTTAGCGGTGATTGATACGAAGGCGACCAGTGCGGCGGCCTTCCACAAGTTCGTTCTGCTTTTCATTCGCTTCCTTGCTTTCGTTCAGGTTCCTGCCGGCCTTCGAGCGGCCGCGAACTTACGCTCCGGCCGGGGAAATCGCTGGGCCTTAGTTGTTACCGCTCCGCTTCAGCATCACCGTGCCCTTGATGGGGACCATGTCGCCATCCACGGTGCTGGCCTCACCGGCTGCGATGTACCAGCCTTCCTCACAGTTGGCCCCGGTCCAGGGCTCGTAGTTGTTCATGGTGTGCACGAGCTGCCCACTGATCGAGAAAATGCGGATGCGGGCCGAGGTGATGCAGGGTGGCGGTTTCACGATGAACGCATCGTTGGTGCCGTCGTTGTTCGGGGTGAAGATGTTCTCCAAGAACAAGGTGCATGGCTCCTTCGCCTCTGGGCTTACTACACCATCATCCACTGTAGATCCATTATCCGGCGTGCGTTGCGGTTGTTGCGCGTCCGGTGTCGAGGGTATTACCGTCCCGATCTCGTTGGTGCGTTCGATCAGGAGGTCCTGCTCGGCCGCCGTGGTCATGGCCGCAATGATCTGCCGCACCACTTGGGCGCCCGATGTGTCCTTGTCGTCTGCAATGACGGAGCCTCGGGCTGGTGTGGGGAGGACAAAACTGGCTGCTGGGCCTTGACCGGTGGCTATCGAATTCGCTACGGGGTCTTGCGTTCTCGTGGAAACGACGATCTGCTGCTGCTCGCTGACAACGGGCAAATCTGAAGGGGTCGCAGCCGGGATCATTAGGGTCACTGGCTCTTCTTGGGCCAATACTTCCACCGGTGTGGCTGGCTCTTGGGCCAACTGTTCCGGCTGGCCAGATAGGGAGTAGATCAGCCCGCCTGTGAGCAGAATGCCGCCTATACCAGCAGCGATCCAACTGTAGCCGCCGAATGTGCTACCAGCGCTGACGCCATGGCCCATTTGCTGGCTGATGTTCTGCCACACGTTGGGAGACACGATCACTTCATGTCCGCTGAACCGCTCCAGGAAGAGTTCGTTCACGGGGTCGGCTGCGGGCGCCGCGGTGAGCAGTCGCGCTTCGATCACCTGCCATGTGGCGGGGCTTACCGGGGCTTCGTGCCCCTGGAAGTGTTCTTGGAAAAGATCTTTCAAACTATCCTTCATGGTCGTGTGCGTATGGCGCTGCGGCTTCTTTGGGCAGCAGCTTGCGCAGGTAGGCCCGCGCTTTCATGAATTGCGATTTGGAGGTGTTCTCAGAGATCCCCAATTGCTCGGCGATCTCCTTGTGGGCGAAGCCCTCGATGGCGAACAAGTTGAACACCGTGCGGTAGCCAGGAGGCAACGCCTGGATGAGGTCCATCAACTCGTCGGTGCTCATGGTGGTGAGCACTTGTTCGTCCGTTTGGTGCAGGTGCTCGGCCTCGGTGAGGTCCAAGCTGTGGTCATATGGCTTGTTGCGACGGATATGGTCCAAGGCTGTGTTCACCATGGTACGCGCGATCCAGCCACCCAAAGGGCCATCCCCGCGGAAATGGTCAATTTTCTGGAACACTTTCACGAAGCCGTCCTGGAGCATGTCCTGGGCTTGTTCCCTATTACCGGCGTATCGCATGCAGATGCTCATCATTTTGCGCGCATAGGCTTTATACAAAGCTTTTTGCGCAACAGGATCTCCACCGATGCACCCCGAAACCAGTTGTTCATCAGTCATGGCGTTCCGGTGGAATGATGCGATCCCGGGCGCTGAAGTTGCCCGATCCACAAGGTTTTGGCCACCCCATGAACGGGTCGTCCCGCCTAGGGGCACGGTCATTTTATTAGGGTGACACTGCCGAACAGCTCCAGCTTGTCCGCCGCGTACATGGGTAGGGTTTCCATCCGCCACACGTACACGCCCTGCGGGGCTATGCTGCCGCCAACGGTGCCATCCCAACCCTCGGTGGGGTCGGTTGTGCTGAAGACCAGCTCACCCCAGCGATCGAATACTTGGAACACGTGTTCCGAAGGCACGATATCGAAGAGCCGTGGTATGTACTTATCGTTCAGCCCATCGCCATCGGGGGTGAAGGCGTTGGGCGACCAGATCGCTGGCACCACAATGGAGACGTCTTGGCACAATGTGTCGGCACAACCGTACCGGTCCATCACGTTCAGGCATATCTCATGGTCGGAACCCAAGACATCATTGAACCATTGGTGCGCATGTATCGCGCTCCCCAGCAGCAGACCGTCGAGGTTCCATTCATACTGCTCGTTGTCCGTGTCGTCCGCAGTAAAGTAGATCGTGCTGTTGTCCACCGTACCGGGGTTCGGTGAAATGAAGAAGCTGGCGGTGGGCGCTTCTTCCACCAGGATCATATGCGTGCGGAAGAGGAAATCGGTGCATCCCAAGGGGGAAGTGACGGTGAGCCGCACGGGATACCAACCAGGCTCCAAGTACAAGTGCTGGAGGCTGTCGCAGTCCACCACGGTGCTTCCATCGCCCAATTGCCACACACAATTTCCGCCCACATCCCCGGGCGGTGTGGTGTTGATCAAGGTGGCGTTCAGCGGATGACACCCCGAATCGGGTTCGGCTATGAAATCCACGCGCGGCAGTGGGTTGATGGTCGTGGCGATCAGCGCCGTATCGATCAGGTGCACGCACTCTGCTGTGCCCAGTACAATGTAGTAGTGGTTGCCCGCAAGAGCTGTGGGCGGATCAAGTGTGCCTGAATGCGGGGCTTGCATGGGGTCTTCCCAGAAGCCGTCCGTGTCCGGCGCACCGCCCAAGAATGGGAAGAGCGCTACTTCGCCATCGTTCGCACAGCGCGTGATGTTCCCATCATCACCGGCCCAGGGAGCGGGGTGCATGGCCACAGTGAGCGTTGTGTTGTGGTCTAGGCAAGGGAGTGCGCTCGTTACGGTGTAGGTATAAACACCTTGGGCATCAGTGGCAGCCACCCATGTGCCGCTCCAGGGCGTCCCAACGTTCGTTGTCCATGTGCCGCCGGGGGTTGGTGCGCCGTTCAAGGCAGTGATCATGTCCAGCGGTGTGGCGTCCTCGCAAAGCGTGATGTCATTCGGTTGACCCGCATCAACGAACTGGTTCACGGTAACGTCCATGACAGCTGTATCGTTGGGGCAGGGAGCAGCGCCCGTGATCACATAAGTGTAGTCGCCGGTAACGTCGGTTCCGGGATCCAATGTTCCGCCAAAGCCAGCACCGGTTGGGGACAACCAAGCGCCAGTTGCTTGCGGCGCGCCCCCCAACATGTTGAAAAGGTCAACAGTGATGCCATCGGTGCAGTAAACACCAACGGCATCGTTGCCCGCCCATGCATGGGGCACCTCGGTGATCGTTGCCGTACCCAGCGAGGCGCAATTGCCACCAAGCAGAACGGCATAGAGGTAATCACCTGGAGGGTCCGTTACAGGATCGAAGGTGCCACTGTGGGCCGCACCCGTAGGATCGGTCCACGATCCACCAGCAGCGGCATTCGGCCCCAGCACATCCACGAGCAGATCCACTGATGCACCGTTATCACATACCGCGAGGGATCCCGGTGGCAACGCACCACCTTGGATCACATGCACGATCACCGTGAAATTCGTTGTGAGCGAGGGCGCACCATCATCGGTCCCGGAGAAAGTGACCGTGTGGTAGCCGATGTCCACGGGTAGCGGAGTGAATTCCACGTTGATGTCAGCGTTCAGCCCGGATGTGCTGCTCACCACGGTCCAGTTGCTGAGCGTAGGGGCAGAAGAACTCGGTGTGGTGATCTGTGTGGGTTCGGGCGAAAGGAAGGTCACGTTCAAATTGGCCAGTTCACCCACACACAACACCATGCTGTCGCAAACGCTCTGGCTGGTGATCACCGGCGGCACGTTCGCTTGCGTTTGGTTGGTAGTGAAGCTGAGGTATTTGTAATCGAGCCAGCTCACGCCGTCGAAAACACCCAACGGGCCATCATAATCGATACCGGCATGGTCGAAGCGGCCGAAGAGCATATAGTTGACGCCATCGCCTTTGTTGGCTCCAACGGTAGCAGGTGTTCCTCCAAAACCACCGACACCTCCGGAAGCCGCGCCAGTGGTCCATTGCATGTCACGGTAGCAGAAGCTCACATTGGCACCATTTGCCACAACGGGGTCCGTGGCGTTGGTAATGATCACTTGAAAGCTGTTGATCTTGTCGGTCTGCATGCTGTAATAGCCTACGTCGACCCAGTTCACGTACATGGCCGTGGGTGTCACCTTGTACCAAACCTGCCCCCCGTTCGCGGGACGTGTGTCCACATCAGCCCAGAAGGGCGCTACCATCACGAAGTTGGCACTGGGGAAACCCGCTGAACTATACGCCCCGTACGGTGAGCCGAAAGAGATATTCCCGTTGTTGTTGATGTAAGCAGAATTGTAGTTGGTCCCGTACAGGTAGAAGTTGAATGGCAGTGGGATCAATGCAGAGGAGCCATCATCGTTCGGCTGCATCGCGAGCGTATAGCTCGCATCCGGCGGGATCCAGCAATCGCATACGCGTTGGCCGGCATTGGTGGTCTCCGGCACTTCGGCCTCGTCCACGGGCGGTGGCGTGGGGGGCAGCGCGTTGGCCGCCTTCCACTCATCGTAGCCGGGCTGGCCGGGCAGCGGCGCCTGTGCCCGCGCGGGCAACGCACAAACGGCGATCAGCAATGCCGCAATGAAATTCCCCTTGTTCAGCATGGTCGTTGGGGTTGGTCTTCGGTTCTTCTGTTCAATTGGTTCGATCTCCTGCCTCGGGACCGGAATGTCCGATCCTCTTTCACCGGTGCGGCTGGGCCACGTTCTTCCATAGCCTTGGCCGCATCGTTCTTACTCCAAGATGCACCTACGGCCGCACCGGTTGCCTGCCTCACTAGGCAGGCCGCTCCAAGATAGGTGATCGGCCCGGCCAGCGGCCATTATCGGCTACTTTCGCGCCCCGTTCCGAGAGCCCTCATGGACCACATCCGCAACTTCTGCATCATCGCCCACATCGACCACGGCAAAAGCACCCTGGCCGACCGCCTTTTGCAGATGACCGGCACCATCGCCGACCGGGATATGCAAGCCCAGAACTTGGACGATATGGATCTGGAGCGGGAGCGCGGGATCACCATCAAGAGCAAGGCGATCCAGATGGACTACACCCTCAATGGACAGAAGTACATCCTGAATCTGATCGACACGCCTGGTCACGTGGACTTCAGCTACGAGGTCAGCCGTTCCATTGCGGCGTGCGAGGGAGCGCTGCTGATCGTCGACGCTACGCAAGGCATACAAGCGCAGACCATCAGCAACCTCTACCTCGCGCTGGAGCACGATCTCACGATCATTCCCATCCTGAACAAGATGGACCTCCAAAGCGCGAACCCCGAGGAAGTGAAGGACCAGATCGTGGACCTGCTCGGCTGTAAGCGCGAGGAGATCATGGCCGCCAGCGGAAAGACGGGCTTGGGCGTGGACAAGGTGCTGGAAGAGATCGTGGCGCGCGTACCAGCACCCAAGGGCGACCCGAACGCGCCGTTGCAAGCTCTCATCTTCGATAGCGTCTTCAATAGCTTCCGTGGGATCATTGCCTATTTCCGCGTGATGAACGGCACCATCCGCAAAGGCGATCAGGTGAAGTTCTTCAACACCGGCGTCGAATACGGGGCTGATGAGGTGGGCTGCCTAAAGATGAGCATTGAACCACGCCCCGATGTGAAGGCCGGCGATGTGGGCTACATAATCAGCGGCATCAAGACCGCCAGCGAAGTGAAAGTGGGCGATACCATCACTCACCGCGATCGTCCGTGCGATGTGGCTATCCATGGCTTCGAGGAGGTGAAGCCCATGGTTTGGGCGGGCATCTTCCCGGTGGATACCGACGACTATGAAGAGATGCGCGATGCCATGGAGAAGCTACAGCTCAACGATGCGAGCTTGACGTGGACCCCCGAGAGCAGCGCCGCGCTCGGTTTCGGGTTCCGTTGCGGTTTCCTCGGTTTGCTGCACATGGAGATAATCCAGGAGCGCTTGCAGCGCGAGTTCAACATGAGCGTGATCACCACCGTGCCCAACGTGGGCTATGTGATCACGAAGACGAACGGCGAGGTGTTCGAGATCCACAACCCGAGCGAATTGCCGGAAGTGATGCACATCGAGAAGATCGAAGAGCCGTTCATCAAGGCGCAGGTGATCACCAAAGCTGAATACACTGGCGCGATCATGACATTGTGCATCGAGAAGCGCGGCAACCTCATCGGCCAGAACTACCTCACCACCGATCGCGTGGAACTCACCTTCGAGCTCCCGCTCGGGGAAGTGGTATTCGATTTCTACGACAAGCTCAAGAGCATCTCGCGCGGGTATGCCAGCTTCGACTATCACCCCGTGGGTATGCGTGAAAGCGATCTTATCAAGCTCGATATCCTCCTGAACAGCGAGAAGGTGGATGCTTTGAGCGCGTTGATCCACCGCGACCATGCGCACGAATTGGGCAAGAAGATGTGCAGTAAGTTGAAGGAACTTCTCCCGCGCCAGCAGTTCGACATTCCCATCCAAGCAGCGATAGGCGCCAAGATCGTAGCGCGCGAAACGGTGAAGGCCTTGCGCAAGGACGTTACCGCGAAGTGCTACGGCGGCGACATCAGCCGCAAGCGCAAGCTGCTGGAGAAACAGAAAGAGGGGAAGAAGAAAATGAAGCAGATCGGGATCGTGGAGGTGCCTCAGCAGGCGTTCCTCGCGGTGCTGAAACTGGATTGAGCATTGCGCCTCCCTCCAAATTACTGAGCCTCGGCGCAGTCCCTCCAAAAGCAGGAATGATGGAGATAGGCAATGGAATTTCTGCGACTCACAATCTGGCCGTGCGGAAAGTGGATCCGTGGCGCAGGCGAGATGAAGTTGCGAAAAGCCGCTACGCACTTTGTCCGAAATGAACAGGTGCCCTGCGGCGGGTCGCAGTTTTCTGGCTCACAACTTTGAACAGGTGTGGAATAGGACGCGCTACTTGGAGACCATTAGGTAATGTGTGTCAGTTGGACCGGAAGGTCATTCCTTCGATCAACCAGACACGAACATGGAAGCAAAACGCAAGTGGAAGCCCAAGAAGAGCAGTCTGTGCTACTCCCCATTCACTGGACATGCTTCACGCGGTGATCAGTGATGATTGGGGTTGGTCGATGGTTGGTGAGCGGGTGCATGGTCGCGTATCGGTTAGCCCAAAGTAACGATGAGCTGGTGTGAGGCCGTTGAGACTCTGGTGCGGCCGCCGGTGATCGAAGTAGGTGAAGCACTCGGCGAGCAAGCTGCGCAGCTCGTTGCCATCCGCAGGGCTGTGCAAGTAGATACATTGCTGCTTCACGCTGCGCCACAGTCGTTCGATGAAGGCATTGTCTGTCGCGCGCCCCGTAAAGTGATCACGGTTCACGCCCGCCGCGAAAGCGACACCGTAATTTGGCCCCGCGATGATGAAACAAGGCCTTTACCTGAAGCTACAACAGAAGCTGAGTCCGCAGCAGATACAGCTGATGAAAATGCTGCAGCTGCCCACCGTGGACATGGAGCAGCGCATAAAGCAGGAGATCGAGGACAACCCCGCGCTGGAAGAAGGCGAGGACCACGATGAGGAGGATGCCCCCAGCGAGGAGCAGGCGATCGCCGAGAACGAAAGCAGCGACGAGGAGAACGAGCGCGACGACTTTGACCTGAGCGACTACTTCCCCGATGACGACACGCCGGACTACAAGCTGAGCGTGAAGAACACCGGGCCAGACACCGAAGAGCGGGAGATCCCCCTAAGCGGTGGCACCACCTTCCAAGACGGGTTGCGCA
>JBKJPT010000083.1:0-3437 GCA_046595075.1 Flavobacteriales bacterium
TGTTCCACAGCGCGATGGCCAGATCATGATCGCGGCCCGTGATCTTGGCCAGCGCTTTCAACTGCGTCATGGTATTGCCGAAGGACTTCTCCACCACGATGCCAAAGCGCGGACCAAGATCACGGGCCGCGATCATGATCTGGCCATCGCGCTGTGGAACAGCGGTTGGTACGAAGCACGCATGTTCGCCTGCTTGATCGATGAACCCGCGAAGGTCACGGCCGCGCAAATGGATGCGTGGTGCGCCGACCTCGACAACTGGGCCACCTGCGACACAGCCTGCTTCGCGCTGTTCGACAAAACGCCGTTCGCGCTCGCCAAGGTGAAGCAATGGGCGAAGCGCAAACCGGAGTTCGAGAAGCGCGCGGCCTTCGCGCTTTTGGCGAGCGTGGCACTACACGACAAGAAAGCGCCTGACGGGCCGCTGATCGCATTGCTGCCCTTGTGCGCAGTGGCCGCGAACGATGAACGCAACTTCGTGAAGAAGGGCGTTAGTTGGGCCATGCGCACCATGGGCACTCGCAGTCGCGCTTGTCATGAAGCCGTGCTTGAACTCGCGCAACAGCTCGCTTCCTCCAAGAACAGCACGGAGCGTTGGATCGGCAAGGACGTGATCAGGGACATCACCCGGCCGCTGGTGGCGAAGCGCATTGAACGCATCGAGAAGAAGCGCATTGGATGAAGTGGATCGGCCATCCATCATACGGGCGCGAGATCTCGCGCCCCGACTCAAAAACCCAACAACCCATGCCTACCCAGATCTTCGTCAACATGCACGTGAATGACCTCGCCAAGAGCAAGGCCTTCTTCGAGAAGCTCGGATACGGTTTCAACCCCAAGTTCTCAGATGAGAACGCCGCCTGCCTGGTGATCAGCGACACCATCTTCTGCATGCTGCTCACCACCGGGCACATGGAGCGCTTCTTACCCAAAGGAAAGACCATTGCCGATGCGACGAAGACCACCGAGACGCTCCTCGCCTTCTCCATGGACAGCAAAGAAGCGGTGGACGCGCACTACGCCAAAGCCATTGCCGCTAGTGCCACGGAATGTCGCCCGGCCGAGGATCACGGCTTCATGTACAGCCGCAGCTTCAATGACCTCGACGGCCACATCTGGGAAGTGTTCTGGTTCGATCCCAAGGCGCTGCAGCAATAACGGCAGGGATGCCGCCGATGCCCGGTACGAGCTATCTGACCCGCGCCACGTACTTCAGCAGGAACTCGTGTGCATTCAGCACCTCTAGATCCGAAAAGTGGAAGTCCCGCTTATCGTAGGTGACGATGCACGTGCACTTTGCATCCACGGCCGAGTAGTACTCGAAGCCATCCTCGATGTCCGTGATCTTCAAGTTGGCCAGCGCTCGTTCGGTCACGCTCGCATCCACCGTGGTCACCTTCAACCTCTCCGCTAGAAGCGCGATCTTCTTCCGCGCCAGCTTCTTCCCGTTCTTCTTCTCCGCGAAGTAGGCACCAATGACCAGGCACAGCGGGGAGGTGTACACATCAAAGCGTCGGTCATCGGCTAGGCTCAACATGCGTGCGCACGCACCGAAGCGGGGGTACTCGTTGCAGAGCACCGTTACCATCACGTTGGCGTCGAGGAAGATGCGCATGGGGGTATGCAGTGGAAAGAGTGAAAGGGTGACAGGGTGAAAGTGTGGTCAGCTCATGCACCCTCTCACTCTTTCACTCTCTCACTTTCCTCTACTCTTCAGGTAATCCTTCTTCACGTTCCGCTCAGCGGCGTTCTTCCGCACATAGGTCGCTTCGCCCTCGGCCACCTGGCTGATCCAATCGCTCACGGGCAGCTCATCCAAACTGCGGTAGCGCTTGTCGGTCACTTTGTTCAGCATGAACTCGATGAGCCGCGAGAGGCTGATGTTGTTCGCTTCGGCGAAGGCCTTGGCCCGCTCGGCCACGCCCGCATCGAAGCTGAGGGTGAGTTTGGTGTCCATGGCGATGGATGTTTGTACGGCAAATGTAATCCTCATATACGTATGAAATACCTATGCGCCAGAGCCGTGAAATAGTTCGTGTAATCGGGCCTCGTAAGGCACCTCGTCAGTAGTCCCATTGGCCCACCTCCTCTGCTGTGTACTTGTGGCCGACCCACTTGTCCAGCGGCATGTAGTCCGTATCGCTGAACGAACCATCGGGCATCACGTTGATCCTGCGCAAGGCGATTAGAGCGGGAGGATCTTGATGCGTAACGCCATCGATCTCATATTCCGGGGTGTATCTCAACTCAGCGACATCGAGTTCGGCGGGCCCTACAATCTTGTGTACGTCATAGTCCGTTACCGTTCCCTGTTCAATGTCGCATGCGCCATAGATCTCCATCAAGTGCAAGACCTTGTGAGCTGCTGGGTCATAGGTCATCATGTGCACGAGGGTGCATAATCCGCGTCCATCGCCTACGGACAGTACGCTCACCCATAGTGAATCGGACAGTCTCATCGTGGAGTCAACGCGAGCAGTCGTCATAGTGTCCGACCAGTACCAAAGGGTATCAAAAGCTCCCAAGGCCTTCAGGTCCTCGGTTAACAACTCACCTTGTTGTAGCAAAGTGTGCTCAATCGATTGCGCGCCAGCTGCACACGGAAACATCAATACAACTAAGACAACCGGAGAACATCTCATGCTCTTGGTGCTGGATCTGAACCCCTACCTCCTCATCCCCTGCGCCTGTTGCATCTGCTGCATCATCGCCTTCATCTTCGTCTTGTCCCCCATCATCTTCATCATCTTCCGTGTCTCCTCGAACTGCTTCATCAGCTTGTTCACCGCTTCGATGTTGGTGCCGCTGCCCTTGGCCAGGCGCGCGCGGCGACTGCCGTTGATCACCGCCGGGTTCTTGCGCTCCTCCACCGTCATGCTGTTGATGATCGCTTCGATGCCCTTGAACGCATCGTCGGGGATGTCCATGTTCTTCATCGCCTTGCCCACGCCGGGGATCATGCCCATGAGGTCCTTCATGTTCCCCATCTTCTTGATCTGCCCGATCTGCTCCAGGAAATCATCGAAGCCGAACTGGTCCTTCGCGATCTTCTTGTTCAGCTCGCGAGCGGCCTTCTCGTCGAACTGCTCCTGCGCTTTCTCCACCAGCGAGACCACGTCGCCCATGCCAAGGATGCGCCCCGCCATGCGGTCCGGGTGGAACTCGTCCAGCGCCTCCATCTTCTCGCCGGTGCCGATGAACTTGATGGGCTTGTCCACCACGCTGCGGATGGATAGCGCCGCACCACCGCGCGCATCGCCGTCGAGCTTCGTCAGCACCACGCCGTCGATGTTCAGGCGCTCGTTGAAGGCCTTGGCGGTGTTCACCGCGTCCTGACCGGTCATGGCGTCCACCACGAAGAGCGTCTCCTGCGGGTTGATCGCCTTCTTCACGGCGGCGATCTCGTCCATCATCTTCTCATCGATCGCCAGGCGACC
>JBKJPT010000277.1:0-17461 GCA_046595075.1 Flavobacteriales bacterium
GTGCAGCTGTTGCTCACCTGTTACGGGCTGGTGTTGCTGCTGCGGTATTTCAAGGGTGAACTGCTGCCTGCGATCATCATCGCGGTTGCGGTACTGCTCTCCGGCTTCATCGGTCGCGGCACCCACCCACGTGGGTTGTGGACCCCTGTGATCGCCATGGCCGGACTGCTCGGTCTCGGCTTCAACCTGAGCGCATTGGCGCTTACGGTGGTGATCGCTTTGGCATCACTCTTCAGCGCGCAACAGGCCCGATGATCCGGCGCTTCGGCATCGCAGGTCTGGCGGCGATGATGCTCATCGGGGCCGTGCTCGTCTCGTTGATCGTGTTCGCGATCATGCTCGGACCGGCACGTGCCGCGAGCATTGCCGCTGCCGCTGCGTTGAACACTACCGTCGATGGTCTTGCCGAGGATCCCGGCCCGCACCGCATCCCCATGCTGGATCTCGTGGTGGATCCCGCAGGAATGGACAGCTTACAACGTGATCTGCCATGGAGCGGTGGCGCCAATGTGCGCGCGCTGCTGCGCGAGAACAGCATCGATCACAAGGTGAAGTTCCGCTACCGGGGTGTGTTCACTCCGTCACACTTCCTCGGCGGCAAGAAGTCGTTCCGGCTCGCAATGAAAAGCACCAACCCGTGGTCACCGTACCGCCGCGTGAACGTGATCAACCCCAAGGCCTTCAACATGGTGAACGACCACATGGCGGCCTGGGTGGCCGGGACCATGGGTGTGCCCGTGCCCATGAACGAAATGGTCTACGTGCGGATCAACGGCGAGGACCAAGGCGTGATGGAACTCTTCGAGCAGGTGGATGGTGACTTCGAACGCAACCGCCATCTCGCGCAGCACGAGGTACCGGTGTACAAAGGCGACTACCCTTCGATAACGGATCATTCGTTGCCAAAGGGTCGCACGCTGTGGCAGAACGCCGCGCATTGGGAATATGCCAGCGATGCCGACAGTACGATCGCGCATGCGAAGCTGGTGAAGCTCGTAGCGGCACTTGTAAAGGACACATTATCCCTGGAAGCGCATCGCGACTCCATCGCTGCGCTCATCGACGTGGATGCTTTTCTCCGCTACCATGCGGCATTGGTGGTGATCAACTCCATCCACGTTGATCAGTACCATAACCAATGGTTGGTCCTGGATCCGCGCACCGGTCGCTTCTATCCGGTGTTGTGGGATGCGCTCATGATGTTCGCGCCAGCGGATGAGGGGCTCTATTCCGTGCACGATGCGTTGGAATGGTGGATGCTGCGCGTGCCCGATTGGCGCTTGCAGCGTGACCGATATGTGTACGAAGCCTTGCTCGAACTGCAACTCCAAGGATCCTTCGATGCGCGATTGAACACCGTGATCGATCGCATATCGCCATCGGTGCTCGCCGATAGGAACAAGTACGGGAACGTCACGTTGTTGCCGGAGGATGTGCACCGCTTTTCGTTGGTTCATGTGATCAGTTCGCTCGCGGGCTTCCGTGGCAGTGTGCACGCTTACTGGGAGCGCACGCTCGCACGCATGGAAGCGAACGACGTTACCGTGGAGAAGGGACCGGTTATACATGTACGCGCGAACATCGAAGCACCGCTGCGGTTGCGTTGGACAGGCTCTTCGATGGCGGTGCGCGTGAACGATATGGTGACCGTGCCCGTGGAGGAGAATGGTGGATGGACGCTCGTTCTGCACCGCACATTAAGGCCAGCGCAAGGCAGTAAGGATCATCCGCTCGCTGACAAACAGTGCATGGAAGTGCTGCCGCTGGATGCGACGATCCTGTTCGAGGGCGGCGTACCGTCGTCACTAGTGATCACCAATGCCATCACCGATGAAGCGATCACGAGCCGGCCGTAGCGTGGGTCTCGTTGCCTGGTCGCTGGCTTCGATCATGGTCGCCGGCCTGCTGGTGATCCTCTTCACTTTCACCGACCCCACGAGCCTTGTAGGCAAGTGGCCATTGGGGATCCGATCACAGGAAGTGGACTTCGTGGCCGCGTGGGGTGATCGGCGTATAGATGACACCACTGCGGTGCAGCCCGAGCGCTATTTGATCGGCAGCCCTGCGAACGCATGTCTCTTTGATGCGAGTGGTCCGGGCTGGAGCACGCACTGGTTCGAAGCCGATGGGCATGGCGACTCGGTGAAGGTGCGACGCTTACGCACGCAGGAGGGCGGCTTTGTGATCGAGTTCAGAAGAGACGAACCGTTCCGTGCGCAACGCCACATCGTGCTCGTGCCCGCGACCGTGGAGAGCATGCGCGACAAGTACTTGGAACTCCTGGCCGGTGAACTCGGCCTAGTGACACCCGAAGTGAGCTTCGTGCGGTTGATCGCATGCGGACTGGATCGGGGCATCTACATGAAGGAGGAGCGCATCGATGCGGACTTTTTGGAGAAGCAAGGTCTCGCAGGATCCAGTCTCTTCACGCAAGGGCATGATCCCGCCCGTCCGGATCATCTCTTCCCCGCCTTCGAGGATGATACGTTGGCCGAAGCCATGTTGCGGCCCACGTTGCAACTGGCCTACGCGGATCAAGAACACGATGCTACCGGCGCATTGCCGTACATCGTGGATGCCAAGGCGGGTGTGGCGCTTTTGCTCATGCGGTGGTTGGAGCATGGTACGAACGCTTTCGCTGGTGAGGACCTCTGTGCATACAACTGGGCGAAGGGGCGGATCGTGCCGCTGTACCGCCATGCACGCGGGGAAGGAACTTGGGCAGGTGATGGCCCAATGGCACTGGATTTCTTCACCGCACTGCCGAAGGATCCGGTGGTGCGTGCGGTCCTCAAGGAGCGGATCGTGCAGCTTGCCGAGGATAGGTGGCGCCTGAAGGAACGCTTCGCTGCAATGGACCGTGCGTGGTTGCCGATCCTTGCACAAGGTGGCTCGCTCGCGCGTGCACAAGCCAGCGCACTGCGGATCCAGAATGAGCTCATCGGTGGACGCCTCGATCACAACGATGCGCTGGCCGAACTGGATCGTGAGCTCGTGCGCCACGCCGGCAGTGCAAGCTTCAAGGATGCATCGGTGACCTCCCGCTATTGGCCCACTGCCGATGACATGGGTATTCTTCAACGCATCGCTGGGCACACCAAGGCACGCGTTGCTGGCGACACCTTGATCTTTCCTCGGGGCCGTTACGTGATCGAAGAGGACCTCACGGTTCCCTACGGTTACAAGGTGGTGTTGGAGCAAGGGGCACGCATCCAGATCGCCGCGGGCAGGAGCATGATCGTGCAAGGGGAGTTGTTCGTGCGGGGTTCGGTGCGCAATCCGGTCTTCGTGCGGCCGATGGATGATCACGCTCCGTTCGGCACCTTCGCCGTAGTAGGGGATGGCACTGCGCGCTGCACGATCACGGGCTTGCAGATCGGCGGTGGGAGCGAGGCGCGTGTGAACGGTGTGTACTTCTCCGGCATGTTCGCCATCCACCACGCCGCCTCCGTCATCATGACCGACTGCATCATCAGCGGCTCGCACGGCGAGGACCTGGTGAACATCAAGGATGGCACGGTAGATCTACGCCGCTGCACGTTCGAGAATGGTCAGGCGGATCTCGTGGACCTCGATCGCTGCAAGGGTACCATCGCCGCATGCACCTTCCGCAGCGGCCGCGACGATTCCAATGGCGATGGACTGGATGTGAGCGGCGCACGCATACTGGTTACCGGCTGCACTTTCAAGAACATGATGGACAAGGGGATCAGTGTTGGCGAAGCGAGCCAGCTCCTGGTGCGCGGATCGCGCTTCGAAGGGAACAGAATGGCGCTGGCCGCGAAGGACCTGAGCATTGCATATGTCGAGGGCAACACGTTCATCGACAACAGGATCATCTTCGGCGCCTACCGCAAGAAGCCGATCTACGGAGGGGGGCGCGTGATGCGATACGCGAACGAGTATGTGGGCAACGGTAAGGAACAGGAAGTGGACGCGCTATCGGCGGTGGTGACACAAGAGAAGTTGGACGAAAAGGTGCTGAAGACCTTCGGAACGGAGTGATCAGCGCCTGAAGATATCCTCCCGGTCCACGGGCTTTTCTTCTCCTCGGTATTCCGCCCCCTTCATGTGCAGTTCCTCGGGTGGTGCTTTGTCCAACGGGTAGAGCACTGCGTCCGGTTTCTCGAGGAATGTGACAGAGGACACTTTGCCTTCGGTCATGGTCACTTGGATCCTGCTACAATCTGCGCGGTTCACACCGAAGATGCTCTCCACGCCGTCCTTCTCCTCCCGCGCGAAGTAAACCGTGCGAGCATTGCCTTCAGCATCCAGCTTGTGCAGCTGGTTGTCGCGGAAGTAACCGATCATGGTGGTACCGGTTACCTGATCGAAGTGAACGCTGTCGGCCATGGACATGAGGAAAGCATTGCGCTCCACGAAGAGGCGGTGCGCCTGTCCGTTCTGTAACGTTATGGTGATGCGGTCGCCGGTGATCTGGTCGGTGCCGCTCCATAGCACGGGGCGTTGGTGCATGACGATCGTGCTATCCGAATCGCTGTACGTGAGCGTATCGCAAGCACCTTGCAGGTCGTTCTTGAAGAATCGCACATGGCTCCGGGCGATGATCCTTCGCCCGGTCTGCGTTGAGCCTGCCGCAGCGCTGTCCGGTCGTGTGAAGAGCGTGTCGCCGTGCACGTAAAGCGTATCGGCACCCATGCGCATCACCAACTGAGCGCGACCCGTGATCATGCTCTGTTGCGTGATCTCATTGTAGCGGCCCACATCACCCAGTGCACGTGTATCACCGCTGCTGTCGGTCACCGCCACGTTGCCCCACGCTTCGCCGATGCCGCTCCGGCGGTCATACCGGAGGCTATCACCTTCGAGCAGGCGTCCCTTGCCCAACACGCTGGAGCGCCGCGTGAAGCGCGCGCGTTCGGTGCGTGTATTGTACTCGCCGCGCAAGGTGCGGATCACTGTGGCACCTTGCGTGATCGTTGTCGGTCCGAAGAACTCGCTGACACCAGTGCTCGTGACGTAGTGCATGGTGTCGCTCACGATGGTGTGCTGCGGATGATCGAGCCGCACGTTGCGACTGAAAACGAAGCGCCGCTGATCGGTGAAGTAGGTGCCCGCTCCGCTGGTGAGCACGTTGTTCTCGCTGAGGCTGGTGATGGTGCCACCGCTCAGGTACACTGCACGCTTGGCACGCAGGTCGTAATCCAATGCCGGGGTCTCCAGTTCCATGGCGCGGTCGCGCAATCGCACGTTGCCTTCTAGGCGTGCCATGCGGTCCAGCCCGCTGTACTTCAAACGATCGGCATCCACATGCAGTGTGTCGCCTTGGTCGATGCTCACGTGGCCGAAGGCGTCCACACGTTGATCCTCGAAAAGGTGCGCACTGTCGCAGCGCATGATCGCGTTGACGTGCTTGAAGCGCACGTTGCCCTTCAGCAGTTGTGCGCCGTTCTTCAGCTTGTCGAACTCCCAAGTGTCGGCGTTGAGGATCTCCACGCGCCCATCCGAAGTGCCAACGGTCGACTGCGCTGATGTGAGCAGTGGAAGGAGGTTGGGCAGGATCACGAAGAGGAGTGGTAGGCGCACTGTGCGTCCGCCGGTCAAAGCACGTACCAGCAGCGTGCGCTCGGCCATGAGATCAGTTCATGGATACACCGGGCAGGCGGCGCATCTGGCGATAGTGAAGGCTCAATCGTTCCAACAGCTTACGAATGTGAGCCTCGGCCTCGGAGGTCTCTTGGCTCACGGCTTTGTCCTGTGCTCGTAACACCATCACGCCGTACACAGCGGTGAAGCAGGTCGCTATAACACCTTCGGGGTCGCCGCCCGCGTGCTGTTGCAGGACACGTATCCCTGGTTCGGCCTTCGCGAACAGCACATCATACTCTTCATCATTGAGCACATCCACCAGGGTGTGGTGCAGGAACTCCAGTTCGTTCAGGGCTTCTTCCACTTCTTCCAGATGGCCAACGTGTTCGATCCCCTTTGCGCGCATGCGGTCCAGAATGTCGGCGTACCAATCGCGCATGCTCGCGCGGTTGCTCTCATCCAGTGCCATGGGCACGATCAGGTGCTCTTCCACTTTGCCAAGGTCCATGTCGTTGGCGCGCATGAGGTCCTCGATGTGCCACATGCTGATGACGTAGCCCGCCACGTTGTCCTCCTTTCTCTGCTTCAGTGGATCCACGGCGATCACTTCTTCGTTTTGCCTGCGCGGTAGCTGGCGTTCAAGCCGGACACGAGCTGATCGGTGATGTTGAGGCCCTCGTTGCCCACCCAGATCTGGCCGTTGCCCTGTATGCTGAAGATGAAATCGAACCCGGCGGTGGCGTTGTACTGCTTCAGGTAGTCGTTCACCGTTTCTGCCACCTCGCTCAGGGTCTCGTTCTCCAATCTCGAGATGCGGCCCTCAGCATCAGCTTGCATGTCCTGCAATTGCTTCATCCGGTCCTGCATCTCCATTTCGTTCTTCTCGCGATCGGCCTGCGTGCTGTAAGCGTCCATGGCCATTAGTTCCTCGTAGCGTTTGCGGGCCTTGTCCTGCTCTCGTTGCAGGTTGGTCTCCAGGTTGCGCACGGTGGTCTGCAAGTGCGCGTTCTTGTCCTTGAACAGATCGCACCCGCTGCTCAGGCTGTCCATGCGGAAGTACGCAATGCGCGATTCCTTCAGTGCGCCGGTGTCGCGGGCAAGCTGCATCGGTGCCACGTCCAGCACCGTAGTGCTATCACTGTCGGCTGCGGCCTGTTCCGCCGCGCTATCGGTTCTAAGAAGTCCCCATGCCACGAGTGCACTGAGGACGAGGTTCCAACCGATGAGGATAAAGGCGGTCTTATTGGTCATGGTGCTAAACGTACGCGCCCCTTTCCGGTCGTTCGGAAAGGGGCGCGCAAGGTAGAAGTTCGCCTGTGAGCGCTAGTGCTGCACCACGAGCGCTGAGCGCAATTTGCGCATGCCGTCGGAGAACACCACGTGATAGGATCCGTTCCCGAGGTCCCTGGTGGATATTGTCAACGGGCCGTTCACGTTCGCTACCGGAACACTCCGCACAGTGCGTCCCGTGGCATCGAACAGTTGCACGCTCCAAGCGCCAGTGGGCAGGCCCTCGATCCGCACCTGCTCGTCTGCGGGATTGGGAGAGAGCGTGGCGTTGATGTGATCCAGTTCTTCGATCCCCACGAAGGTGTGTATGCTCACGCAACTGGTGTCGTTGTCCGCGCTGGCGTCATCCACCATCGTGGTCCATGCGCAGAGGTCATCGGTGAGGTCCTGATCGGGCACGAAGTAGTTGCCGAAGGTGACGAGCACTGGTGCGCCGCCAGGGACGATCGCCGGGCCGCTGTATGCCTGCGATACGATCGGTCCGCTGCTGAAGCGGTAGTTCACGGTGAAGTTGCTCACCGGCTGATTACCGAAATTGGTTACCCATGCGCGCACCGCTGTCTGCCCAGGTACGTCCTGTCCATCGGCAAGGCCGAAGAAGCCGGTGCACCCGATGTCGTACACGGGTTGTTGCTGCAGGCGTAGACCGAGGAAGAAATCCTGGACGGTACGATCGCGGTACTCGGCCCAAATGCCATCGATCACTTCGTAGGTGCGCAGCGAGAACGGCGGAGTGATGTCCACTGCGATGTTCACGTTCGGCCCGATCATGTACCACTGGATGTACACACCACCGCTGGTGATGGTGAGCGGTGCGCTCAGCGCGAGCACCTGATCGCCGATCGTCACGCTGCCCAAGGGTACTTGTACACTATCGAGCAGGGTGCCCGGTGCGCCATTGGCACCATCATCGTCGAACACCTTGATCGTGTAACCGGCTAGACCAGCATCACTGGCAATACGCAATGTGGTGTGCGTGGCGTATGCAGGGTAGTAAGGCGGTTTGATGTACGTACCTACGCCGCCGTTGCCACCGTCCCATCCTATGCCAACGCCGTTGTCGGTAACGCCACTGTACTTCAGATCGTGCATGGCGGAAGTGGTGTCCACTACCACTATCTCTTGTGTGAGCTGGTTGTTGTCCGTGACAAGTTCACCAGCAATGCCTCCTATGGTTGTTTGAAATCTGAACGTGCCCGCTACTGTGGGGTTGAATTGGGGAGTGAAAGTGATGGTGGTATCCAGTTCGGGCAGGATCTGGAAAATAGGTACCGTTTCGGTGACCACTGTGGCACCGGCTCCATTCAACACCGTGCCTTGCAAGTTGATGTTGTCCAAGGCCACGTTGCCCACATTGAGCGCAGTGCTCACAAGCGAGAGCGGCGCTCCGTTGCGCGAGCGGAAGAGGCCACCGCTGCTGGGGTCGGTGTTCCATTTTACCGTGCCGTCCTTGATCTCCAAGGTGCTGCTCGGTGGCATGTAGTAACGTATGGCGTAGTTGATCGGTGGGTAGGTGTTGAACGAGTGGGAGAGGCCGATGCTACCGGCGACGCTCTCGATGCCGATGTTGAGACTGCCGTTCGCCACGATGCCCACCTGTTCCAGGTATTGCACGGTGATGCTGCTATCGGTCTTGTTCAGGATGATCTCGAAGGTGTTGCTCCCGGAGTATGTGGGCGCAGCGGCGTTCCAGAACGGTACGCCCACCCATGCGATGATGGTGTTGTCATCATCGTCGTAGAAGTAGCACTGGCCCGTGTTTCCAGCGCCCAGGAAGTTGAGGTCGGTGGCCATTCCCGCGATGTAATCGTTCACGCCTCCGGCGAGCGGAATGCTCGGGAAGGGCGAGGCGATGTTGCCTCCATTGAAGGACACGTAGCCATTGCTGCCGATCCACACGAATTTGCGGCCGTACCAGTAGTAGGGCATGTCAGTGGCCATCACGAAAGGGCCCACCACGTTGTCATCACCAAGGCCGTTCACCAGTGTGCCGGTGGAGGTGATGTCGATCCAGTTGAAGACCGGACCGTCCGGTTCATTGCTGTCCTTCCAGATATAGCCGTACGCATCTGGGCCACCTGTGGCGGCGAAGAGCGATGGAATGAACGCGGCACAGAGCAGTAGGGTAGTGGTTCGCTTCATGGTTGATGGGATAGGGCTTTGCCAAGGTAGGAGTTGCTCTTATCCGCGCAACTGCCCGCTGCACAATACACTGCCCAACGTCTACTCCACCTTCGCTCTTTCCCAGTATGCGTCCATTTCCGCCAATGTCATTTCGCCCAGCTTCTTCCCGTCCTTATTGCTTTCGCGTTCCAAGAACTGGAAGCGCTTGATGAACTTGCGGTTGGTGCGCTCCAGCGCCTCATCGGGATCCACACCCAGGAAGCGCGCGTAGTTCACCACGCTGAACAGCACGTCGCCCACCTCGTCGCTTTGTTTGTCGGAATTGCTTTCCACTTCGTGCTGTAGTTCGCCCAGTTCTTCGTGTACCTTCTCCCAAACTTGCTCTTTGTTGTCCCAGTCGAAACCCACACCACGGGCCTTGTCCTGTATGCGTATGGCCTTTACCATGCTGGGTAGGCCGCGCGGTACGCCTTCCAAAACACTGGGTAGTATTGGTCGACCCTGAGGGTCGACGCTACGGTTGGTTTCCTTCGCCTTCTCCGCCAGCTTGATCCTCTCCCAGTTCGCCTTTACCTCTTCCTCGTCCTTCACTTTCACGTCGCCGTAAATGTGCGGGTGCCGATGGATCAACTTCTCGCAGATACCGTTGAGCACATCGGTTATGTCAAAGGCTCCCTGCTCTTGGCCGATGCGCGCATAGAAGACCATGTGCAACAACAGGTCGCCGAGTTCCTTCTTGATACCGTCCAAGTTGTTCTCCAGGATCGCATCGCCGAGTTCGTAGGTCTCCTCGATCGTCAGCGGCCGCAATGTTTCCATGGTCTGCTTGCGGTCCCACGGACATTGCTCGCGCAGTTCGTCCATGATCTTCAGCAGGCGTAAGAAGGCTTCGGCGCGGGGATCCGTGGTGGTCATTGGCGCAAAGGTGAGCGGCAGCGGTGAACGAACAACTCCCGACCCTACGCGGTTACATTCGCACCTCTTTTGCTTAATACATGAAGATCGGCATCCTCGGTACCGGCATGGTGGGCCAAGTACTCGCCAGTGGTTTCCTCAAGCATGGCCACCAGGTCACCATTGCCACGCGCAACCCCGACAAGGTGGCCGATTGGTTGGACAAGAACCATGGCGGCAAGGTGGGCTCGCATAAAGAGGTAGGAGCGTGGGCCGACATCATTGTGCTGTCCAGCAAGGGCACTGGTGCCGAAGCGGCCATTGGCATGTGCGATGCCGCAGACCTGTGGGGCAAAACGATCATCGATACCACCAACCCGATCGCCGATGCCGCACCTACCAACGGTGTGTTGCACTACTTCACCACGCTCGAAGACAGCCTGATGGAGCGCTTACAGCGCGCGGTGCCCGGTGCGCACTTCGTAAAAGCCTTCAACAGTGTGGGCAACGCGTACATGGTCGATCCCGATTTCGGCGGCGTGAAGCCCACCATGTTCATCTGCGGCAACAATGCCGATGCCAAGCAGCAGGTGCGCACCATCCTTGACCAGTTCGGCTGGGAGACGGAGGACATGGGCGGCGTGGAAGGTGCCCGCGCCATAGAGCCGCTGTGCATCCTGTGGTGCATGCCCGGCTTTGCGCGCAACCAGTGGACGCACGCGTTCAAGCTTTTGAAGAAGTAGAACCTCGACCAACGATCAACCTACGGGCAGATGATCATCGGCCCCAACCCCCCACAAACATGCCCATCATCCGCAAAGCCACCGCCAGCTGGAAAGGCACCGGTAAAGAAGGATCCGGAACCGTGACCACCACCAGCGGTGCGCTCACCAATGTGCCACACTCGTTCCATACGCGCTTTGTGAGCGAGGATGGTAAGGCCGGAACGAATCCCGAGGAACTCATTGCCGCAGCGCACGCGAGCTGCTTCACCATGAAGACGAGCTTCGTGTTAGGGGCTGCGGGCTTCACTGCGGATAACCTCGAATGCACTTCCACCGTGACCATGGACAAAGTGGGCGATGGCAACGGCGTCGTGGGGATCCACTTGGACCTGAAGGGCAAGGTGCCGGGTATTTCGTCGGAACAATTCCAGGCATGCGCAGAAGACGCGAAGCTGAACTGCCCCATCAGCCAGTTGCTGAAGAGCGTGCCCATCACACTCACTGCGACGTTGGTCTAGGGCGAAGCCCAATGGCTGGTACATGCTGCCGGTAACATACCAAGGCAAGGGCACCTCCGTTACTTTGCCGCCCCGCTGATGCGCCTACTCCTTTCGTTCCTCTTTTGTGCACTCGGCGGCGTCGTGTGCGCACAGGCCACGGGTGTGTTACGCGGGACAGTGCGCGACGAGGGCGGCGCCACGCTCCCTGCGGCCAACGTGCTGGTGGTGGGCACACAACAAGGCGTGGTGTGCGATGCGGAGGGCAACTACCGGTTGGAACTGCAGGCCGGCAGGACCGTGCAATTGCGTTGGAGCTACTCGGGCAGCGTGGCCTATGATGAGTTCGTGACCTTGGAAGCAGGAGAGGAGCGTACGCTGAACGTGCGTTTGCGCGCGACCACTTTGCCTCAAGTGGATATCCAAGGCACGCGCTCCGATCGCGAGGGCGGACTGGAACGTATCGATGCACGTTATGCACGCTTCAATCCTTCGCCGCAAGGCGGAATAGAGAGCCTGCTCACCGGGCAGATCGGTGTGGTGATGCGCAATGAGCTGAGCAGCGGCTACAGTGTGCGCGGCGGCAACTTCGATGAGAACCTGGTGTACGTGAACGACATCGAAGTGTACCGTCCCTTTCTGGTACGCGCCGGTCAGCAGGAGGGATTGAGTTTCCCTAACCCGGACATGATCGATCGTCTGCAGTTCAGCGCAGGTGGTTTCGAAGCGCGGTACGGTGACAAGATGAGCAGTGTGCTGGACATCCACTACAAGCGCCCCAAGACCTTCTCCGGCAGCGCCATGGCCAGCTTGCTCGGTGGAGCCTTCCACTTGGAGAACGCCATGTTCAACAAGCGCCTGCGGCAGATCACGGGCTTCCGCTATCGCACCAATCAACTCGTGCTGAGCGGTCTTGATACACAGGGCGAATACCGGCCGGTGTACACCGATCTGCAGACCTACTGGACCTATGATCTGAAGGACAATGTGGAGGTCGGCTTCCTCGGTCTCTACTCGCGGAACAAATACACCGTGGTACCACAGAACCGCGAAACGGAGTTCGGTCCGTTCAATCAAGCGCTGCGTTTCACGGTGTACTTCGATGGCCAGGAACGCACGGCCTTCGAAACGTTCTTCGGTGCGGTGAACGTGAACGTGCAGGCGACCAAGGATCTGCTGCTGAAGTTCCAGAGCAGCGCTTACCGCACATACGAGGACGAGGGCTTCACGATACAGGGCCAGTACTTGCTCGGTGAGCTGGAGCGCGATCCCGGCAGCAGTGAATTTGGCGAGGTGGTGCGCGACCTGGGCGTGGGCACCTTCTTGGATCACGCGCGCAATTCGTTGGAGGCCACCGTGTACACCGTGGCCCATAAGGGTTACCTGCAGCTGCCCAACGATCGCTACTTGCAATGGGGCATTGATGCACGACGGGAAACGATCAACGATCGCATCAACGAATGGAGCGTGGTGGACAGTGCCGATTTCAGCATACCCCTTAACACCGGCGAGGACCTTACCCTCGGCTACGCGTTGCGCACGCAGTTGAACATGGAGAGTACACGTGCCAGTGCCTACTTGCAGAACACCTGGCGCTGGGACAAGGGCGGCGACCAGTGGTGGACCTTGATCGCCGGTGCGCGCGCTCAGCACTGGACCTACAACGGACAAACCGTGGCCAGCCCGCGCGCCCGGCTAACCTTCCATCCGGGTTGGAAGAAGATCATCACACCGGACAGCATCGTGGACCGCGACTACAGCTTCTGGCTCGCCGGCGGGTTATACTACCAGCCGCCCTTTTACCGCGAAGTGCGCAAGCTCGATGGCACGCTCAATCCGGACATACGTGCGCAGCAGAGCATCCACGTGCTCCTTGGCATGGACCGCCTGTTCGAGATCTGGCAGCGTCCCTTCAAGTTCACCGCCGAGGCCTACTACAAATACATGGACGATCTGATACCGTACGAGGTGGACAACGTGCGCATCCGCTACTACGGCACCAACAATGCACAAGGCTTTGCTGCGGGGGTGGATACCAAGCTCAGCGGCCAGTTCATCGAGGGCATCGACAGTTGGATGGGCATCAGCGTGATGACCGCGCAGGAGAACCTGAAGGACGACTTCTACTACTGGCGCCTCAACGCGCAGGGCGATACCATCTATCCGGGATACACGGCCGATGCCGTGGCGGTGGATAGCATCCGTGTTGAACCGAAGTTGATCCCGCGCCCTACCGATCAGCGTGTGAACGTGGCCATGTTCTTCCAGGACGAGATGCCGCGCTGGCCCACCTTCAAGGTACACGTGAACCTGGTCTTCGGCACTGGCCTGCCTTTCGGTCCGCCCAACTTCACGCGCTACGCCGATACACTGCGCACTGCGATCTACCGTCGCGTTGATATCGGTTTCAGCAAGCAGTTCCTCGGCGCCAAGAACCAGAGCACGCGCGGCTGGCGCAAGCAGATCGATAGCCTCTGGCTCACTGCCGAAGTGTTCAACCTGCTCAACATCAACAACACCATCGATCATACCTGGGTCACCGATGTGAGCGGCAGGCAGTACTCCATTCCCGATTACCTTACGCCGCGCAGGTTCAATGTGAAGTTGATCGCTTGGTTCTAGTGGGCGCCGAGATGATGGCGCTCCTCGTCACCAGAGCGTGTTGACCAGGAGTGCCATGTCCCGTTCATTCCTGATGTTCGTTGCAGGCGCGTCCTTCGGCTTCCCAACAAGCGCCCAACTCACCTTCCAACTCGGCAACACCTTGCTCGATATCGATGTGGTGGTGGACAGCTCCCGCGTGAACATCCCTTGGGAGATCTTTTGGGGACCTGATGATCGCTTGTGGATGACCGATGGCCCGCTGATCACGCGCTGGGATCCGGTGACCGATGTGATCGACACGCTCCTGGATCGTGGCTACGGCAATGGCCTCGGCATGGCGCTGCACCCCGATTTCCCGAACACGCCGATCGTGATGGCGGTCTTCGACACCGGCGCCTACTACGCCAATACCGGCAGCATCTGCGAGGTATCGCGGTTCATGTACGACGCGGCGGACGACACCATCGTTGACGAGACGGTGCTCTTCACGTACTACCATGCTGGTGAACATGCGGGCGGTCGCGTGCTCTTCGACACCACGGGTAATGTGCTCATCACCACTGCGGACTACTACTTCAACGGGCCGGACACGCTGTGGAGCACCAACGGGAAAACCCTGCGCTTCGGCACCGATGGCAGCGTACCTGCGGACAACCCGCGCGCGGACCGCACATGGACCTGGGGTCATCGCAATCCACAGGGCTTGGCCATGCTGCCCAACGGCGCCGTGGTGAACAGCGAGCACGGGCAGCTGTTCCAAGGGAACGAGATCAACCTGATCCAGCGGAACGAGGACCACGGTTACCCATACTACGACGGCGACGTCTGCTTCGTCATTCCCGATACTTGCGCATCCACCACCTACACCTTCACGCATCCCATCCGCACGTTCATTCATCCGCCATCGGGTTGCGAGTTCTACACCAGCTCGTTGATCCCCGAGTTGCAGGACAAGTTGATCACATGCATCCTTTGGCATACAGGGCTGATGCTCTTCACGTTCAACGCGGAACTGGATTTCATCGTGGCCGATGAATACCTCAGCGGTGGCGCTTTCGCGTTGATGGTACGCAACCGCGACGTCGCGATCCGGCCGGACGGAACTTTCTACTTGATCACCAACGACCGGCAGGATGCGCGGATCCGTTGGGTGCATCCCGACCTCGGAACGATCGTTCCTGAAGCAGTGGCCGACCCGAACGCATTGCGCGCATGGCCGAACCCAACGAGCGACAAGCTCATCATTGACGTACCCGGTGGATCCAGCGTATTGCAACTCCTCGATGCGCAGGGGAGGAGCGTACCGTGCATACCGCAGCGCATGGGCGAGCGCTACCTGCTGGATGTGGAGGCGCTTCCCGCAGGTGCGTACGTCGTAAGAGCGAACGACGCACGCACCGTGCGGTGGATGAAGCATTGATACAGACGCAGTGGTGTCCGCTTCTGGCCCCTGCGCCAACGCTTACTCTTCCAGCACGCCGAACTTGCCTGCGGCAACGTCCGCGAAGGCCTGTTTGATCTCGTCGTAGGTGTTCATCACGAAGGGTCCGTAGGCTGCGATCGGCTCGTTGAGCGGTTCGCCGCTGAGAACAAGGAGCGTTGCTCCGTTCGCACTCGTTGCGTTCACCTCCTCGCCATCGTTGCGCAGGATCACCAGATTGTCCGTGGGTGCGTCGCTGCGATTGATGTTCGCTGCACCCTCCACCACGAGGATGGTGCTGTTGAAGTTCGCGGGCAGGGTGAAGTTCGCTTCGCCATCGGCGCCAATACGCACCACCGCTGCGATCACAGGAGACCAGGTCTTGCCCGGCCCCTTCACACCGAAGAGCTCACCAGCGACAACGCGCGCTTCGCTCTGGCCATCCGGTAATCGCACATGAGCCATCGCATCGCGCGTGATGCCTTGATACCGGGGCGCTTCCATTTTGTGCTTCGCAGGCAGGTTCACCCAGAGCTGCACCATGTGGAAGAGGCCACCCTTCTTCGAGAACTCTTCCTCATGATACTCCTTGTGGAGCACACCGCTGCCGGCGGTCATCCATTGCACGTCGCCTTCGCCGATCACGCCGCTGTGCCCGGCGCTGTCGTGGTGCGCCACCTTGCCCTTGAAGGCGAAGGTCACCGTCTCGAAACCGCGGTGCGGATGCACGCCCACACCACGCGGATGCTCACGCGGACTGAAGTCCACCGGTGTGTTGTAATCCAGCATGAAGAAGGGACTGAGCCGGTCCTGGGCCATGTTGTAGCCGCTCGGGAAGAAATTGCTCACGCGGAAACCGTCGCCCACCATGTGGGGAGCGGGAGGAGGCAGGACGGCCTCCACACTACGCTTGGTCATTGGATGCGCCACCATGTCCTTATGGAGTTAGGTGGGCCGCGCAAAGGTCGGGGCCCGCCGTCGTTCCTGACAGGAAGGGAGTTCATCCGCAGCTTGTGCAGATGAACCTGCCTACCGGCAGGTAGCTCGGCAGCGGCATTCGCGAGCGGTAGTGAGCGCATCTGCTTGATCTGCGGATAACCTCTTGGTTGCTTGCGGACCTCCCGAAGTATCCTTGTAGGATGATGCGTTCATTCATCTCTGCGGTCCTCCCGCTCGCCCTTTCCGCGGGTTGGGCGCAATCCCCCAGCGCGCCAGTGGATCTGCTGAAGTACGTCGACCCCATGATCGGCACGCAGCGCATGGGCCACACATACCCCGGTGCGAGCGCGCCCTTCGGCATGGTGCAGTTGAGCCCGGACACCGATACCATTCCCTACGCGGTGGATGGCAAGTACAACGCGTCGGTGTACAGCACCTGCTCCGGTTACCAATACGACGACAGCACTATCGTCGGCTTCAGCCACACCCACTTCAGCGGTACAGGGCACAGCGATCTCGGCGACATCCTTCTGATGCCGACGACCGGTCCGCTGCAGATGAACCCTGGGACAGCAGCGGCGCCGCAGAGCGGTTTCCGTTCGGTCTTCCACCACAAGGACGAGAAGGCGAGTCCGGGTCGCTACGAGGTCCTTTTGGAGGATCATGGCATCAAGGCGGAGTTGACCGCGACCACACGCGTGGGCATGCATCGATATACTTATCCACGTGCGGAAACGGGTCATGTGATCTTGGATCTGGTACACGGCATCTACAACCACGCCGACAAAAACGTGTGGACCTTCGTGCGTGTGGAGAACGACACACTGGTGACGGGCTACCGGCAGACCAACGGCTGGGGCCGCACGCGTACCGTGTACTTCGCAATGACCTTCAACAAGCCGATCGACCAGTATGGTCAGCAGCAGGACGCGCGGCCCACAGAGTACCGCGGCTTCTGGCGGAAGTTCGATCAGACGAAGGATTTCCCCGAGATGGCCGGAAAGCAGTTGCGCGCATGGTTCGACTTCGACATGAAGGGGGGTGAACAGCTGCTGGTGAAGGTGGCCCTGTCATCCGTGAGCACGGAGGGCGCCTTGAAGAACATGAAGGCTGAAGTGCCGCATTGGGATTTCGATCGCGTGGTGCACGAAGGGGAGGAGGGTTGGCGGAAGGAGCTTGGTCGCATTGCCATCATGAGTACGCGGCCGGAAGTGCTCACGAACTTCTATACCGCGATGTACCACGCCTGTCTTTCGCCAACGGTGTACATGGATGTGGATGGGCAGTACTGCGGCCTGGACCAGAACAACCAAACAGCGGTGGGCTTCACGAACTACACCACGTTCTCGTTGTGGGACACCTATCGTGCGTTGCATCCGCTGTTCAACATCATCCAGCGCGATCGTTCCAGCGACTTC
>JBKJPT010000047.1:0-5608 GCA_046595075.1 Flavobacteriales bacterium
CGAGGCGCGAGGCGCGAGGCGCGAGGCGCGAGGCGCGAGGCGCGAGGCGCGAGGCGCGAGGCGCGAGGCGCGGGGCGCGGGGCGCGGGGCGCGAGGCGCGAGGCGCGGGGGCTCAAGCGCGCGGAGCAAGGAAGCGGATACGAGCTGTAGCGATCGCATTGCGCACACAAGCTATATGCATGAATGCGGGAATCGCTCTTGCAATTTATTCACTTTACACCAACCGGTTTTCAACCGTAGGTGAATTGCGCAGTCGCAACGGCCCCAAGATCCGCAACCAATAGACCGGAAGAACAAGATCAGCGCTCGTACAACATCCATTGATGTGAGTTGATCCATTGGCTTGCCAGCGCCAGGAAGCTGTCTCGCCGACGACGAAGGGATCGCGAAACGCGCTATCCTGGTATGGATCGCACCGGAATGGCTATCCCAGAGGGGGCCATCAACCGATCGGCGGAGAGGGAGGGATTGCCATCGGAATTGCTATCCCGTTCGGGGAGGGCCTCAACGGATCAGCCGCTGTTCGCTTCGCTCACCGACCCTTTGGTTCAAGCTCGTCTTCAAGCTTCGCTTGGCCGAGCTTGAACCAAAGGTCGCCCTTCGGGGCGGCCTTACGGTTGGCGGAGAGGGAGGGATTCGAACCCCCGTTACCCGTTAAGGTAAAGCGGTTTTCAAGACCGCCGCATTCGACCGCTCTGCCACCTCTCCATGGTCGCCCGCGGAACGGCGGCGAAAGTAGGCGGCACGTTGATGCTCACCACCCGCCCCAGCGGGCGTTTTGCGTTAGGCAACGGTCATTGTGCGCCATCCCGGCCCCTTAGCTTTGAACCACCATGACGCGACACCTGCTCTTCGCCCTCAGCGTTCTATTGCTTACAACAGCACAAGCCGCTGTGCAAGTGGTGGTGGAGTCGCGCACCTTTCACACCCCCGCCGGGCCGCGGGTAGAGGTGAACATGGCCATCATTGCGGGCAGTGCGATCACGCAAGCCAACCAAACGGGTTTCATGCAGGCCCGTGTGGAAGCGATCACGATCCTGGAGCAAGGCGGCGCGATCAAAGCCTTCGCCAAGACCGAGGTGCTGGGCCCGGAGCGCTTGGACTCCGTTCAGCTCGACCTTATCCACCAGGAGTTCTTCGATGTAGCGCCCGGCAGCTACGAACTCACAATTGAACTGCGTGATCTGAACAGCGGCGACACCACCGCCACCTATTACACGGCACCGCTCGCCGTGGGCACATTGCCCCCCGGGATCTCCATTAGCGCCATGCTTTTCGCCGAGCGCATACTCCCCGCCGAAGAGGGTCGCCCAGCGAAGTTCGGATACCAAGTAGTGCCGTTGTTGAGCGATTACCTGCCATCGAACATCGGCATCTTGGAGTATTACGCCGAAGTGTACGGCAGCGATGCGCAGTTCGGCACCGACAGCCTGTACCTGCTCACCACCCAGATCGAGAACGCGGAGAAGGCGGGTGTCTTCGGCAGCTACAAGCACAGCCAGCGCATGAAGGCACGTCCGGTGGAACCGGTGATGGCCCACTTCGACATCGCTCAACTGCCATCGGGCAACTACCTCGCGGTGGTGGAGGTGCGCGACCGCCGGGGCGATCTGGTTGCACGGCGCGAGCAGTTCTTCCAGCGTAACAACCGCATCACCTTCAACTACGACCTCCAAGCGGCAGCCGACTTCGACCTCTCCAACACCTTCGCGGGCGCCTTCACCAACGTGGACACGCTGGCCGAGCATGTGAACAGCTTGCGACCGATCGCGGATCAATTGGAACGCAAGATCATAGACGACCGGTGGAAAGACCGCGACATGGAACTGATGCGGCGTTTCTTCTACAGCTTCTGGGCCAACCGCAACCCCGATCCCGAAGCGGCGTGGAACGCATACCGCCTGGAAGTGATCAAGGTGAACAAGCTCTTCGGCTGCCGCGTGCAGAAGGGCTACGAGACCGATCGCGGATACGTATACCTGAAGTACGGTCCGCCCAACACCATGATGGACCGCTTCAACGAGATGGACGCGTACCCGTACACCATCTGGCACTACTATCGCGCGGGCAAGTACACCAACCGCCGTTTCGTGTTCTACCAACCCGATCTGGTGAGCAATTGCATGCAGATGTTGCACAGCGAAGTGCCGGGCGAGATCCAGAACCCGCGTTGGAACCAGATCCTACACTCCCGGAACACGGCCATGCCGAATGTGGATCCGGCCAAGGTGGGCAGTAGCAGCGGCGAACGCGCCGATGAATTCTTCAACGATCCGCGCTAGGGCGGATCTTCGGCAAGTGATCGATCGGCCGCGGTCATAGCTCATCCGCAGATGAACGCGGATACGCGCCCAATGGCGGATCACTGGAACCAACAGGCCCGCGCGAGCGCGCCATCTGCGTTCATCTTCGCCATCTGCGGATGTATTTGTACTCGGTCATTCGATCGGCCGACAGAGCAAACCGCTCTGATGTATGCGACAGATAGCGGACGAGCTTCGCTGATGTGATCCATGACCGGACGAATTGTTATCGCGCACCTTTGCCGCCCTACGCGATGAGCAGCACGGCGGTCGTCATCCTCAATTGGAACGGTAAGCAATGGCTGGAGCAATTCCTGCCTAACGTGGTGGCGCATACACCGCACGCCGCCATCGTGGTTGCCGACAATGGTAGCACCGACGGATCGCTGGAATGGGTAAACGCCCAGTTACCCGGTGTGCGTACGATCGCACTTAGTGCAAATCACGGTTTCGCAGGCGGCTACAACAGGGCCTTGGCGCAGGTCGAAGCGGATCGGTACCTGCTGCTGAACAGCGATGTGGAAGTGACACCGGGCTGGCTCGAAGCCATGAACGCATACCTGGACGGGCACCCGGAGATGGCGGCCTGCCAACCCAAGGTGCGCAGCCACAGCGATCGCGAGCGCTTCGAACATGCGGGGGCTGCGGGGGGCTTCATCGATCGCAATGGTTACCCGTTCTGTCGCGGCCGCATCTTCGAGATCACCGAGACCGATGATGGGCAGTACAACGATGACCGCGAGGTGTTCTGGGCCACGGGCGCGTGCTTGCTCATACGCGCGAAGGCCTTCCACGACGCTGGCGGTTTCGATGAGCAGTTGTTCGCGCACATGGAGGAGATCGATCTATGCTGGCGATTACGCCGCACCGGATGGCGGATCGGCTACACCAGCAGCGCTACGGTTTACCACGTGGGTGGCGGGGCACTTGGCTATGGCAGTCCGCGCAAGACCTACCTCAACTTCCGCAACAGCCTCATCGTGCTCACCAAGAACCTGCACCACGGCTGGTCGTGGGCCTGGCTCCTGCGCCGCTTGGTGCTCGATGGCTTTGCCGCCGCCAAGTTCCTGCTGGAAGGACACGGCGCGCACACCTGGCAGGTGGCACGCGCGCATTGGCACTACTTCCTGCGCCTGCCGAAGGTGATCCGCCAGCGGCGCGCACTGGAACTTACCGAGCGCGCACCCGACCTCACGGGCATGTACCACCGCAGCATTGCCTACGACCGCTTCATACTGAAGTGGGAGAAGTTCGTGGAGCTCGATGCCTCAGCCTTCGGCCGTCGTTAGCAAGGGCTGCACCGCGAGCCGGTAGCCCGCCATACCGAAGCCCGTGATCACACCCGCGCATGCACCACCTGTGATGGTGTGCTGCCTGAACTCCTCGCGCGCGTGGATGTTGCTGATGTGCACCTCCACCACCGGGATCCCCAACACGGCAATGGTGTCGCGTATGGCCACGCTGCTGTGCGAATAGCCAGCGGCGTTGATCACCACGGCATCGTGCTGGCCGGGGCTCTTGCGCAGGATGTCCACCAGTTCGCCTTCCACGTTGCTCTGCTGGTAGGTGAACATCACCTGCGGAAAAGCAGCTCGCAGCTCAACGAGGTAGTCCTCGAAGGATCGGCTCCCGTAGATGTGTGGCTCGCGCGTACCGAGCAGATCGAGGTTGGGGCCGTTGAGGATGAGGATGCGCATGCCAGTGGTGAACGAAGGGCGAAGATCGTGCACACGCCGTCGTTCATAGTGCACGCGCTTCCACCCCTTCCCTGCGTTCTTCACACCAGCAACTTCGCTCCATGGATTGGGACCTCGCCCTGCGCGGCTTCCGCATGTACCTGAAGCTGGAGCGATCACTGAGCGATCGCACGGTGGAAGCCTACCTGCACGATGTGTCCAAATTGCGCGCCTACGCTTCGGACCAAGAGCCGCTGCTCTCCCCTATCGATATCAAACTGAACGACCTACAGGCCTTTACCACACGAACGGTGAAGCAAGGACTGGCTGCATCGAGCCAGGCGCGGCTGCTGAGCGCCGTACGCATGTTCTTCCGCAGTTTACTGCTGGACAAGGCGATCACCGAAGATCCCACTGAACTATTGCAGAGCCCGCGCATCGGCCGCAAGTTGCCGGTCTTTCTCAGCGTGACCGAAGTGGATGCCATCGTGGACGCCATTGACATGAGCAAGCGTATGGCGCACCGCGATCGGGCGATCATCGAGACGCTATACGGTTGCGGTTTGCGTGTGAGCGAACTGTGCGGACTGAAACGTTCGCAAGTGCATGGCGCCGATGGCTTCATCCGCGTTGTGGGCAAGGGCGACAAGGAACGGCTGGTGCCAATCGGCCAGGAAGCGGTGCATTGGATCGACCTCTACACAGCGCATGAACGCAGCCACATCGCCGTACATAAGAAAGCCGAGGATATCGTCTTCCTCAACGCGCGCGGCGGTGGACTCTCACGCGTATCGGTGCTGCTGCTGGTGAAGCGCCTTGCGTTGAATGCGCAAGTGCGCAAGACGATCAGCCCGCACACCTTCCGGCATTCGTTCGCCACGCATCTGGTGGAAGGCGGTGCCGATCTGCGCGCGGTACAGGAGATGCTCGGCCACGCCAGCATCACTACCACCGAGATCTACACACACTTGGATCGCGAGTACCTGCGCAGTAACATCATGCGCTTCCATCCGCGCGCGAACGCGAAGAAGCGCGCGTGATCACCGCGATACGATGATCGTGCGCCTGCCGATCACCGCACCATCGGTCGCGCGCAGGTCCAATACGTACGCACCATTGCGCAACCCGGAGACATCCACGGCAGCAAAGGCAGCGGTCCTTACGCGCTCATCGAACACTACGCGGCCTGTGGCATCCCGCATGTTGAATTCAACGGTTCCGACCGGCAGCGATACGTGCACCACATCACCAGCCGGTTGCGGATATACCCGTAAGCCTATTGTGGCATCACTGGCGATCGAGGTGCTCAGGTGGAAGTAGGGAGCGGAGGTCTTCACGCATCCGTTGGCGAATGTGACCTGCACGACGTAGTTCCCGGTGACGAACGCTGAGACCGATGGTCCGTTCTCGCCGACCAGCGTATCACCTTCGAATAACCAGACATACGAAGTACCCAGCGCGGAGCTCGTGAGGTCGTTGCCATCGGGCAGGATAACCGGCGCATCCATCGGGCACTTGTCCTTGATCTTGTACACGCGGCCGTTGCTCACGTTGGTGAGGAAGAGTTCGCCATCCACGTTGGCGCCAATGGAACTCATGCCAGGGAACGGTACGGCAGCGCCGATCTGG
>JBKJPT010000048.1:0-26964 GCA_046595075.1 Flavobacteriales bacterium
AAGCGGACAAGGCCGGGACCGTATGGCTCGCCACTGACGAAGACCGCGAAGGGGAGGCCATTAGCTGGCACCTGAAGGAAGCGCTGGGCCTTGCCGACGACAAGGTGAAGCGCATCACCTTCAACGAGATCACCAAGCAGGCCGTAACCAAGGCGATGGAGAACCCGCGCTCCATAGACATACACCTTGTTGATGCACAACAGGCGCGCCGTGTGCTGGACCGGTTGGTGGGTTATGAACTGAGCCCCATTCTCTGGCGCAAGGTGAAGCCGAGCCTTAGTGCAGGTCGTGTGCAAAGCGTTGCCGTGCGTTTGATCGTTGAGCGCGAGCGCGAGATCCTCGGCTTCGATAGCAAGAGCGCGTTCCGCGTGACCGCAGTGCTCACCACCAATGGGGGCACATCTGTAAAGGCGGAGCTTCCCGGCCGTTTCGCCACGGAAGCCGAAGCGCGTGCCTTCCTCGATGGATGCATTGCTTCTACCTATATGGTGAACGCGGTTGAGAAGAAACCCGCCAAGCGATCGCCCGCTGCGCCATTCACCACCAGCACCTTGCAGCAAGAGGCCTCGCGGAAGATCGGCTACGGTGTGGAGCGCACTATGCGCATCGCTCAGGGTCTTTACGAGCAAGGGCACATCACCTACATGCGTACCGATTCAGTGAACATCGGTGAGCAGGCCATCGCTGCCGCCGTGGTGCAGATCAGTGCGCAATATGGCGAGCGTTACAGCAAGCCACGCCGCTTCACGAGCAAGAGCAAAGGCGCGCAAGAAGCGCACGAAGCCATACGCCCAGTGGACATGGGTGTGCGAAACGCCGGTGCCGACAAGGATGCCGAGCGGCTGTACGACCTCATCTGGAAGCGGACGCTGGCCAGCCAGATGGCCGAAGCCGAATTGGAGAAGACCACAGTGAACATCGCCATCAGCGGTCGTCCGATCGAACACTTGGTGGCGCAGGGCGAAGTGATCCTCTTCGACGGTTTTCTCAAGGTCTATCTCGAAGGCCGTGATGATGAAGGTGATGAAGAACAGGAAGGGCTGTTGCCGGAATTGAAACAGGGCGAAACGCTCGCCTTGCAGGAGATGTTGGCCACACAACGCTTCGAGCGACCATCGCCGCGCTATACCGAAGCCAGCTTGGTGAAGAAGCTCGAAGAACTCGGCATCGGGCGACCATCGACCTACGCCCCCACTATCACTACCGTGCAAAAGCGTGGCTATGTGGTGAAGGAGAACCGCGACGGCACTCCCCGGGCGTACAGGATCCTCGCGCTCGCCAGTGATGCGATCACGGCGATCACGGCTTCGGAGAACGCAGGCGCCGAAAAGCAGAAGCTGTTCCCGACAGACATCGGCATGGTGGTGAACGACTTCCTGGTGGAACACTTCCCCAGCATCGTCGATCTGAACTTCACGGCGAAAGTGGAGGAGGAGTTCGATGTGATCGCCGAAGGGAAGGAGAACTGGCGGGAGATGATCGCGCGCTTCTACAAGCCTTTCCACGCCACGATCGGTACTGTGAAGGATACCGCGGAGGGGGCAACCGGTGCCCGACTGCTTGGCATCGTCTCAGTGAGTGGTAAGCCCATCAATGCGAGCATCGGCCGCTTCGGCCCCATGATCCAGATCGGGTCGGTGGAGGATGAGGACAAACCCAAGTTCGCCAGTTTGCGGAAGGACCAGAGCATTGCGACCATCACGTTGCAAGAGGCGATGGACCTGTTCAAACTTCCGCGCACGCTCGGCGAACGCGACGGTGAGATCTGTACAGTTGGCATTGGTCGGTTCGGCCCATACGTGCGGTTGGGTAGCACCTACGCCAGCATCACGGCTGAGGATGATCCGTTGGAGATCAGCCTTGTCCGCGCCGTGGAGCTGATCGACCTGAGGAAACTAGCCAACGCCACTCGCGACCTTGGCGAACTCGATGGTGAAATGATCGTGGTGGGTCGAGGCCGTTTCGGTCCGTACGTGAAGTACAAGAGCGTTTACGCCAACATCCCCAAAACCGAGGATCCCAATACGCTCACCTTGGAACGTGGTACCGAACTGGTCCAGGCCAAACTTGCCGGGGTACGGCAGAACATCATCAAGGAATTCACAGGTTCGCCGATACAAGTGCTCAATGGCCGCTACGGCCCGTATGTCGCCGAAGGCAAGAAGTACGCGAACGTGCCTAAGGACAAGAAGCCCGAAGAACTCACGCTCGAGGAAGCCACGGCATTGTTAGCTGCCGCACCGGATAAGAAAGGTGGGACGCGGAAGGGCGCGCGCAAGAAGGCGGCGAAGCGGGCTCGTCCCGCATCAGCGGGGAAGAAGAAGTCTTGAGTCCGTTGATCGCTTCCAACATCGGGCTGTGGGCACTTGGCCCATCACCTTGCCGCGAAGCCATGCGTGCGAACTGACCTTCGCTGACCGTTATGGACATTAGCATCTACTTCAAGCCTTCGCAGCGTTTCGGTTCCAGCCGACCTGAATGGAAGGCGAACACCCTCGGCGACAACACGCTCTTCCATACAAAGGGCAAGGGATTTCCTTCATTGGAAGGTGCGCAGGTCGCGCTCTTCGGCGTGATCGATGATCCGGGCCATGCGCGACCACGCACGTGCGTGGAAGCGCCGGATGCAGTGCGCAATGAGCTCTATCAACTGCACTTGCCAGCTAGCGATCTTCGAGTGATCGACCTCGGTGACATACATCCGGGCGCCAGCGCTGGGGACACCCAACATGCAGTGGCCGAGACCTTGGCCGAATTGATGCGCATGAACGTGGTACCCATCCTGATCGGCGGCGGGCAGGGGCACACCTTCTCACAATACCTGGCCTACGAGATGTTGGAACGTACGGCCAACCTGGTCTGTGTGGACAGCCGCTTCGATCTTGGAGAACCCGGGCAAAGTCTAGCGGACACCAGCTACCTCAGCCATATTGTGCTACGCCAACCGAACTATTTGTTCAACTATAGCAACTTGGGTTTCCAGACCTATTTGGTGGATCAGCCCGGAGTGGAATTGATGGAAAGGCTGCTCTTCGATGCCCATCGCCTAGGCGAGCTGCGATCAACCATGGCCGATGCCGAACCCGTGCTGCGCAATGGGGACACATTGAGCGTGGACATGTCTGCTGTGCGCCGCAGTGATGCACCAGGCACCACCCGGCCCGGCCCGAACGGATTCCATGCGGAGGAGGTGTGCCAACTGATGCGCTACGCCGGAGTGAGCGAGAAGATCACCTCTGTTGGCATCTATGAGATGGACCCAGCGCGTGACGTCGATGGAACCACGGCCCAGCTTGTTGCCCAAATGGTTTGGTGCTTTCTCGACGGTTTCCGAAGTCGCACCAATGATCTTCCATGGCTCGATCGCAAACGCTTCACGCGTTTCCGGATCCCGATACGTGGGCACGAACAGGAACTCGTGTTCTACAAGAGCAACGTCAGTGATCGTTGGTGGATGGACATTCCCTACCGCGCTGAACAAGAGGCGCGGTTCGAGCGGCACCACTTGGTTCCGTGCTCCTACAGCGACTACCAATCCGCTTGCAGGGAAGAGGTGCCGGATCGCTGGTGGCGGACCTTCCAAAAGCTGGCCTAGCGCGGCCTGCGTCTGTTGCGAAACGCTTGGGATCCCTGTTACGCCAAGAATGCTGCCGGATTAGGTCGGTGAGGGGAATTGCTATATTGGCGCCGGTTCTTGGGGAGGGTTGTGCACTTACCCTCAAGAACACTAGGCTCCATACCGAACGGAACAACAGCATGAGGGGGATAATCACCGCAGCGATATGCGCGGCCGTGGCGAGCGCTTCGTACGCTCAACAGGACCCGCAGTTCACCCAATACATGTTCGATCGCTTGTCGATCAACCCGGCCGTTGCGGGTACATCGGGCCAGTTGTGCGGCACATTGCTTTTACGCCAGCAGTGGACCGGCTTCGATGGAGCGCCCAAAACCGCACTTCTCAATGTGCAAGCGCCGATCACCCGCATCAGCAGTGGGATCGGTCTTTCGGTTTACTTGGATCAACTTGGTCAGCAGAAGAGCACCTACGCGCGTTTCAGCTATTCTTTCCACCGCAAGGTCGGTCCAGGCAAACTGGGCATTGGCCTCATGGCCGGTATGATGAGCCACACATTGGGCAACGACTGGCAGGCCACGGACGGCGTGCCCGGCGATGCTGCCATTCCCGCCGCAGGCAATACGGATATGGGGTGGGATCTCGCGGGCGGCCTCTATTACGTGAGCCCGACGCTCTGGGCTGGTATTTCCAGCACACACCTCACCGAGGTGGAACTCCGCAATGTGAGCATTCAGCAACGCCGCCACTGGTTCGTGCAAGCTGGTTATGACTGGAAGATCAAGAACGACCCCAAGTACGTGATCCAGCCCAGCGTGCTCATGAAGAGCGACGGCACCTCCACACAATTCGATATCACCGGCACCTTTCTCTATAATAACATGGTGTGGCTCGGCGTTTCCTATCGTACCGAGGATGCTATCGCTCCGCTTCTCGGCTATCAGTTCAAACCAACGCCTAAGTCGATGCTAAAGATCGGCTACAGCTACGATATTACCACCTCCCAACTGAAGAACTACAGCTCTGGAAGCCACGAGATCATGCTCAATTACTGCATGACCATCGTGAAACCGCCCGATGTTGAAAGGCACCGCGGCGTCCGCCTCATGTAACTGACCGAAACCAACCAACCTAACCTGCCGTAAAGTGCCTCGTCGAAGGTGTTCGCTTACCCGAGCACGATAGATAAGGATCCCTGCAAGGAAGTACGGACCGGCAAAAAAGGAAGAACATGGAACGTCCTATTCTGTATCTCGGCGCCATCGGCTTGCTGGCGAGCTGTGGCGGTGGCGGTCAGGGGCAACTTGTGGGTGCCCAAGGAAGACCCGGCTGGTACCAAGTTGATCCATACGGGATGAACTACATCCCAATGGGCAGCTACATCATGGGTCCGAGCGACCAAGATGTCCCCTATGCCACGGTGACCAAAAGCAAGACTGTTTCAGTGCAGGCCTTCTATATCGATCAAACGGAGATCACCAACAACGAGTACCGACAGTTCGTTTACTACGTGCGTGATTCCACCGCCAAGCGCATCTTGGGCGATGAGGATATTGGCGAACACATCATTGCTGAGGACGAATTCGGCGAGGAGATCGATCCGCCGGTGATCAACTGGCGGGAGCGGATCAACTGGTACGGCGATGAGGAGCGCGAGGCGTTGGCGGATATGTTCCTGAGCGAAAGCGAACAGTTCTATCGTCGCAAGGAGATCGACACGCGCAAGCTGATGTTCGAGTATTATTGGATCGACCTCAAGGAGGCCGCCCGTAAGGGTACCGTGAGCAACTGGGCCCGCGATCTCGATCTGAGCTACACCAACGCCAAGGGCCAGAACAACGGCATCCGCGGGCACAGCGACCGTTCCAAGTTCATCATCAAGGAAGTGATCAATGTGTATCCCGACACGCTCGTGTGGGTGCACGACTTCACGTACTCCTTCAACGAGCCGATGACAGAGAACTACTTCTGGCACCCTGCTTATGACGATTACCCGCTCGTGGGTGTCACTTGGGTGCAGGCCACCGCCTTCAACGTGTGGCGCACGCAACTGATGAATAGCTGGCTGCAAGCCATTGGAGAGTCGTTCGTGAACAGGTTCCGCTTGCCTACAGAGGCTGAGTGGGAATACGCCGCTCGCGGCGGGTTGGACCAAGCGCCCTTCCCATGGGGTGGACCATATGTTCGCAACCGCCAAGGCTGCTTCCTCGGCAACTTCAAACCGTTGCACGGCAATTATGTCGATGACGGTGGGTTCCATACTGTACCGGTGGACAGCTATACCCCCAACGACTATGGCCTTTACCAAATGAGCGGCAACGTGGCCGAATGGACCAGCACCGCCTTCGACGAGAGCGTGTACGATTTCGATCACGACCTGAACCCCGAGTACAGCTACGATGCCCTCGCAACCGATGCTCCTTCGCTCAAGCGTAAGGTGATACGTGGCGGTTCGTGGAAGGACATCGGGTACTATATGCAGACCGGAACGCGCAGCTATGAGTACCAAGACACCACTAAGGCCTACATCGGCTTCCGCTCGGTGATGACCTACCTGGGCCGTGGCAAGGCAGTGAACGCCGAAGACCTTTAGACCAAGGAATCCCCGACCGTTACCGAACCAGCACGGTCGCATTCATAGACCATTCCCTCTACTCCAGTCCAACCCTAAAACGCAAGGAAGAACGATGAAACCCGGCAGCAAGAAGTGGAAGAACTTCATGGCGAAACTGTACGGCATTGGTGCAGCGGTCGTGATCATAGGTGCGCTCTTCAAGATCCAGCACTGGCCACTGGCCAGCTTTTTCCTGATACTAGGCCTGAGCACCGAGGCCATCATCTTCTTCTTCTCAGCGTTCGAGCCGCCGCACGAGGATCCAGATTGGAGCTTGGTGTATCCCGAATTGGCCACAGGCGAGAAGGCCGAGGGTGATGACTTCAAGAAGGAAGACCAGCGCTCGATCACCGAGCAGTTGGACGACATGCTCGAAGGCGCCAAGATCGAACCAGAACTCATCGCCTCGCTCGGTGATGGCATGCGATCCCTTAGCGATCAGGCGAAGCAGATGGGCCAGATCACAGGTGCTGCTTCGGCTACCAATGAGTACGCGACCAGTTTGAAGGACGCTGCAGGCAAGGTGAACACACTGAGCGAGAGCTACTCCAAAGCCAGCGAAAGCTTGGTGGGCTTGACCCAGAACGTGGAAGCAGGTAGGAGCGCGGGCGAGGGTCTCAAGCAGATGAGCACCAACCTCACCGCCCTCAACGAGATGTACGAGTTGCAGCTCCGCACCAGTCGCGAGAAGCTCGAGGCAGCCAACAAGATGTTCGAAGGCATGGGCGAAATGATGACCAACTTGAAGAACTCGGTGGACGACACCAAGCGCTACAAGGAGAACATCGCCGTGCTCAGCGACAACCTCGCGAAGCTCAACACCGTGTACGGCAACATGCTCGCCGCAATGACCATCCGCTGATCGGCACCACCCCAGCAACCCAAGGCCCTAAACCAAAACCGGTCTATCAGAGATGGCAAGTGGCAAATTGTCGCCCAGACAGAAGATGATCAACATGATGTATCTCGTGTTGACCGCTCTGTTGGCGTTGAACGTATCGAAGGAGATCCTGGACAGCTTCGTGACCGTGAACAACGGTCTGGAGAACACCAAGCTTTCCCTGAAGGACAAGGTGGAAGGTCAATACGCGACCTTGAAGGGCTATGCTGACGAGAAGCCGGCCAAATACGGCGCGGCTTGGGCCGAGGCACAGAAGATCCAGATCGCAGGTGCTGAACTGATCGCTTACGTGGACACCATCAAAGTGCGCGCGATCATGACGGCCGAAGGGCTTCCGCGCGACAGCGTGGTGTTGGGCGATGGTCGCCTGATGGACCTGATGAAGGTGGACAAGAAGGACAGCCATGATGAGTTGACGCACATGCTCATTGGGGACGATGCGGATGCGCCTACGGATGGACCGTTCACCGCGACGGAACTGAAGACCAAATTGGAAGCGTTCAGGGAGTTGGTGAAGAACTCGCGTAAGGACGATGCGGATCTAGCAGCAGCGATGGACCGGATTTTCAACTTCGCGGACCGCGAGGATGCATCCGGTACGATGAACAATTGGCAGAGCATCAACTTCTACCATGTTCCCATGGCCGCAGGGATCACCATCCTGAGCAAGATCCAAACCGATGTGCGCAATGCCGAAGGCGAGGTTGTGAAGCGCATGATGGACGCCGTGGAGGGCAAGAGCTTCAAGTTCAACAAGCTTACCGCCATCATACGTCCACTGAGCAGTGCGGTCACCGTGGGAAGTAATTACAAAGCGGAGATCTTCCTTGGTGCATACGACGACACGAACATTCCGGAAGTCTACATCTGTGGTCCCGGTGAGCGAGTGGACACTACATCCAAGCCGGCCAAGATCGTGGGGGGTGATGGGACCAAGTTGCCCATGACAGGAGCAAGAGCGCAATTGGACGTACCTGCAGGGGGAGCTGGACCTAAATCAGTGACGGGGATCATCAAGTTCAAACCTGTTGGTGGGGACTGGGAAGTACAGCCTTTCGTTGCTGATTACGACGTCTCTGAAGCTACGCTCGTGGTCAGCCCGACCAAAATGAACGTGTTTTATCGCGGGGTGGACAACCCGGTTAGCGTGAGCGTCTCCGGTTATATCGATAAGAACATCGTTGCTTCTACGACCAACGGCGCCCTCAGCAGGTCCGCCGATGGCTACATCATGCGCCCTGGAAAAGAAGCAAAGGCGATGATCAGCGCAACGGTGACCAATCCTGATGGTACTAAGAAGTCGATGCCTGGTAGGGAATTCCGCGTGAAGAACGTGCCCAATCCGCAGCCTTTCTTCGGCGGCAAAAGCATCAGCGACGAAACGATCAAGAAGACCGAACTCACCGCAGCTGCCGGTGTGATCGCCAAGATGATCGACTTCGACTTCGACCTCAAGTTCGAGATCGTGGAATTCAAGCTGACGATGATCGTGAGCGGAACCCCGATCGAGAAGATGACCAAGGGGCCGGCCGTGAGCGGTGACATGCGCGAAATGCTCGCCAAGGCCAAGCCCGGTCAAAAAGTGTTCATCGAAGGCATCAAAGCCCGCGGCCCCGATGGGACCGTGCGTAACCTGGGTGCTCTCGCCTTCAAGGTGCTCTAACCAACTCGCTTACCACGATGAGGAACCCGAAGAACCTGTTGCTGACGATGATCTTGGTGGTCGTCGCCTTCGGTGCTGCGCCCATGGCGATGGCCCAAACGGTATTGGATGGTGCCTTCATCAAGGAACACACGAAGACCAAGCGCGTTGTGCCTTACACGCACATCCGCGAGGCGGACGTGATGTGGGCGCGTCGGGTATGGCGCACGATCGACCTGCGCGAGAAGCTGAACCATCCGCTGTACTATCCTACTGAAGCGATCAACGACCGCAAGAGCCTCTTTGATGTGATCCGCCAAGGCTTGCTCGTGGATGGCTCCATCACTGCTTATGACGCGGGTCCGTTGCTCACCGACGATGAGTTCCGCAAGCCGTTGTTGCGTTCGCAGATCGAGGAGATGTTCACCCGCGTGGACACCTCGTATACCGAGTCGCTTACTTCTGGTGACATGGAGATGGTGATCCAGAACATCACGTTGGAGAGCCGCGACATAAAGATGTACAAGCTCAAGGAGGACTGGATCTTCGACAAGCAGCGCAGCACACTCGACATCCGCATCATCGGTATCGCACCCATGAAGGAAATGCGTGGTGAGGATGGTGAGATACGTGGTTACGCGCCGATGTTCTGGTTGTACTATCCCGAGTGCCGCTACGTGTTCGCGAACTGGGATGCCTTCAACCGGGAGAACGACGCCGAGCGCCGTAGCTACGAGGATATCTTCTGGAAGCGCCAGTTCAGCAGCTACATCACCAAGTGGAGCAACGTATACGACCGTGGTATCAGCGATTACAAGACCGGTCTCGATGCTTTGCTCGAAGGGGAGGAGATCAAGCAGTCGTTGTTCGAGTTCGAGCACGACCTCTGGAACTTCTGACCGAAAACAACGGATCTGAGAAGCCTCGACCATGGTCGGGGCTTCTTCTTTTTGGATAGTACGTTCCGGAGGGTCGCTTACGTTGTTGGAGCATGTCGGCCCCAGCCCTTCATAGACCCGCCTTCGCCATGGGCTTGCTCCTTTGTTCGTCAGCCCTAAACGGTCAGGTCCTGGAACCACAGGACTGCCGAGCGAGCGGCGAGGTAGTGCCGTACCCGCCGCTTCGGGAAGCAGATGTGATGTGGGAGCGCCGTGTGTGGAGAACCTTGGACCTCCACGATCCGCAGAACGCAGCCTTGCTCACACCCCAAGGAAGGCTGCCCGGTTGCCGGAACCTTTTCGCCGTAATGCAACATGGGTTGAAGGATGAAGGTGGACTGGTCGCCTACCAGCCCGATGCAAAGGGCGAGGACGATGCATTCCGGAAGCCCTTCCTACGTGAAGAGATCAAGTCCATGCTCGCCTTGGTGGATACGCTCCCAGCAACTGCCGTTACGCGTTTGATGATCAAGGAGGATTGGATCTTCGATCGTGCGCGTTCAGTGATGGAGGTGCGCATCATAGGTATCGCGCCGTTGATCGAAGTGCGCGGTGAGGAGGGCGAACTGCTCGGTCATCGTCCGCTTTACTGGCTCTATTACCCGGAGTGTCGTCATCTCCTCGCGTGGTGGACAGCGGTCACCGGAAAAGACGGCGAGCGCGTCTCTTACGAGGAACTCTTCGCCCAACGCAGGTTCAACGGAACGATCGTGAAGGTGAGCAACATGCAGGACCGCGCGATCGCCGGCCATACCACAGGGCTGGATGCGCTGTTGGAGAGCGAAGAGGTGCGCCAGCAACTGCTGAACATGGGCTTCGACCTTTGGAACTACTGACCCCAAGGGTCACCTTTTCCCGTGCCGGCCATCAACAAATAAATGGCCATGGACCTGCGGACCGGATCCCTGCTTTGTGCGATTGTGATCGCACCTGAATTCAGGGCACAGAACGTGCTCGATGCCGCCTATATCAAGGAACACACTCCAACGCGTCGTGCTGTGCCGTATACGCCCATACGCGAAGCCGATGTGCTCTTCTCCAAGCGGGTATGGCGCACCTTGGACCTACGGGAGAAGATGAACCACCCGCTGTACTTCCCCGTGGAGCCGACCAACGGTCGCCGAAGTCTCTGGGATGTGATCCGCGACGGCTTGCTGAAGGAAGGCTCGCTTACCGCCTACGGTGCAGGTCCTTTGCTGCTCGATGACGACTTCCAACATCCGCTCATGTACGACGAGCTAGACTCCATGCTCAACCCAACCACCACGATCTGGACGGACGACCTTGAAGATCCAGATACGAAGATCCCGGTTGAGGTTCCTGCGCCCATCACCGCCGCCAACATCACTCGGTACCAGTTGAAGGAGGACTGGTTCTTCGACAAGCAACGCGGTGTAATGGAGGTGCGCATCATCGGTCTTGCACCCTTGCGCGAAGTGCGTGGGGAGAACGGCGAACTCCGGGGTCATGCACCCATGTTCTGGCTCTATTTCCCGGAACTGCGGTACGTGCTTGCCAATGCCGAAGCCTTCAACCGGCAGAACGATGGCGAACGGCGCTCGCTGGACCATGTGTTCCAGCACCGGGTGTTCAGCAGCTATGTGATCAAGGAGAGCAACGTGTACGACCGGCGCATTGGCGACTACGCCCAAGGGCTGGATGCACTGCTCGAAGCGGATCGCGTGAAGGAGGGCCTCTTCCGCGCAGAGCACGACCTCTGGAACTACTGACCCCGGCACTTCGCTACTTTCGCGCGCCTTTTCCCAAGGCACGCCATGATCACTGTCCAAGGCCTCACCCTCCACTTCGGCCAACGGCCATTGTTCGACGACATCTCGTTCTTCATCGGGAGCGATGACCGCATTGGCCTCGTAGGCCGCAATGGTGCCGGTAAAAGCACACTTATGAAGGTGCTGTCCGGGATGCAGCAATACGATGCAGGCAACATTGGGAAGCCACGTGAACTCACCATGGGCTACCTACCACAGGAGATGGCCCACAACCTGGACCTCACGCCTTGGCAAGTGGCGGAGAAGGCGTTCGAGGAGGCGCAAAAGCTGAACGCGAGCATCGATCACATCACCGCCGATCTGGAGAAGTGCACTAACGATGATGAGGCCATGGAACTGGCCACTTTGCTGGCCCATGCGCACGAGCGGTTGAACTCCATTGGCGCCGCCGATCACGATATGCAGATCGAGCGCATGCTCAAGGGCATCGGATTCGTGGGCAACGACATGCACCGACTGATGAAGGAGCTGAGCGGCGGTTGGCGTATGCGCGCCGAACTAGCGCGCATCCTTCTCATGCAACCGGATCTGCTCCTGCTGGATGAGCCCACCAACCACCTTGATCTGCCCGCGATCCAATGGTTGGAGGACCTTTTGCGCACCTACCCCGCGTCGCTGGTGCTCATCAGCCACGACAAGACCTTTCTCGATCGCCTCACCAAGCGCACGTTGGAAGTGTTCGCAGGCAAGCTCATAGACCGTAAGGTGCCATGGACCCAGTATGTGGAACTGCGGAAGGTGGAACGTGAACAACAAGCATCCGCAGCGAAGGAGCAACAGCGGTACATCGAACAGACCGAAACGTTGATCAATAAGTTCAGAGCGAAGGCCAGCAAGGCCGCCTTTGCGCAGAGCTTGATCACCAAGCTCGAAAAGCTCGAACGCATAGAGGTGGATGATGAGGACCTGCGCAAGATGCTCGTGAAATTTCCACCTGCCCCCCAAAGTGGCAAGCTGGTGGCCGAGGTGAAGAACGTGAGCAAGACCTATGGCACGAAGCGGATCTTCGAAGGGGCGGAGCTGACGATCGCGAAGGGCGAACACCTCGCATTGGTAGGTGCCAACGGAACGGGGAAGTCCACGCTGGTGCGCATGATCATGGGTGAGGAGCCGTACGAAGGCGAGATCCGTATGGGGCACAACGTGATCGTGGGCTACTATGCGCAGGATATGCCCGAGCGCATGACGCCACAGCGTACCGTGATCGAAACAGCGGAGGATGCTGCCAGCGAGGACAACCGACCGCGCGTGCGTGCCATGCTCGGCGCCTTCATGTTCAGTGGGGATGATGTGGACAAGAAGGTGAAGGTGCTGAGCGGTGGTGAACGTGCGCGTCTTGCCTTATGCTGTATGCTACTGAAGCCGCTGAACTTCCTCATTCTGGATGAGCCCACTCACCACTTGGATATCCAGAGCAAGGATGTGCTCAAGTCGGCACTGAAGAACTATGAGGGTACATTCCTGCTGGTGAGCCACGACCGTGATTTCCTGCATGGCCTCACCAATCGCTTGTTGGAGCTCGATGAGTTCCGCATCCGCGATCAGCACATGGACATCCTGGAACTGATCGAAAAGCGCAAAGCGTTGCAAGGCGCTGATATCGGCAAGTCATCGGCGCGGGCCAAGAGCGAGAAGGTGGACAAGGCGGAGAAGAGCGATCAGGGCGAACGCCGCGAGCGCGACAAGGAGCGCCGCCGTTTGCAAAGCCAGGTGAAGAGCTTGGAACAGCAGCTTGCGGATCTCGAAACAGAAGAGAAGCAGTTGCAAGCAGTTGTGATGAAGGGCGGAACACCGGCGGCCGAAGTACAGAAGGGCTATGAGCGAATGGGTGTCGTCGCACAGCGCATCGCGTCCACCATGGAGGAGTGGGAGAACGTTTCCAAGCGCCTGCAAGAGCTGGGAGAAGAGAAGATGGCCTGATCGCGTTACGGATCGTTCGTGTTGGCATTGGTTGTTCGGCGGTGCATGTTGCATCATCGAAACACACATGGCCATGTCAAGCATGAAGATGCCCCCGCGTCAGAAGATGATCAACATGATGTACCTCGTGCTCACCGCGATCCTCGCGTTGAACGTGAGCAAGGAAGTGCTCGACGCGTTCGCGGTGATGGACGCGGAACTCGTACGGAGCGAGCGCGCCCACGAGCAACGCTCGCAACTGGAGTACACCGTGTTCGCCGACATGGCGCAACGCTTCCCCGAAAAGTTCAAGAAGAAGCATCATGAAGCCTTGAGAGTAAAGGCCATGGCCGATTCCCTCGTGCACGACATCGCCACGATGAAGGCGCTGGTCGTCTCCAAGGCCGATGGAGTGGAGATCTCGACGCTGCGCGGCAAGGACGCCGACGGTCGTGACACGTTGCGTGCGCTGCTCGCCTTGGAAATGAAGGATGACCGCGATGTGCTCACCGGAACGCTGGTGGGCAGTGAACCCGGTACACCGCGCCAGGGTCCCGGCACGGCCTATGACCTGCGAGTGCGGATCAGCGCCTTCCGCGATAGTCTGAAGCAACTGGCCGTGGCAGAGCCCAAGCTGGCCGCAGCCTTGGACGGCCTCTTCGACTTCAGCGATCGTCGGGATGCGTCCGGGACCATGAACAATTGGGAGAGCTACAACTTCTACGAAGTACCGCTCGCTGCTGGGGTTGCCGCGTTGAGCAAATTGCAAGCGGACATACGCGCTGCGGAGAACGACATGGTGAAGTGGCTCTACCGATCCGTGGAATCGAGCGACTACAAGTTCGGCACGCTTACCACGGCTGTGGTACCACAGAGCAGCCTCATCATGGCCGGTGATTCCTTTCGCGCTGATGTCTTCCTCGCCGCGTATGATCCGCTGAACCCGCCGCAGGTGGTGATGAAGGATGGAACGGTGCTGCCCATTGGCCCGGATGGGAAAGCGAAACTGCGGTTGCGAGGTAACAGCATCGGCGAACAGGTGGTGGAAGGCACCATTAGGTTCGATGGACCCAAGGGCGCGGAAGAGATCCCTTATACCACAAGCTTCCAAGTGATGGCGCCGCTGCTCGTGGCTTCGCCCACCAAGATGAACGTGCTCTACCGGGGTGTTGAGAATCCGATCGAACTCTCGGTACCAGGAGTTCCGGCCGAGCGCGTGCAGGCGACGATATCCACTGGGCGCATCACCCGGCAGGGAAACGCATGGGTAGTCACTGGCATGAGCGGCACTACCGCTGAGGTGAACGCCGTGGTTCCCATGCCCGATGGCAGCACACGCAGAATTGGGCCCGTGAAGTTCAGGGTGAAGAACCTGCCACCGCCATCGGCAATTGTCGGAGAGAAGGGCTCGTCGGATTCGAGAATACCATTGAACAAGCTGAAGGGCGCGGCTGGGGTCATCGTGAAAACGAACACCGAATTCGGCGATACGTGGATCGCAAAGAGCTTCAGTGTCACTTTGATCCGGAACGGTGGGGTCCCTATCACGCATCCGTGCACAGGCAATGCGTTCTCTCAAGCCGTCGAGCAGGTATTGGACCGGGCCAAGCCGGGGGATCAGGTGTTCATCGAGGAGATCAAAGCGCAACTCACGAATGGCCAAGGCCCAGTGGTGCAACTGCCCTCCATTGCGCTCAAAGTGCAATAGCGTGTTGGGGGCAGGCTCGCGCGTCTATATTTGCGCCCCATTGCGGGGTGGAGCAGATGGTAGCTCGTCGGGCTCATAACCCGAAGGCCGTAGGTTCGAGTCCTACCCCCGCTACTGAGAAGGCCCGGTGAAAGCCGGGCCTTCGCTTTTGAAGAAGGATGCCGACCCTGATGGTTGGCGAACTTCGCCGACCAACGCCATGGCACATAAAGCGGGATACGTCAACATCATTGGTGAACCCAATGTGGGCAAGAGCACCTTGCTCAACGCCCTGCTGGGGGAGAAGCTGGTGATCGTGAACCCCAAGGCGCAGACTACTCGCCACCGGATCCTGGGCATCCTCAACGGCGAAGACCACCAGTTGGTGCTCAGCGACACGCCGGGCATTCTGGACCCGCAATACCCCATGCACCAGCGCATGATGCAAGCGGTGGATGAAGCGCTGATCGATGCCGATGTGTTGATCGTGCTGGTGGAACTCGGACAAAAGCCCGAGCGCTCTGAGAACGTCCTGGTGCGTGCGCGCCGCTTCGATGGCCCCAAAGTGCTACTGGTGAACAAGGTAGATACCGGCAAGGACGACGAGATCCTCGAAGCCTTGGAACTCTGGCAGGCCGCCATTCCGGAAGCGAAAGTGGTTCCGATCTCGGCGCTTCACGGATTGAACGTGGAGGAACTTCGCACTTATCTCGTGGACAAATTGCCGGTGCACCCGGCCTATTTCCCCAAGGACGAACTCAGCGACCGCAATACGCGCTTCTTCGTGAGCGAGATGATCCGCGAGAAGATCCTCACTTACTACAAGCAAGAGATCCCCTACAGCACGCAAGTGGTGGTGAACAGCTTTGAGGAAAGCGAGAAGATCGTGAAGATCCAAGCTGACATCATTGTGATGCGAGAGAGCCAGAAAGGGATCGTGATCGGCGAAGGCGGAAAAGCTTTGCGCAAGTTGGGCACCGAAGCGCGCATGGCCATCGAGCGCTTTGTGGACAACAAGGTCTTCCTGGACCTGAAGGTGAAGGTGGATCCCGACTGGCGCGAGGATGAGAGCAAGCTGAAGAAATACGGTTACTGAAATGGGGAACATCGTCGCGATAGTCGGAAGGCCCAATGTGGGCAAGAGCACGCTCTTCAATCGTTTTGTTGAACGGCGCGAAGCGATCACAGACCCCACCGCAGGCACCACGCGCGACCGCCACTACGGCAAGAGCGAGTGGAACGGCATCGTCTTCAGCGTGATCGACACCGGCGGATATGTGAGCGGAAGTGATGACGTCTTTGAACCGGAGATCCGTAAGCAAGTGGCCCTCGCCATCGATGAGGCCGACTCGGTGCTTTTCGTTGTTGACACCCAAGGGGGCATCACCAGTATGGACGAGGTGATCGCTGCCATGTTGCGCAAAGCGAAGAAGCCCGTGGTGCTCGCCGCCAACAAGGTGGACACCTTCGCCAAGGAGTACACCGCTGCCGAGTTCTACAAGCTCGGTCTGGGTGAAGTGTTCAGCATTTCGGCCGTCCATGGCGCAGGCACTGGCGACCTGCTCGATCAACTGGTGAAGACCTTCCTCAAGCCCACCGAAGAAGAAGCGCCTGAGATCCCGAAGCTCGCCATTGTGGGGAAGCCCAACGTGGGCAAGTCCTCATTGGTGAACGCCTTGCTCGGTAAGGAACAGAGCATCGTAACGCCCGTTGCGGGCACCACGCGCGATCCCATCAACACCCGGTGGAACGTTTTCGGCCATGATGTGATGCTGCTGGACACGGCGGGCATCCGCAAGAAGGGCAAGGTGGACGAGGACATCGAGTTCTACAGCGTCATGCGATCCATTCGTGCCATTGAGGAAAGCGACGTGTGCATTCTCATGGTCGATGCGCGCGATAGCATCCAGGCGCAGGACCTCAACATCCTTTCCATCATCCAGAAGAACGGCAAGGGCGTGGTGGTGGTGGTGAACAAGTGGGACCTCCTGGAGAAGGAGACCAACACCATGAAGGCTTTCGAGGCCGACCTGAAGCAACGCATGGAGCCCTTCATCGATGTGCCCGTGGTCTTCACCAGCGTGGTGGAGAAGCAACGCATCCTGAAGGTGATGGAATTGGCCATGCAGGTTTTCGAGGACCGCAAGCGGCGCATCCCCACGCGCAAGCTCAACGACATCATGTTGCCCGAGGTGGAACGCTTGCCACCGCCGATGTACAAGAGCAAGCAGGTGAGCATCAAGTTCATTCAGCAATTGCCGCTGCACGTGCCCACCTTCGTCTTCCACTGCAACATGCCGCAGTACATCAAGCCCAGCTACGAGCGCTTCCTCGAGAACCGCCTGCGCGAGCACTGGCGCTTCACGGGCATTCCCATCCGGTTGCACTTCCGGAAGAAATAGGGCTCACATCTTTGCCAACGCCTGATCCAGATCTGCGATCAGGCTCTGTGGATCCTCCAGCCCCACGTATAGCCGCACCATGTTGAAGGGCAGATCCGTGTAGTAGCCGCTCGGTCCTTGCAATGCGCACACCGGCCATTGAAGGCTCTCGTAGCCGCCCCAGCTCACAGCGATCAAGAAGGTCTTCAGGTTATCGCAGAAGCGTTCCACCGCAGCGACATCGGGCGCATCGAGGTCAATGCTCATCAAGCCCGCCACGCGTTTCATCTGCTTCTTCGCGAGCGCATGTTGCTCATGGCTTTCCAGTCCCGGCCAATGCACGCGCTTCACCTTCGGATGTGCCTCGAGGAAGCGCGCGACCTTTTCTGCGTTGTCGGCGCTGCGGTCCATGCGCAGCGGCAGGGTGCGCAATCCGCGCAGGAGCAACCAGGCATCGTGTGGTGAGGGTGAAGCCCCAAGCGTCATGAACTCCTTGCTCATCACCTGCCTTATATGCGCATGGCTGCCCGCGAGCACGCCAGCGACCACATCGCTATGCCCGTTCAAGTACTTGGTGGCGCTGTGCGCGACCAAGTCCGCGCCTAGGTCGATGGGGTTCTGGAACAGCGGACTGTTGTAGCTGTTGTCACAAAGGGTGATGATGCCGTGCTCCTTCGCGATCGCTGTCACAGCTGCAATGTCCTGCAGCTCGAAGGTGAGCGAGTTGGGGCTCTCGAGGATGAAGAAGGTGGTGTTGGGCTTGATGGCCTTGCGGTAGTGCTCCGCATCGGTACCATCCACGAAGGTGTGCTCCACGCCGAAGCGCGACAGGAGTTCGAGCAGCAACTTCTTCGTCCAGCTGTATGGCTTGTGGACGCATACGATATGATCACCGGCCTTGGTGAAGCTGATCACCGCCGCCGCAATGGCCGCGCTGCCGCTGCTGAACACGAGCGCATCCTCGGCATGTTCCAACGCAGCGATCTTCTTCCGCAGGATCCCCACCGTGGGGTTGAACCCGCGCGAGTACAACGGTTTGTCGAACTCCTGTCCAACCACGGCGCGCATCGCTGCCACAGTGGGGTAGGTGAAGTTGCCGCTCTGCACAATGGGTGGCACCACGGCATCGTATCCGCGCTCGCGCTCTTCGCCAAGGTGGTTGAGTATCTCGCTCAGGTCCATGCGACGAAGTTGCACCAAAGAAGAAGAGCGCCAGCCGTTATGGCCGACGCTCTTCCAAATGAATTGCAACGGGGTCAGCGCTGGATGACGAACCTCGTCCACACTTCGCCGTTCGCACCGGTGAGGCGCGCTACGTAGCTGCCTTCGGGCAAGAAGGAGAGATCCATGCTGCGACCTGTAACGCCGCTGAGGTTCGTGGTGTGTACCGTGCGGCCGAGCGCATCCATCACCGAGAAGTGTGCGTTGTTCAATTGCACATCGTTCCAACGGATGTTCACCATGCCATTGCTTGGTGAGGGCACCACTGCGAGACCATTGCCCAAGCCAACTGCTTCGATGCCGGTGTTCAACTCAACGGTGGTCACCGTGGTGTTCGTTAGCACCGCAGGGTTGTAGTCGAAGTAGATGTCGGCGCGGTTGGTGAGTTGGCCACCAAGCGGCACGCTCGGCTTGGGCGCAACGCGGTAGTGGAAACCACCCTGGCTGCCGAGCTCATCGCTGTCGCTGGTGGGCAGCATGACGTTCGCGAAGGTCCATATCGCCACTTGGTCATTCACTGTAAGCGTGTATGGATGCGAAGCGCCCACCATTTCGAAAGTGCTCAGGTCCCAATCGGCGTCGATGCTGTCCTTTACCACGATGTTCACCGCCGGTGCGGTGCCTTCGTTCTGGAAATGCACAGTGTACTCAATGGGTCGCTGATCGATCACTTCTTGTGGCGTGATGCTGTTGGTGTCCACCAGCTTCTCATTCGGGTCGAAGCTGCTGGTCGCAAAGCTGTGCAGGTCGTCCTGGTTGTTGGCCGTGTTCACATCGGTTTCCGCGGTGTTCAGTTGCACGTAGTGGATGATCGTTGTGCCGGGGAGCACAGTGCTGCCGGTGTGCACGGTAACGATGATCGTGGTAGAAGCGCCCGGTACCATGGACGCGAGGTTCCAACTCACCACTTGACCATTGACCGTGGTAGGCGCGACGCTGGCCGATACGTACGAGAGCAGCGGATCAACGGTGAGCACTACCGTGGGCGTGATCGTCTCAGTTCCAATGTTGGAGGCCGTGATGGAAACAGTGGTGTTGTTGCCGATCCACGGGTTCCAGCCCCAGAGGCTCAAAGATCCATCGTACATGCCGGGGATCCCTTGGAAGCCGAAGTCGACACCGATCACCTGAACCCCAAGACCGGTGATATCGAAGTTGCGCGAGGTGGGTACGGTGTTGTGATAAAGTGGCGGAGTGGGTACCGTAACCACATGCGGCCCTAGGTCCGTGCAGAAGGAGTAGGGATCATTGCCAGCGTACACATGGTGGTCTCCCGGTTGCACCAACAGCATCACAGGAGCATGTGCTTCGCCGACTTCGCGCGTGCCATTGTCATTGTTGTCATAGTAGGTAGCACCTGCGGCGGTTCCTTCGCATTCGTTCAGTTCCCAGGTAAAGGGTAGGCTGGAAAAGGTGTTGGTCCACACGATGTAGTAGTTCTGCCCGGCGATCACGTTCACTTGCATGTACGATGCAAAGGCATTGTTCGGACAACCTTGACCAGCCCCGCCAACATCGTCATTGAAGCCGATACAGGTGAGGGCGGAACAATTCCCCGTGTACACTTTCAAATAGGTGTCGAACGAGAGTCCAATGTTCAGCGGGTGGCAGCTGCCAATGGTGATCGCGCCGGTGAAGTTGGGTGTGTAGAGGTACCAGTTGCCGTTGGTGCCACCGCCGCAGGACGGTCCCGCGTAACCGCTCGTGGGGCCAGTGGAAGCATAGACCCCGCTGATCACTTGCAATGCGGTAGAACAGGTGTCGCCTTGTGCCAGACCGCGGAAGGGAATGGCTCCGAACACAAGCATTACAGGAAGACAGCGCAGCGCATAACGTGTGGCCATGAGACGGTTGGTTAGGTCAGGCCAAGGTAGCCGTCCACTGAATACCAGCTAGGGTCGCCGCTCGTAGAAGACGAACCCGTTGCGGCGGTACAATTCGGAAAAGCTGCCGAGCGCTTCCACCTCCACGGTCCCGGTGATCTTGCACGCTAAGAATACGGGCCGGTCGATCGTGCCTTGGAGAAGCACCTCTTCAGCAGGCCGTCGCCCGGTCACCTGTCCGTAGAACTGCGGCACATAGCTCTTGTAGCCCTTGGTGATCAGCCAGCACTTCTCGCTCGCATGCGCTTGAAAGAACTCCACAGCCGCGCGCTGCGAGTACGCTTCGATGTTGTTGATGCAGAAGTACAAGGTGCCGATGACGAAGAACGCGCCGCCGCAGAACACACTGACGATGGAGGCGCGGAAGCGTCCGCTCGCGTGCAGGAAATGACCGGTCACGAGCGAAGCGATCAGCAGGGCAGCCCCTAAGCCTTCGATTCCGGTCCAATGCACTTGGGCATCGAGGTTCGCGAGCGCGAAAGGATCTTGTGCGAATAGCGGCTTGATCTTCTCGATGTTCATTCCGGCGAACGGCAACGCGACCACTACCAAGCACATCAAAATGCCCAGAGGTCCCAACGCGTAACGCGATATGCCGAACGCTTCGTTCTTCTTCCAGATGCGTTCTAGTTGCAATGCTGCGAGGTAGGTGAGGGGGAAATAGCACATGCTGCTGTAGTGCACGATCTTGGTTTCCACAAGACTGAAGAGCAGTAGCACCACCCAGAAGAGGATCACCATCCAACGGCGATGGTCGTTCTCTCGCACGGCGCTCGTACGCGTCGGCTTGATCAATTCGTGCACGGTGAACACCGAAGCCGGGAAGCAACCGAGCAGTAGCACCACGAAGTGATAGCCGAAGAATCCACCATGCCCCGCATCCTCGGTGGTAAGCATGGCCACCTGCCGTTGGAAGAAGGCGACCATGAACTCCGGTCCGTTCTGGATCAGGTCGATCACCGCCCATGCGCCCACCGTGATCAACAAAGCCGCGGCAATGATCACCAGATCGCGCCAGCGCAGGAACGACTTGAAGCGGCCCCATACCCAGTACGCTGCTATCACGAGGCCGGGGATCAATACCCCAACGGGTCCTTTGGTGAGCACTGCTAGGCCAAGGAAGATCCCAGCAAGCCATGCATGGTGATCGCGACGTGCATTGAACACTTCGGTATCACGCAGGGGATCACGTTGCACCAAAGTGATGAGCGCATGCAGTCCGAGGAAGATGAAGAGATTGAACCACGGATCAATTATGCCGCTGCGGAAATAGAGGTGAGGTAATATGGAGCCGATGTACGCGAGCGCCCATAACATGCCGAAGGCGCGGCTACGCAACCGCTCGCCGATGCGGAACAGCACGAGCAGTGTGATGATCCCGCAGACCGCATTTGGCAGTCGAGCCGCGAATTCACCCACACCGAATGCGCTCATGCTCACGGCCTGCATCCACATGAACAACGGCGGCTTCTCATGGAACGCCTCGAAGTGCATCTGCGGTCGCAGCCAGTCGCCGCTCACCACCATCTCTCGCGCGATCTCCGCGAAGTTGATCTCGTCCCAATCGAACAAATGCACCGCCCCAAGGCCGGGGACGAACAGCAACGCCGCCACCGCCACGATCAACAGCTGTATGCGACCGCGCGATAGCATGGGTCAACTAGCGCTGCGCCGCTTACCCAAGAGCTTCCAACCCATGAGGCCAATGCGCGCTAGGAAGTAGCGCCAGCTGGTGCCTACTACGCCGAGGCCATAGGTCATGCTCCGGCTGAAGTTGATGCTGCTGGCCTCATCGAAGTATTTCGTTGGGCAGGTGATCTCGGCGATCTCGAAACGGTTCCAGAAGATCTGCGCGATCATCTGGTTGTCGAACACGAAATCATTCGAGCAACGGTGGTAGTCGCAAGCATCGAGCACGGCGCGGTTGAATGCGCGGTAGCCGGTGTGGTATTCGCTCAGCTTCTCTTTCATCAACAGGTTCTGCCCAAGGGTGAGCATGCGGTTGAAGATGTACTTGTACATGGGCATGCCGCCCTTGAGCGCACCGCCACCAAGGATCCGCGACCCGAACACCACCGGATAAACGCCATTGCCGATGAGCGCGATCATGCTCACCAAGAGCTTCGGCGTATACTGGTAGTCCGGGTGCAGCATCACCACGATGTCGGCGCCCAGTTCCTTGGCCTTATCGTAGCAGCTCTTCTGGTTGCCGCCGTACCCGGTGTTCTTCTCGTGCACCACAATGTGCTTCAGCCCAAGCGCCCGGGCTACATCCACGGTGTTGTCCGGGCTCTTGTCGTCCACGAGCACCACGTCATCGACAAGGTCGAAAGGGATCTCGTCATAGGTCTGTTTCAGGGTGAGCGCCGCGCGATAAGCAGGCAGCACCACAACTACTTTCTGGCCCAAGTACATGCGGCGAAGTTCGCGCTTGGGATCAAGTTCAGAGTTGATGTGAGGTAAGCTGCACGATGACCGACTGCCACTGCCTGCTGTCTACTACCCATTGCCTGCTACCCACTGCCTACTGCCTTCGGCGTTCAGCCACGCTCACGATGTACACGCCTGCGAGCACGAGGCCGATCATCCCCAGTTGTTGCCAACCGATCGTTTCATGGTCCAGTAGCCCCCATCCGATCGCCACCACCGGCATCAGGTAGGTCACCGTGGAAGCGCGCAGGGCCGAGGTACGTTGCAGTAGCATGTTCCAAAGCACCAACGCAAGCGCGGAACTCATCACAGCTAGTATGGCTACGTAGCCCAGGGCGCGCCATGCATGCGGGTCGGTGTTCAGCTTTTCCGGTAGACCGCTGCCTAACGCGAGCCCAATACTCAACGGACCCACCCATGTGAGGGCGAGAGCGCTGGTGGCTGTGGCGGGCAGCATGTACAGGTACTTCTTCACGATGTTGCCACTGAAGCCGTAGCACAATGTGCCCACGATCGGCAGCACAGCGTACCACGACCAGGCCGGCAATCCGTTCTTACTGTTGAAGGCGATGAGCCCCGCAGCGCCCACCAGCCCGAGGACGATACCAAAGGCATGCACACCGCGCACCCTGGTGGCAAAGAACACCGCACCGGTGAGCAGGGTCATAAGCGGCGTAAGACTATTGAGCATGCCGCTCAATGCGCTGTCTATGCGCGTTTGCGCCGTGGCGAATAGGAAGGCCGGTATGCCGTTGCCCAATACGCCCGATCCTAGCAAGGGCAACCAGTGCTTCGGCAGTAGTTTGATGTGCTGCAGGAGGATCGGCGAGAGGGCCAACCATGCTATGGACAGCCGCGCCGTGGCTACTTGCCACGAGGTGAGCACAGCCACGCCGTCATGGTACAGCCCCCGCTTCATCAGAATGAAGGAGCTGCCCCAGATCAACGCAAGCACCGCCAACAGCAACCAGATCCCACCTCCCTTGTGCTCGCGGTCCATGTTTCGTAGCTGCTGTGACCAACGGTTATCTTGGGATCGTACCGTTCACCAAAGCGGCGCCAAAACTATCCGTTACCATCCGAGGCCGTCTACATTTGTAACCTGTGTTCCGTTCATACGTCCCATGAGCACAAGACCTATCGCCATGACCCTGCGCCACCTCCTCGCCGCCACGATCATCACCACCATGTTCGTTTCATGCGGCACAAACGCAACGGATCCTGTAGCCGCCATACCCGGGGTGGAACGTATCGTGCACGAGGTGTCCATCACCAGTGGTGAACCGGTAACCACCGCCGATCTCAGCATCGAAGGCATGAGCTGCGAAATGATGTGCGGTGGATCCATCAAGAAGGCACTTGCTGCCCTCGGTGTCACCGGCACCGAGATCAAGATGAACGAAGCCGAAGGACCCGATCACGCCATCGTGACCTACGACGATAGCAAGATCACCGATGCGCAAATGATCGAGGCCATTCAGAAGCTGTACGACGGTCAGTACAAGGTACTCGCGGTTAGCATCACCAAGGAAGTGAAAGGCACATCGGCTTCCAATAGCAATGCAGAGCAAAAGGTGGAAGAGCAAGGCGTGAGCGTATCGGTGCCCGAAGAAGTGGTGTTGCCTAGCATTCTGGCGATCCTGAGCAGGATCATCAGTGAGTAGAATTTCGTTCTATTTCAGCCTCGCTCACTCGGATCCTTGAGAACAGGGGACGCACTTTTCAGTTGCGAATGAACCTGCCCGTTGCTATGCGCTCTGAGCTGCTATTGAGCAGATGGACGGCGTAGGTGCCAATGCTCAAGTGCGATACGACAATGGGGCGACCGGCCGCATAAGGTTGTTGGTGAACTACCCGACCCAATGCATCCAACACCAATACGTTCATGCCAGCAGCGCCGGGCGGGGTGCGCAAGTAGATCTCTGTGGTTGCAGGCGAAGGATGTATCAATAGCCTGTTGTCCTCGTTCGGATCGAGTTGATCCTCGAATCCCGATATCACACCACAGTCCTCTACATGCCCACCGCCAACCCATTTGCCGAATGCGCCCACCGGATCAACGCCTGCCACTTGGAATGCGCCTGCTACGTACAGGCTGTCATGGAATACGGCTAATGCGCCCGGCGTGCCGGTTCCCCAGTACCCAGAAGGAACCAGCATGCACCACTGCTGACCATCCCATTTGGCGAACTTGTGCCCAGTTTGACCGCCCATGAGGCTGAAACTACCTACTGCGTACAGCGTGTCGTGCCAGAAGGTCATATCGTAGACTGAATTGTTGTTCGATCCGCAAGTGCCACCACCGAGGTCGTCCCATTGTACGCCATCCCATGCCACTATGCCATTGCCGGGATCGAGGCCATTGCCGTAAGGAGGACAACTCGCAAACCCACCCCCAACATACAAGCGATCGTTCAAGGCCCGCAGACGATAGACCCGGGAGTATACGCTCGTGAAGCCACCGTCTACGGTTTCCCATGCCGATCCATTCCAGCGGGCAAGGTCATTCATGGGTCCTATCTGCCCCCCTACATACCAATCCCCTTGGAATTTCTCCACGTCATAGAGGAGATTGGGCGGGTCGCCGCTGTACCATGGTGGCACCGGCACCACTTCCTGCCATGAGGCGCCGTCCCATTTCGCCATCCCGTTCGCAACCAAATTACCGGCATGCTCGAACCAACCGACCACGATCAGCTCCCCATCGATCACCTTCAGGCTCTGTACAACGCCATCCAGGCCCGGCACAGGATGCCATTCTGCCCCATCCCAGCGCATGAGCCAGTTGTAGTCCAGTCCATCGCGCGTGAACATGATGGATCCGCCCAGGTACACATCACCGTTCCACAAGGCCAAGGCTAAGGCAGGATTTCCCAGACCAGCTGTTGAACCTGGTGTGACGCAATCCCACTCAATACCGCAACCGAGCGAAAAGAATTCGTTCGCTCTCCATTCCAATACTCCAGGGCTAACCGGAAGACCATCGGCGTAGGCGAACTGACCTGCAATGAGCACTCTATCATTTATGGTGTCACATAGCAAGTATCGCACACCTTGCAGACCGATGCCCCCACCCAGTTCTTCGATCCATTGTCCATGACCGTGTATTCTCATGGCCATGCAGGCCATTACCGCAACCACGCGCAACATGATCAGTGGCGGATGAAAGAAGCCGTGTACTGTTCGCCATTTGCACGGTCCGTGAGCCGCAAGGTGTAGGCTCCGGTGGCCAAGTGCGACACAGCGATCGGGGTATTGCGCATGAATGGAACTGACAGCACTTCCCTGCCCAGAGCGTCTATGATACTCACAGTGGCGTTCGCCGCGAGCGCCGCTGGTGTGGATATCCGAAGGACATCCGCGGATGGGTTCGGGAAGATCAACAATTCATTGGAGGAGGACTGCTCGGCCATGCCGATGTTGATCTCCTCCAGATCGAAGCGGGCGATCATGCCGTCGTACGAATCCACGGCGCCCTCTAGTGGGCCACCGCTCAGTTCGCAATAGCTCAAGCCAGGACCTGTGGGCGGGAGGATGGTGGGGCATTGCCGATCGTACTGGAATCCACCACTGGTCCCTACGAGGTAGAGCACCTCACCATCTGCCCAAAGCAGGTCGTGACCGAAGTCACATCCCCGCTGTTGATAGATGAAATCGAAGTACTCCTCATCGCCTGGATTGGGGATGTGATCGAAATGGCTGCCGAACATGGTGGTGTACACCAATTGGTGGTTGCTCCTGCGCAGGCTTATGAAGACCTCGGTTTGCCAATAGCCCATGCCGGCATCGTACGGCTTGTCGTACATCCCCCACATGCCTATCGTGGGGTAATCGCTGATCATTCCAGGACCTGATTGCTCCACCACCCCCATGTACATGTAATCGCCGTTGGCATTGGTGCGCATGTCCAAATGAGCAAGCTTCTAGCAAGGTGCCAGCGCCGGGCGTTCTGCGTTCTGCGTTCTGCGTTCTGCGTTCTGCGTTCTGCGTTCTGCGTTCTGCGT
>JBKJPT010000109.1:0-14076 GCA_046595075.1 Flavobacteriales bacterium
GATCCGGTCCATGTGCGAGGAAGACCTTGAACGCACTTGGCCCGTTCAAGGCTTTCAGGAATCGGGGATGGCCATTGTGCTGCACGTAGTCGAGCACTTCAGTTACCACACGGGTCAGATCACCCTGCACACCAAGCTTCTGCGGGAAATCGACACCGGTTACTACACCGGACTGGACCTTAACGCAAAAGGCTGAAACCCAGCCGGGCAACGTCTTTACCCCCAGCTAACGTCTCGTTCACGAGACGCCCCAAAGCGTCGAGATACCCAGCATCCGAACAAAGGTTGCCTCTCGTATGTAAAGCCTTGGGAAACGCTCACTTAACTTGCCTGCGTTCCGAACCTGCCCATGACCAAAAAGTTCCTCTGCCTAGCATTCGCCGCTGTCGGCCTCACCGCCACCTCGAACGCCCAAGTGGTCATCAACGAACTGAGCGCCTCCAACTGGAGCGGCCCCACCGACAGCTTTGGTGAACGCGAAGATTGGATCGAACTTTACAACACCTCTGGTGCTGTGGTTGATCTCAGCGGCTGGTACCTGAGCGATAGCCAGACCAACAACACGAAGTACCAGATCGAGCCAGGTACCACCATTGGCGCGAACGGTCGCCTCATGGTCTGGTGCAGCAACCGCGGGCTGGTCGCTGGCGGCGATCCGCACCCCAACTTCAAGCTCACACAATGTGAGAACGATCGCGCAGTGCTCAGTGATGCCGCCGGCAACATCGTGGACAACTTCCAGTTCACCGATCCCACCCAAGCTGATCACAGTTGGGGCCGCACCACCGATGGCGCCGCAACATGGAGCCTCTTTCTTGCACCCACGCCGAACGCCGCCAACGCTGGAAGTGGTTCCTACTATGCTACCAAGCCCACCATGAGTCCCGATGCCGGTTACTACGGTGGCGCGGTGAGCGTAACGTTGAGCAGCCCAGATGCGGGTGTCACCATTCGGTACACCATCAACGGCGACGAACCCACCGCAGCAAGTACCGCATATGCAGGACCGATCAACGTTGCAGCCACTACGGTCGTGCGTGCGAAGGCCTTCAGTTCCACGCCCGGTGTACCGCCAAGCTTCATCGAGACCAACACTTACCTGATCGGCGTATCGCACGGAGTGCCGATCCTGAGCTGTGCAGGTGATGATGCACAAACGCTGCTAGATGGCAACGGTGGTATCGAACCCATTGCGAGCATGGAGTACTTCGGCGCCGATGGTGTGCTGCGCGATGAGGTCACCGGGACGATGGACGAGCACGGGCAGGATAGTTGGGCCTACGACCACCGCGGATTCGATTGGGTGACGCGTGACCAGCTTGGATACAACAACGCGATCCACTACCCCATGTTCGCGGTCTCGGATCGCGACGAATTCCAACGGATCATCGTAAAAGCAGCCGCAGGAGACAATTACGAATTCGGCCCCGGACAACCTGCACACATCCGCGACCCCTACGTACACGCTTTGAGCCAAGCCGGCAACTTGAAGCTCGATGAACGCAGCTACGAACCGGCCGTGGTGTACATCAACGGTCAGTATTGGGGCGTGTACGATGTGCGCGAAAAGGTGGACGATGCCGATTACACACGGTACTATTATGGCCAAGACGAATACAACCTCCAGTACATCAAGACCTGGGGTGGTACATGGAGCGAATACGGCGGTGCTCAGGCGCAAACCGATTGGAACGCGTTGGTGGCATACATCATGGGCAACGACATGGGTGTGCAGCCCAACTTCGATTACGTGGACGGCGAACTCAACTGGAAGAGTTTGGTCGACTACTTCTGCCTGAACAGTTATGTCGTATGCGCCGACTGGTTGAACTGGAACACCGGATGGTGGCGCGGAATGGACCCCACCGGCGAACACCAGAAGTGGGGCTATATCCTTTGGGATGAGGACGCCACATTCGGGCACTATACAAACTTCACCGGAATACCTGATCAAAGTCCGAATGCCGATCCTTGCACCGTAGAGGACCTGCCCAATCCCGGCGGACAAGGACATACCGATATCCTTGAAAAGCTCATCAACGAGAACACGCAGGTGCACGACTACTACGTGAACCGGTACATCGACCTGGGCAACACCATCTTCAACTGCGACTTCATGGTCCCGTTCCTGGACAACATGGTGGCCACCATAGCGCCTGAAATGGTAGGCCAGACCGCGCGCTGGGGAGGCACCGTGGCAGATTGGCAGAACAACTTACAGATCATGCGCGATTACATCGAGACCCGCTGTGTGGTGATCGAGCAGGGCTTGGTGGACTGCTATGATCTGGTCGGCCCCTTCGATGTGGTCTTCAATGTTTACCCCGACCTGAGCGGAGAGATCCAGGTGAACAGCACTGTGTTGCCGAGCTATCCTTTCACCGGCACCTACTATGGTGGCGTTACCACGACGCTCGCGCCGTTGCCCGCAACGGGTTTCGTCTTCGATCACTGGGAAGTGTTCCAAGGCAACTCGCTCGTGCCCAGCCTCACCGATTCACTCGTAACACTCGACTTCATCGGTGCCGATAGCATTGTTGCACACTTCGTTCCGCCGATCCGCTATGAAGTGATGCTGGACGTAGTGCCCACCGGTGCTGCTACGATCACTTTCGATGGGGTCACCTACACCAACTTCCCCACCACCACCACTGTGGCCGAGGATGTCGATGTGGATTTCAACGTGAACCCCACGCTCTACTACGACTTCCTATACTGGAGCATCAAGAACAATCCGTTCATGCCAGCGGATACCACCAAGCCTGCGCTCACGGCACGCTTCTACACCACCGATACCATCATTGCCTACTTGGAACAACAGGACTACGTGTTCTATGTGGCCAATGCCTTCAGTCCGAACGATGATGGCTTCAACGACACCTTCAAACCCATCATCAATGTGGTGGACCTTGAGACTTTCGAGCTACAGATCTTTGATCGCTGGGGCGGCCTTCTTTACCAGACCAACGACCCTTGGGCAGAATGGGACGGAACTGCGGGCGGCAGCGAAGTACCCTTTGGGGTCTACGCATATCGGGCCTATGCCGTGGATGCGATCAAGAAAGACCGTTATGAGCTCTTCGGGCACGTAACCCTGGTGCGGTAGCAACATACTGACTTCCAGCCGCGCACACCCGTCGGAGCGATCCGGCGGGTGTGTTCGTTTTGTGATCACAATATTATTGTTCTATTTATTCTATTATTTATTGAACATTTTATTGGGGTTGTTGTTTTCAGTCTAAAATTCTTCAACCCCACTAGACCATGAACCATAAGACCCTGTACCTAACCCTGCTTGGAGCAGGCACTTTGGCTGCCGCTCCGCTGCACGCCCAAACTGCCCGCCTCCAGGTTATACACAACTGCGCCGACCTGAACGCTGCAGTGGTGGATGTGTATGTGAACGGAACTCTCACACTACCCGACTTCGCGTTCCGAACCGCTACCCCGTTCATCGACATACCGGCAGGTGTGGCGCTTTCGATCGCCGTTGCACCGGGCAATAGCGCAAGTGTTGCCGACGCAATCTTTACTCAGAACCTTACCCTCGCCGATGGTAGCACATACATCGCCGTGGCAAGCGGTACAGTAAGCCCAAGCGGATACACGCCGGCCACACCATTTGGTCTTGCGATCTATGACCAGGCTAGGGAAAGCGCCCAAGGCTTGGGTACCGATGTACTCGTGCTGCATGGTGCCACCGATGCACCCACCGTAGACGTTTATGAGAGCGCCGTGGTGAACACGACCATCGTGGACAATGCCAGCTACGGGGATTTCGCGGGGTATCTCGAACTACCCACGCTCGACTTCACTCTGCAGGTGCGCACCGCCGACAACAGCGCTATCGTTGCGGCCTACCAAGCACCTTTGCAAACGCTGGGCCTGCAAGGTGCGGCACTCGCCGTTCTTGCCAGTGGCTTCCTCAACCCTGCGAACAATAGCAATGGCCCGGCGTTCGGGCTTTGGGTAGCGCTGCCCAGCGGCGGCCCGCTCGTTGAACTTCCTTCCACAGCGATCCCAACCGCCCGCTTGCAAGCGATCCACAACAGCGCCGATCTCGCTGCTGCGCAAGTTGATGTGTACTTGAACGGCGGATTGCTCGTGGACAACTTCGCGTTCCGGACAGCAACACCATTCGTTGATGTGCAAGCAGGCGTGGACCTCACCTTGAGCATCGCACCCGGCAACAGCACCAGCGTGGCCGATGCGATCGCCGACTTCAACTACAACCTGCCCGCCGGTGGTTCATTCATCCTGGTAGCCAGTGGCATCGTTAGCGCAAGCGGTTACAACCCCAGCACACCATTCGAGATGCTCGTTTATTCCGATGCACGTGAATCGGCTCAAGGCCCGGGTACCGATGTGCTCGTGCTGCATGGTGCCACCGATGCACCCACGGTAGACGTTTACGAAAGTGCCGTGGTGAACACCACCATCGTGGACAATGCGAGCTACGGGGATTTCGCGGGCTACCTAGAGCTACCCACGCTCGACTTCACCCTGCAGGTGCGCACTGCCGACAACAGCACCATCGTGGCTGCATACTTGGCACCATTGCAAACACTAGGACTTCAAGGCGCAGCGCTCGCCGTTCTTGCCAGTGGCTTCCTCAACCCTGCGACCAACAGCAATGGCCCGGCATTCGGACTATGGGTAGCGCTGCCCAGCGGTGGCCCGCTCGTTGAACTTCCTTCCGCAGCGATCCCTACTGCCCGCTTGCAAGCGATCCACAACAGCGCCGATCTGGCCGCTGCACAAGTTGATGTGTACCTGAACGGTGCGCTGCTCGTGGATGACTTCGCATTCCGCACTGCAACACCATTCGTTGATGTGCAAGCAGGCGTGGACCTCACCTTGAGCATTGCACCCGGCAACAGCACCAGCGTGGCCGATGCGATCGCCGACTTCGACTACGATCTGCCTGCCGGTGGGTCTTTCATCCTCGTAGCCAGTGGCATCGTTAGCGCAAGCGGCTACAACCCAGCCACACCGTTCGACATTTACGTGGCGGCTGATGCCCGCGAAGCGGCGACTTCGGGGGCCAACAACACGGACATCCTTGTCTTCCACGGCTGCACCGATGCACCAACTGTTGATGTGTACGAGAGTGCCGTGGTGAACGCCACGCTGGTGGACGACATCAGCTACGGCGAGTTCGATGGTTACTTGGAAGTGCCCACGCTCGACTTCACACTGCAGGTGCGTACAGCAGACAACACCAGCACGGTAGCCACTTACAGCGCACCATTGTCCACGCTTGGTCTGGATGGAGCGGCGCTCACGGTCCTGGCTAGCGGCTTCCTCGCACCTGCGAACAATAGCAGCGGACCATCCTTCGGACTGTGGGTGGCATTGCCCACAGGCGGCCCCTTGGTGCAACTACCGGTTGTAACAGGAATGGACGAAGCAGGTGGCGCGATCACCGGGATCACGATGTGGCCGAATCCGGCTTCGGAGGTGATCACCCTGCAGATCGATGCAAAGGTTGACGCAAATGCGGATCTCCAGATCCTCGATGCCACGGGTCGTGTGGTGCGCACTCTGGGCTCCTCCGCGTTCAACAAAGGATCCACCGTAGCGGAAGTGAAGGTGAACGACCTTGCTGCTGGCGCCTACAGTATCCGGATCATGAGCAACGGTTTGTTTCTCAGCCAACCTCTTCAGATCGTGCGTTGATCCGCGCCGCGATCCATTTGCACAAGGAAGGCCCTCGCATTCCAGCGAGGGCCTTCTCCTTGGAACGAACCAGTACTCAAGTGTGTTGATCGAACCTTAGCCACCAGAAGCGTCCTCCTACTTTAGCCACCCATGCCCCCCTTCCTCACCCGCTTCCACATCCGCGACCTGGAAAAGTTCTCCGGCGTGAAAGCGCATACGATCCGTGTATGGGAACGGCGCTACGGTCTGCTGGCTCCCGGGCGCACGGCAACAAACATCCGCACCTACGACATCGACGAGCTGAAGACGATCCTCAACGTCTCCTATCTGAACTTGCACGGACATAAGATCTCGCGAATTGCCGCAATGAGTCCGGCGCAACGCGAAAAGTTGGTGCGCGATACAACGCTGGAGGAACGCTCACCGGATGGAATATTGAACTCATTGATCCTTGCCACTCTCACCTACGACGAAGCGCTCTTCGATAGGCTATGCTCGGATCACGAGCGTGATCATGGTTTCCGCTCCTTGGTAGAGCAAGTGTTCATGACCTTGTTGAAGCGGATCGGGATCCTTTGGCAAAGCAGCGCGATCTGCCCGGCACAAGAACACTTCGTGAGCAACCTCATCCGCCAGCGACTAGCGGTGGCAACCGCTCAACAGCCAACGCCTTCCGCATCCGGTGCTTTGCATGTGCTCTACCTGCCCGAGGACGAGATCCATGAACTGGGGCTTCTCTATCTGAACTACTTGCTCCGCTCACTCGGCAAACGAACATTGTACCTCGGCCAAAGCGTACCGCGCGCCGATCTCACGCATGTAGCACATGCCCATAGTGGCGAACTACTGTTCATCTCCGTTTTCGTGGTGCAGCCCGCTCCTGATCGGGTGCAGGACTACATGAACACCGTGCGTAAGGACCTACCGGAGCAACGTTGCAGTTTCCTCTTCGTGGGGGCCGCCTTGCGCGAAATAGCACCGGAGAACATCCCCTACGGCATGCGCCTCGAACCAGAACTGATGGGATCAGTGGGTGCCGTGGCAAACACCTGATCGATCACGGCAGCACCTTGCCGGGGTTCATGATACCCTGCGGGTCGAACACATGCTTGATCGCACGCATCAGGTCCAATTGGTTGCGATCGAAGGCGATGTCCATGTACGGGCGTTGTACCAGGCCGATGCCGTGCTCGCCGCTGAGCGTACCACCGAGCGCTACGGTGAGTGTGAAGATCTCGCGGATGGCCTTGGGTAGTTCCACATCCCATGCGTGATCGTCCAGATCGCCCCGAATGATGTTCACGTGCAGGTTGCCATCGCCTGCATGTCCGTAACACACGCTGCTGAACCCGTACCGCCCACCGATCTCCTTAACACCCGCAAGCAACCGTGGCAGCTCGAAGCGCGGCACCACAGTGTCCTCCTCCTTGTACACACTGTGCGCCTTCACGCTCACCGGCACGCTGCGGCGCATTTTCCACAGCGCGTCCTTTTCGGTGGCGGCCTCGGCGAAGAGCACCTCACCGCAGTCGTGCGCTTCCATCACCTCAAGCACACGCTCGCAATCGCGCATGAGCAGATCAGCGTGATCGCCGTCCACTTCGATAAGCAAGTACGCTTCGGGTTCCGTGCTCAACTGCGCGGGCAGTCCTTCGGTGAAGCGCATGGTCCACGCGATCGCATCGCGCTCCATGAATTCCATGGCACTCGGCGTAATGCCCGCACGGAACGTAGCGCTCACCGCTTGGCAAGCGCGCATGGCGCTCGGAAAGGGCACAAGCATGAGCCGCGTCTCCTTCGGCATGGGCACCAACCGCAGCACCGCCTTGGTGATGATGCACAATGTGCCTTCGCTCCCGACGATCAAACGCGTGAGATCGTAGCCCGTTGAGTTCTTAAGCGTGTTGGCTCCGGTGAAGATGATCTCGCCGTTGGGCAAGACCACTTCCAGGTTCAACACCCAATCCCGCGTAACGCCGTACTTCACCGCCCGCGGACCACCTGCGTTCTCGGCGATGTTACCACCGATGGTGCAACTGCCCTTGCTGCTCGGATCGGGTGGGTAGTACAGTCCCATCGCGGCTACGGCCTCTTGCAATACTTGTGTGATAACGCCTGGTTCCACCGTTACCTGCAGGTTCTTCTCATCGATGTCCAGTATGGCGTTCATACGATCGAGCGAAAGTCCCACCCCGCCATGCACGCTCAAGGCTCCACCGCTCAATCCAGTGCGACCTCCAATGGGCGTGATGGGTATGCCATGCTCCCGGCATATGCGCACCACGGCGGCCACCTGCGCGGTGCTTTTCGGCCGGACCACAACAGCCGGCGGAAAGCTCAGGCTCTCGGTCTCGTCATGCCCATAACGGGCGCGCTCTTCCTGGCCGGTATGCACGCTCTCAACGCCAAGGGCGCGCATCAAGGCTTCCACCACGGTTCCAGGCACATCCACGAACGTCATCCTTTGCTCGCCAGATCACTATGGGCGTAGGCGATGCTGCGAAGATGGCGAAGGATGGCGGTGAATGGTCGATCCCACACAAGAGCCGAACGCCGCCGTCCCCCTACCTTTAGTCTTGTGCACACAGCCCCCAACTCCATGAAACAGATCGTCCTCCTATTGATCGGCGCCTTGCTCACTTCCGGACTCGCAGCCCAGAATGTGGCGGTGAACGCAGATGGTGCTGTGCCCGCAGCATCAGCATTGCTCGATGTGGACGCCACCGCTCTCCCTGCCGCCGCGAAGAAGGGAGTGCTCGTGCCACGCATCGCGCTCACGGCAACGAACGTGGCGGCCCCGGTGGTGGCCCCCGCAACATCATTGCTCGTGTACAACACGGCCACGGCAGGTGTAGCACCCGTCAATGTGATACCCGGCTACTACTACTGGAACGGCGCTGCATGGGTGCGATTTGCTACCACCGGTGATGGCTGGTTGCTGACAGGGAACGCGGGCACCGTGGCAGGCACCAACTTCATCGGGACCACTGATGCGGTTGACTGGGTGATCAAGACCGGTGGGAGCGCGGCAGCAAATGAACGTGCTCGGGTCCTCAGCGCAGGCAAAGTGGTGGTGAACAACGTGGGTGTGGGCGCTTTCGCGAACGATGTCTTCAGCGTGTACGCCGATGGCACCACGAACGGCACGACGACCAACACTTCGGTATTGGGGACGCGCGCGATCAATGGCTACACGAGCACGGGCTTAGGCGTAGCCGGTTTCACCTCCGGTACTGCTGGTACCACCTTCGGCGTATATGGCAGCTCAACAGCGGCAACAGGCACAGCGAACGGAATGCGAGGAGAATGTCTCAACCCTGCGGCGATGGCCATTGCAGGCATCGGAAATACCGGAGCAACGGCTGTGACTGCAGCGACCACGAGCCGCGCTATGTATGCGCAGTTGAACGGCACCCTGGGGCTCGGAGCGATCGGCATCGGCGTTCAATCGATGATCAACCCTACGATGACCGTCGGTGATGCTCGGGGCGTGAACGGCAGCACACCATCAGATGATGGGATCGGGGTAGCGGGCTTCGCCACTACCGTAGCGACCACCGCATTCCCTGTTGGTGTCTATGGACAGGCGATCACATCAACCGGCTTTGCGGTGCAAGGCATCAATGGAGCGGCTGCGGGGACTGGCGGGATCTTCACAGGCAACAACGCGGCTACCACATACTTGGTGGCCGGCACTGGCACTGCAGCGAATGGCACTATCATAGGCCACTTCGGGTATGGGCGCAATGCAGCCAATGGCATCGGGGTGGTGGGTGTTGGCAACAATGGCGGTACCATTTTCACTCCAGCATCGGGCGCGGGTGTGGTCGGCACTGGGAATCAATATGGTGTCATCGGCTTCGCAACCACTACGGTGAACACCAACCCGCTCAATAATAGCGCGGCCAACGGTGCGGCCGCATCTGCTGGCGGGTACTTTGAGGTACAGGCAGCAGGTACAGCGCAGACATGGAGCTACGTGGCGGTCCGTGACAACTTTGGTGCCCTGCGCAAGATCATCGGGCCGGGTACGGTGAACACCATCGTGCACGACCTGGATGGTAACCGCGTGGCCCTTTCCTGCCCAGAGGCCCCGGAGAACCTCTTCCAAGACTATGGCTCTGGGCGTTTGGTGAACGGCCGCGCAAGGATCACGTTGGATCCCATCCTCGCAATGAACATCGTGGTGAGCGATGATCATCCCTTACGCGTGTTCGTGCAATTGGAAGGCGATTGCAACGGCGTTTACGTGACCAATAAAAGTGGCAGCGGCTTCGAGGTGGTGGAACTCGGAGGAGGTAACTCCAACGCCCCGTTCACTTGGACCGTGGCCGCGAACCGCGCTGATGAGCAGCAGCCCGATGGCACATGGGCCCAGTACTCGGCGGAGCGCTTCCCAGCCGCCCCCGGTCCGTTGGTGAAGGACGTACAACAAGTGCGCGAAACCAAGGGAATGCGGCGCGATGCCGATCCCCCTCTGCTCAAAGCTGAGAGACCTTAACGGAGCAGGCTTACGTGGCCGATGAAGTCCTGCGCATCACCATCGCGCTCGACCACCACACGCCATACGTACACATCGATCACCGCTTCGGCGCCGCCCACCTTGCCGTCCCAACCATCATTGCGATCGTGGGTGGTGAAGATCTCCAAGCCCCAACGATCGAATACCATGAAGGTGTACTTCCAGCCGGCCTCCTCGGTGTAGCCGTTCAGGACCGGGAAGAACTCCTCGTTGCGATCGTCGTTGTTGGGTGTGAACGTGTTGGGCACGAAGATCAACGGGTCGCTTTCCACCAAGGTGAACTTGCAAATGGTGTCGGGACAGTTGAAGGTGTTCACGGCGATCAGGCACACGGGATAGCCGCCACCGTCGGCAGGAAAAACATGCAGTGGGTGCACTTCAGTGGAAGATTCGCCATCATGGAAGTCCCAAGTGAAGGCATTGGCACCTTGACTGAGGTTGCTGAACTGCAATGCATTGTTCACGCTCACGAGCGTATCGGTGGTAAAAGCGGCAAAGGGTGTCGGGTTCACCACAATGCCATCCTCCACCACGAGCGTATCGGTGCAACCACCAGCGCCGTAAGCGATCAATGTGATCGTGTACAGCCCTGCATCGGCGTAGCTGTGCAACGGTGCATCGGCCAGTGAACTGCTACCATCGCCGAAGTACCAGTGATAGCTGCTCGCCGCAATGGTGGTGTTCGTGAACTCGATGGGTCGTCCTTCACACGCTGGCTGCGGTAACACGAAGTACGATGCCACCGGTGTGGGATGCACAGTGAAGTCATCGCTGTAGGTGGCCGTACAGCCGAACTGATTGGTGGTGGTAAGCTGCACGGTGTGGGTGCCGGGCGTGTCGAAGTCGATCGTGGGCTGGTTCAGCTGCGAAGTGGATCCATTGCCAAGGTCCCAATCGTAGCCGATGGCACCTGATGAGCCATTCACCGTTTGCGCGGTGACGGGCGAAGTACAGCTCTCATCGAAGGTGAACGTGAAGAAGGCCGTGGGCAGCGGATGCGCCACCACCGGCTGAGTGATGGTATCCGTGCAACCGTTCACATTCTCGGCAATGAGCGTCACCGTGTAGTTGCCTGCCGTGGTATAGGTGTGGAAGGGTTCGAAAACGCCGGAGGAGTTGCCGTCGCCGAAATCCCATTGGTAGAAACCAGCGCCGGTGCTGTTGTTGTCGAAGGCCACATCCAGATCGATGCAACCATCCCCAGGAACAGGAACAAAGACCGCAACCGGCGTGATGTTCACCGTCACGTTCTGTGTGATGGAGGCCGTACATGCGTTCGGCGCGCTGGTCACGGTGAGCGTGACCGGATACGTGCCGCTGCTGGCATAACTATACATAGGTGAAGTGAGGTTCGACGTACCCCCATCGCCGAATGTCCATTGCGAACCGGTGATGCCCGGCGAGGTATTGGTGAAGGTGAACTCCCCTCCCACGCATACGCCCACAGGTGTTGTGGTGAACGAAGGCACAGGCGCCGGGAATACAGTGATGTCCTGGCTGAACGAATCGAAACCACATCCGAAGGCCGAAAGCTCTATGGTATAGGTACCAGGAGTATTGTAGGTGTGCGTGAGATCGGCCAGCAAGCTGAAGTTGCCGTCGCCCAGATCCCAGAAGAGCGCAGTGTCGCCGCTGGTATAGTGGGTGAGATCAACGGTGAGCGGCGCGCAGCCCTGCACGGGATCCACGTTGAAGAAGGACACCACATCGTTCGGTAGCACGGTGATGGTGTAGCTGGCCGTGTCGCTTCCACAGGCATTGCTGGCGATGAGCGTGATGGTGAAGGGTGTGTTCACCGTGTCGACCACATACGAGCTGGTGACGATCGTTGCCACGCTCGTGCTCGTGAGCCCGTTGCCGAAGTCCCACTGAAAACTGTCCGGCAGTCCATAGCTCACGTTGCCGAAGGGAACATCCGCGTAACTGCAATGCACGTCCACGTTCGGGCCGAAGACCGCTGTTGGTGCTGGCATTACGGTCACATCGATCGTGACATCATCACTTCCGCACTGATTGCTCGCGGTGAGCGTGACCGGATAAATGATGGCGTTCTGCGGGTCCATGGGGAAGGTGAACGCGGGTGGCCATTGCGCCACGCTGCCGCCGATTCCGCCGAAGTCCCACAAGTAAGCAACGCCATCACCGAGCGACTGGTTGTCGAAGTTCACAGCGAGCGGACCACAACCGTTGTCCACATCAAGGATCGGCACCGATTGAGGAATGTCCCACACTTGCACGGTGTAGCTGATCGTATCGGAGCATCCCGCTCCTGTGCTTGCTATCAGTTCAACATCGAAGAAGTTGGTGGTCGTGAACGTATGCAGCGGATCGCTGAAGAACGAGGTACCCGTTCCCCCGAAGTTCCACTCATAGAACGTGGCACCGATACTGGTGTTGGTGAAGGCGAAGGGGACATTGGCACACGCGATCGGTGCGCTCGTGAAGTCGGCAGCAGGCAATGGGTTCACAGTAACGAGCGCGCCATCGCTATTGCTGCATCCCGTACCGGGATCGGTGTACTGGTATGTAACAGGATTGCCGCCGGGTAGCGCCTGTAGCGGATCGAAAAGCCCAGCGGGATCCACGCCGGTCCCGCTCCATGTGCCACCAGCCACGTTCGCGATGAGTTGTTGCAAGCCACCATCGAGACATACGGCTATGTCCGTTCCCGCGTCGACGACGGGCAGGTCGTTCACGGTGATCGTCACCTGATCCTGCAACAAGCATGTAGCTGTTCCAAGGGAATAGGTCAATGTGAAGCTGCCGGGGACGCTCGTATCCAGCAAGCCGTTGATGTCTACTTGCGGTCCGCTCCAAGTGCCACCCACCGGTGTGCCGTTCAATTGCAATGTTCCGTTGGCCAAGCACACGGCTGCATCAACACCTGCATTCGCCGGTGTCACGATCGGTTGAACGTCCACGGTGATCTGATCGCTCGCCGCGCAACCGTTGCCATCGGTGAAACTGTAGGTGAGTAGATCGTTGGCCACACCGGCAGGTGTGATCTGCCCACCCGGTGTAACAGCGATCATGTTGCCACTCCATGTTCCACCTGCGGGTGAGCCACCCAGCTGATACGGGATCGGTTGATCGCACAGCACCACATCCGGTCCAGCGCTCACGATCGGCAACGCGTACACAGTAGCGTTCATCGTAGCTGCGCTCTGGCACCCGTTCGCATTCGCGAAGCTGTAAGTGAGCACATGCGTTCCAGCCGGCACTACGCCGGGATCGAACTCGTAGGGCGGGCCACTCACTCCATTGCCGCTCCAGGTTCCACCAGCCGGACCCCCTACCAGCGCAATAGGCGCCGTGTCCGAACAACCGGTTAGATCAGGGGGCACGCTGAGTATCGTGGCAGGCACCACGTTCACCACGGTCTGGTCGCTCGTGGCGCAGGTAGCAGTTCCGAAGTTATAGGTAACGTTGAAGCTGCCCACCGTGCTCGGCGTGAACCAGCCACCTGGGCCCGCTCCCACCCACGTACCGCCGGTGGGAATACCCGCGAGCTGGATGGGCGTGGTGCTCTGGCACGCGCTCACATCTGGACCAGCGTTCGCGAACTGCGTTACCGCTTGCACCGTGACATCTACTTGATCGGTATTCGTGCACCCGTTCGCGTTGGTATGCGTGTAGGTGAGCGTCACCGTCCCCAACTGCCCCGGTGTAGGCGTGAAGACACCACCAGTTGTAACTCCCGTCCCGCTCCAGGTTCCAGGTGCTGGTGCGCCGGTAAGGTTCACAGAGATCGCTTGATCGCAGAAGGACTGGTCAATACCCGCGTTCACAACCGGCAACGGGTAAACGGTCACGTTCGCCGTGGCACTACCGGGGCATCCTCCAACGTTGCCGCTCACGGTATAGGTCGTCGTGGTCGCTGGGCTCGTGGTGAT
>JBKJPT010000189.1:0-32459 GCA_046595075.1 Flavobacteriales bacterium
CTCGTGAGTATCTGGGTAGTACCAGCAGTACCATTCCAGAAATCCCATTTGGCTGAACCGCTACCCGATCCATAACCACTCACGTTGTCACGAAGGAGGAACGCAGTTCCAGTACCCGTGCGCGTCCAACAGTTCGGAGGGAACACCGCACTGGCGAAATCCACCGGATAGGCCGAGGCCATGGGAACCGTGATCGGGGTGCTCGTGGCGAACGTGGGCGATCCACCACCGGCAGCGCATGTAACTGTGCAACGGTAAGCGGTGCTCACCGATTGGCTCACGGTCTGTGTTGGAGCGTTGGTTCCGAAGGGTAAAAAACCACCACCGTTGTCCGCTTCCCAGGCATAGGTGGAGCCGAGGCCGCTGTTGTTCTGCAAGCCAACAGTGAAGGTCTGCCCAACACATGCGCCGGAAACGGTTGCCGTGGTATTACCGGGCGTGGGGGTGCCCGAGCACATCGGGATATTGATCAGTTGGATCGCAGCGCGAAAGGTCGAAGCCGTCAAAGATGTTGTGCCGTTGATAGGTGCCACCGTGCTGTTGTAGCGGCGGCTGGTAATGTTACTAGCAACACCACCGCTGCCTTGCGCGCAGGCGAACACAGGACCCGCGTGCGCAACGTTATCCGTGCGTACCACGAGCAGTTCCAAGTTGCCCGCAGCGGTCGTGTAAGCAAAAGGAGTGGTGAGATCAACACCGTTGAATCCGGTGGCCGCCCACGCCATGGTGCCACTATACACTAGCGTGTAACCAACGGTGCTGTACGGTCCTGTGGCAAGCGTGGCAGCTGCGGTGGTCTTCAGGTACAACGCAACGTTGTTGTACGTGTTCAGCGCAGGGCTTCCACCCAAGGTGGACATATCAAAGTTGATATGGTTGATCGTGAAGTTCTGCCCGATCTCAGTGGCCAAGTAGATGTGTTCGCCTACATGGTAGTTGCTGGATCCCATCGGCACGTTGCCCGATGTGGTCGCCACGGTATTGATAGTGACCGTTACCTGCGCAGTGATGAGCGAACTCAACAAGACAGCGAAGCCGAGGAACAACTTTCTCAAGACGAGCGATCGCGCACGATGGCTTGTACTGGTCGATGAACTGTTCATGGAAAAGGGGTTTTGGTTGGGGAGGGCATTGAGGGAAGTGGATGGCGAATGCGGCCATCAGCGCAAGGAAGGCGCTCGTTGGGGGCGACGCCTGGAGTTTTTGCAAAGCATCGCAACTCAACGATGCATCACCTTCAACAAGGATGGGGGAAGAGTAAAGTAGGGCTGCGGATCAGCGCGGATTAGGTAGTGGTAAGAGGGGGGACTTTCTGTAAGGGCTGCCCAAAGTAGATGGCCCAATGGTGGGTTGCAAGCACCGGTTGATAAAATGTCGGGGGGGTTACCCAGGCATCAGCAACATAGTGTATAGGGGATTGGCCTTGTAACCGTGCCCGGCGGGGGAGCGTTGAACCCGGCCGATGCATGTGCCACACGCGCTCATCCTTCTTGGATGGCTTCTTGTTCCGCTGGTCGGCTCGTCCCAAGCCGATACGCTCCTTTTGGCGCAGGATGAACATTTCATTCTCGGCGATGCGGGGGAGGATCCTTCACCAGATCTGAATGCGTACGGTGCCTTCGTGCTGGACCTGGGCGGTGATTCGATCCGCTCATGCGGCCAGTTCCCTTGCACCGGCTGGGTGGAGGACAGATATCCCAATGGTCGATTGAAGCACCGTGGCTTTTATGACAGCGGTCGGCTCACGGTGTACAAGAACTACCATCCCAATGGAGCCATTGAACGTGAGTACAAGGCCATTGACGAGGTGAAGAGCGTGATGCGCTCCTGGCATAGCAACGGGATGCCACGTTCCGAGACCCGTTTCGCTGATGGTGCATCCTACTTGTACGAGGACCACTACCTCAACGGCCAGCTCCGTTATGCCGAAGAGCGGGATCGTAATGAACCGTTCTTCGTACGGATGGAATTGTACGCTGCCTCCGGTGAGCCGATCAGCTTGTTGAAGTTGATGGACCGCAGTCGGCGGGAATTCGACCAGCAGGAGTTCCATCCAGGCGGTAAGCTCAAATGCACCGGCCACAGCCGTTACAATGCCGCGCACATGGATTGTCAGCGCATTGGTATGTGGACCTACTTCAACCCTACAGGGAAGAAGGTGCGTGAGGAGGATTACATCGATGGCAAAGTGCACGCGGAGCGGAACTTCTGATCACCGCGAAAGCGATAGCACGAAGAAGCCCCGCTTACCAGCGGGGCTTCTCCTTATCTCCATAACATGGCAAGGAGCCCTTGCCTGCGTGATCACTTCTTCTCGTCCTTCACTTCTTCGAAGTCAACGTCCTTCACTTCGCTGTCCGAGGTGTTCGTGCTGTTGTCGCTGGTTCCACCGCTGGTGCCATTGGCCTGCGCCTGTTGCGCTGCCTTGTACATCTCTTCGCTGGCGGCGGCGAACACGGTGTTGAGTTCTGCGACCAATTTGTCGCACGCTTCGGTGTCCTGGGCTTGGTGCGCGTCCTTCAGCCGAGCCAGAACATCGTCGATAGGCTTGCGCTTTTCCTCGGGGATCTTGTCGCCGAATTCCTTCAGTTGTTTTTCGGTCTGGAAGATGAGGCTGTCCGCTTGGTTCAACTTGTCCACACGTTCACGGGCCTTCTTGTCCTCATCAGCATTGGCCTCCGCCTCCTTTTTCATTTTCTCGATCTCCTCCTTGCTAAGGCCGCTGCTGGCTTCGATACGGATGTTCTGTTCCTTGCCCGTGGTCTTGTCCTTGGCACCTACGTGCAGGATCCCGTTGGCGTCTATGTCGAAGGTCACTTCGATCTGCGGCATGCCGCGCGGTGCAGGGGGGATCCCGTCCAAGTGGAAGCGACCGATCGTGCGATTACCCGCTGCCATGGGGCGTTCGCCCTGCAGCACGTGGATCTCCACGCTGGGCTGGCTGTCGCTGGCAGTGCTGAAGGTCTCGCTCTTCTTGGTGGGGATCGTGGTGTTGGCCTCGATGAGCTTGGTCATTACACCGCCCATGGTCTCAATACCGAGGCTAAGGGGCGTAACGTCCAGCAACAGCACATCCTTCACATCACCGGTGAGCACGCCACCTTGTATGGCCGCGCCGATCGCCACAACTTCATCGGGGTTCACCCCTTTGCTGGGCTCCTTCCCGAAGAACTTCTTCACCGCTTCCTGGATAGCAGGAATGCGCGTGCTTCCACCTACGAGGATCACCTCATCGATGTCCGTGGTCTTGAGCCCGGCATTGTTCAACGCGCTCTCGCAGGGTGCGATGGTGCGCTTGATCAGGCTGTCGGCGAGCTGTTCGAACTTGGCGCGTGTGAGGCTGCGCACCAAGTGCTGTGGAATGCCGTCCACGGGCATGATGTAAGGCAGATTGATCTCGCTGGTGGTCGTGCTGCTCAGTTCGATCTTGGCCTTCTCCGCTCCGTCCTTCAACCGTTGCAGGGCCATGGGATCCTTGCGCAGATCGATGTTGAACTGGCTCTTGAACTCATCCGCGAGCCAATCGATGATCACTTGATCGAAGTCGTCACCGCCAAGGTGCGTATCACCATCAGTGCTCTTTACTTCGAACACGCCGTCGCCCAGTTCCAGCACGCTCACGTCGTGCGTGCCGCCACCGCAGTCGAACACCACGATCTTCTGGTCCTTGTGCTTCTTGTCCAGCCCGTATGCGAGCGCAGCGGCAGTGGGTTCGTTGATGATGCGGCGCACTTTCAGGCCGGCGATCTCGCCAGCCTCCTTGGTGGCTTGGCGCTGTGCATCGTTGAAGTAGGCCGGTACGGTGATCACTGCCTCGGTCACCGTGGTACCCAAGTAGTCCTCTGCGGTCTTCTTCATCTTCTGCAGGATCATGGCGCTGATCTCCTGCGGGGAGTATTCCCGATCGCCGATGGCCACGCGCGGCAAGCCACCACCACTGCGCACCACCTTGTATGGTACCCGGGCGATCTCCTTGGCATCCTCTTCATAAGTGTTGCCCATGAAGCGTTTGATCGAGTAGATCGTGTTGGTCGGATTGGTGATCGCCTGACGCTTGGCGGGATCGCCCACTTTGCGTTCGCCGCCGTCCACGAAGGCGACTACACTGGGCGTGGTTCTCTTGCCTTCGCTATTAGGGATCACCACGGGTTCGTTGCCCTCCATCACGGATACGCAGCTATTGGTGGTTCCCAGGTCGATCCCGATGATCTTGCTCATTGCTTTTGGTTGTTGGGGCAAATGCCCGAATGGTTCGTTTTTGTGGTCACGCCGCCGGATCAATGTCCATGCCACCAGAGCAAGTAGCTCCAATGCCTGCCATGAACGTGGAAAGCCCGCCAATGATGCGGGCTTTTACGGCTGTCAGATCGACAGCAAAAGATCAATTGCAGCTGAACGCGCCGCCGGGATCAAGGGCCGAACAAAAATGAAGGTCACCGGTGTGTTGTCCCTCGACCAGTTCGGTGAGCGTGTTGCCGTTGAGTCGCTTACCCACCACATTCTTGGTGTACCGGCTACCCCAGATGCCAAAGGCACCGCTCACATTGCTGTAGTCCGGCCGGTCTTCAATGATCCCCGAAACCGGTTCGGTAAGGGTGAGGTAGGTGTGGAAGTCATCGTTGGCCACCGCACACAAGAAGTCCATGCCACGGAAGATCCGCTTGTCCACGCTGGCCCAATCGGGCTCGTTCTTGATCGTGCCGGCCAGCCCACTGAAGAAGCTCGCGCCACCCATTCGTACTTCATGATCCTGGTTCAACTGGGAATCGTCGGCAACGCGGCTACCGATCTGTTGCGTGTATTCCTTATGTATGGTATCGGTGCCACGTACCTCATCGTACCGGAACCTGAAGTGTACCACGGTGCGCTTGCAATCGGCCTTCGATGTCCAGTTGAATTCATACTCGCCGTAATCGGTGCCTTGTGAGTTCATCAGGTTCACACGGCTGGTCTGCACATTGCCGGTGTCCTGGTCCACGGGGTCTATTCTGAAATCGTTCACTATGGGGGTGGTGCTCGTGATATCGGCACCCTTCACGCGCAAGCGGATCCGGTACTTCCCGTCCAGGTCCAAGTACATGCGGCCCGTGTTCAACTCATCGAAGAACGGTGTGGTGAAGTAGAACAGCTTCTGCTCCGGTGCATTGAAGGTGCCCGGCTCCCGGTTGGTGATGACCGTATCCCATAGTGTATAGGTCTCCACCACGTTGCCGTTCTCGTCCAAGCGGTCCACAACGGCAAGTTCAATGGCTTCGCCACTGTACTCGTTGCTGTCGGCCACCAAGGCCATATCATACGCATTGCCTTCGCCAAGGAATGCCTTGTTGATCTTCACCAAGTGCACCGAGTCGCGGGGGTTCAAGAGGCCGTAAACGATGGTGATCTCCTCGTACTCGGCGTTAATGTCGAGATCGGTGCTGCACGCGGCCAAGAGGCCTGCTGCGATGAGCGTAAGAAGGAACTGTTTCATGAGATCCGCAACTGCGGCGGCCAAAGATAAACGGGTGAGCGATCGGCACCGACCTACTTGACCAGCGGTGCATCGCGGTCCACGAACGGAGCGTCGGTTAGCTTTGGCGCATCGCCACAGGCCAGGCCACGGCGAACAACCGCATGAGCGCTGCGACCAATGATTTGAAACGTGTGACCACCCACACGTTGCAGGAAATGAAGGCCGATGGGGTGAGGATCGCCATGCTCACCGCCTACGATTACTCGTTGGCGCGGCTGGTGGATGCCGCCGGGATCGATGTGATCCTGGTGGGCGATAGTGCCAGTAACGTAATGGCCGGGCACGAGACCACACTGCCCATTACGCTGGACCAGATGATCTACCACGCAAGTGCCGTGGTCCGTGGCTGCGCTCGCGCATTGATCGTCGTCGACCTTCCCTTCGGTACCTACCAAGGCAACAGCAAGGGCGCGCTCAACTCGGCGATCCGCATCATGAAGGAAAGCGGTGCACATGCCGTAAAGCTCGAAGGTGGAAGCGAAGTGCTCGGCAGCATCCAGCGGATCCTAACCGCAGGCATCCCGGTCATGGGGCACCTCGGCCTCACGCCGCAGAGCATTTATAAGTTCGGCACCTACGTGGTGCGCGCTCGTGAGCAGGATGAGGCTGATCGCTTGCGCGCCGATGCGAAGCTGCTCGAAGACGCTGGCTGCTTCGCGCTTGTGTTGGAAAAGATCCCCGCAGCACTGGCAGCAGACGTGGCGGCCAGTGTGCGCATCCCTGTCATCGGGATCGGAGCTGGCGCCGGTGTGGATGGCCAGGTGCTGGTGCTACACGACATGCTCGGCATCAATAAGGAGTTCAATCCACGTTTCTTGCGACGCTACGCCGACCTGCACGGCACCATCACCACGGCCGTTTCCAATTACGTGCACGACGTGCGGCGCAAGGATTTCCCCAGCTCGAATGAGCAGTACTGAAGCCGCCGCGCTCCATGTGCTCCACAAGGATGCATGGTGCATTGCCGTGTCCAAAGCTGCGGGAGTGCCGGTGCAGCCCGATCCCACTGGTGATCTCGATCTGTTGGGTAGAGTGCGGAGCGAGTTGCATGAACCCCAAGTGCAATTGGTCCATCGTATCGATCGGCCGGTGAGCGGCGTCGTGCTCTTTGCACGCGATGCCGACGCACTGCCGCAATTGCATGCATTGTTCCGCGATCGTGGTGTCACCAAGGTCTACTGGGCCATTGTGGAAGGAAAGGCCGATGCCACCGAACCCATTGTGTTGGAGCATACACTTCAACACGATGCACAGGCGCATAAAGCGAGAGTGTCCTCCATCGCTTCGCGCCTACCGTCGCGGACGCGCGTGCGGGCGCTTGCTTATGGCGACAATTACACATTGGTCGAAGCGGTGCCTGCGGGTGGCGCCTTCCATCAGATCCGTGCGCAACTGGCCGCATGGGGGCACCCGATCAAAGGCGATGTGAAGTATGGTGCACGCCGTGGTGAGAAGGACCGCAGCATCGCGCTGCACGCACGCTCACTGCGCTTCAAGCATCCGATCACCGATGCCGAGGTGTACATCGAAGCCGTTGCACCATCGATCACGCCGTGGTCGGACTTGGTCGCTGCTGCGGCACATTGAGACTTCCTCTTACTTTCAGCGGCATGAACGCGCGTGCCATCTTCCTGCCGATGCTCATTGCAGCATCCACGATCACATGTTCCGCACAAGTGCTGATCTCCGATTCACTCATCGCGGCCTTCACCATCGAAGAGCTAGGTGATCAAGGGATCGCCGGTGCCGATAACGCGATCGAAGCATACCGCGTGATCTACAACACCGTTGATCCATTCGGTCAGCCCACCATCGCGAGCGCGGCCATCATCATACCCGTTGGCACCGCATGTACCCATGCGCTGGCCGCCTACATGCATGGTACGATCCTCAACCGCGAGGACGTACCCTCCCGACTGAACTCCGAGATCGTGGTGGCCTATTACCTGAGCGCGTTCCGCTACGTGGCCGTATTGCCGGACTACCTCGGCCTTGGTGATAGCCCCGGACCGCACCCATATATGCACGCCGCGAGCGAAGCCTCCGCAGGTGTCGATGCCTTGCGTGCCGCGCGTGAGCTATGCGCGGAAAAGGGTGTTGAACTGAACGGCCAACTCTTCCTTACTGGTTACTCGCAAGGTGGACACGCGTGCATGGCCACGCACCGCTTGATCGAACAGCAGTTCCCGCAGGAGTTCCAGGTAACGGCCAGCGCACCATGCAGCGGACCGTACGATGCCAGCGGGGTGCAGGCCGAAGTGATCGTGGCCGAGCAACCCTACCCGGCGCCGTACTACCTGCCGTACGTGCTGTTCTCCTACAAGTATGTGTACCCGTGGTTGTACACCGATGTGCACGAGATCCTGTTGGAGCCGTACGCCACTGACCTACCACCGCTCTTCCTTGGCAACAACGGTTCGGGCGTGGTGGACGACATCATGCCCGTTGTACCAAACGACATCCTGGTCGGGTCCATGCTCGATGACTTCATCAACATCCCCGATCATCCTTTCCGCGAAGCCTTGCGCGACAACGATGTGTACGACTGGACACCCGCCGCGCGCACACGCATGTTCTACTGCGATGCGGATGATCATGTGTTCCATGAGAACAGTCTCGTGGCATTGCAGACCATGCTCGCCAATGGTGCGCCCGATGTGCAGGCGATCAATGCGGGCATCGGCCTCGATCACAACGGCTGTGCCTTCCCGGCATTGCTGAGCGCGAAGGGCGTGTTCGATGCACTGCAGGCCCCGTGCAATGGGATCGGTATTGCTGAGCGGTCACCCATGGAATGGAACGTATGGCCGAACCCGACAACGGACCGCATCAACATCACTGCATCGCAAGCTTCCGCTGGTATCATCCCTTGGTCGCTGATCGCCATCGATGGGCGTTGCATGTCAAGGGGGTCGATCATGTTCTCTGGAACGGGTGCCACCGTTTCACTGGAAGGGATCCCGTCCGGGACCTACGTGCTCGAACTTGCAGGATTGGAAGGTATGAAGCGACTGACCGTGCAAGTGCTTCGTTAGCACTACACCGGATCCACGTCCGTGCTCAACTGCACCGCACGATGTGCGGGATCCCCGAAGACGCGATCGATGGTGTCGCGCACGAACTGTTTCTCTTCGTTGTGCGCGCTGCGTCGCAGCTTCACCATCAGGTTGCGGATATGCTTGTCATTCACCCAGGCCACCGAGGGTATCTCTGGACCGAGCACGCGCTCTCCGAGCCTTTCGGTGAGCGCGTGCGTTAACGCGAATGCAGCGGCGGAGACGCGCTCCTCGTTCCTATGCTTCAGCGTGAGCCGAACAAGGCGCGTGAACGGCGGGTAGCCGTGGGTGCGCCGGTGTTCCAGTTCGCGTGAGTACATTCCTTCCACATCGTGGTTCACCACCAGTTGCAGCACCGGATGTTCCACTTCGAAGGCTTGGATGACCACAGTGCCTGCTTTCTTTCTTCGTCCGCTGCGGCCCGCCACCTGTGCCATCAACTGGAAGGCGCGTTCGTGCGCGCGGAAGTCCGGGAAGCGCATTAGGTTGTCGGCGTTGAGGATCCCCACCACGCTCACGTGATCGAAATCCAATCCCTTCGTCACCATCTGCGTACCCACCAGGATGTCGATGGCGCCCTGCGCGAAACCGGTGATGATGCGATCCAACGCATGCTTGCCGCGGGTGGTGTCCTGGTCCATGCGGGCCACGCGGGCTTCGGGGAACAGTTCCTTCAGTTCTTCCTCGATCTTCTCGGTACCGAAGCCGAGCATACGCAGTCGCGCGCCGCCGCATGATCCGCATTTCGTTGGTGGCGGATAGTGGCGACTGCAGTAGTGGCAACGCAAGCGGTGATCGCGTTTGTGGTAGGTGAGGCTCACGTCGCAATGATCGCACTCAGGGATCCACCCGCATGCCTCGCACTGCCACACGGGAACATAACCACGGCGGTTCTGAAAGATGATCGCCTGCTCCCGTTGCGCCAGCGCGTGCTGCACCGTATCGATCAAGGTGGTGCTGAAGTGCCCGCGCATGGTCTTGCGCTTCTGTGCATCGCGCAGGTCCACGCGTTGGATCGCCGGCATCTGAACATCGCCGAAACGCGATAGCAGTTGTGCCGAAGCGTACTTGCCGGTGCGCGCGTTGTACTGGCTCTCCATACTGGGGGTGGCCGAACCCAAGAGCGCCTTCGCGCCGTGCATCGCCGCCAGCACGATGGCCATATCGCGGGCGTGGTAGCGTGGCGCTGGATCGTGCTGCTTGTAGCTGGGGTCGTGTTCTTCGTCCACGACGACCAACCCCAATACATGATAGGGTAGGAACAGCGCCGAACGTGCGCCAACAAGGATCGCCGGTGCTCCTTCGCGTTTGGCCATCCGCATCCAAAGATCGGTGCGCTCGTGCTGTGCCATGCGCGAGTGGAACACCGCGATGCGTTCACCGAAACGTGCGCGCAATCGCTCGATGATCTGTGTCGTGAGGGCGATCTCCGGTAACAGGTAGAGCACTTGTTCTCCGCGAGCGATCACTTCATCGATCAGGGTGATGTACAGTTCGGTCTTGCCTGATGATGTGACACCACGCAAGAGCACTACTTCCTTTCCAGCGAAACCTGCGCGCACCTCGGCTATCGTTGCAGCCTGTGCATCGGAGAGTGCGGGAGCGGGCTTGTTTCCATTGGTGATCGCGGGCACACCGGCCACGCGCTCGTATGTCTCGAAGAGGCCTTTGTCCACCAATTGCTTCAAGGCTGCCGGAGTGGAACCGCTCACGTGGAGAAGTTTGTTGCGTTCCACTTCCAAGGGGTCGTCGCTCATGCAACGGCTCACTTCCACGTACCGCATCAGCAAGTGCAATTGCTTCGGTGCCTTCTTCTCCAGCTTGTCGAACCAGGAGTGCAGTGCCTCTTCGCTGTTCGCTTCCGCAGTGAGCCGCACGTATGTGAGCGTTCGCGGCTTCCAATCATCCTTCAGTTCTTCTTCCAGTAGCACGGCGCCTTGTTCCATCAACCGCTTCACAACGGGCAAGGGGTCCTTCAGCCCGAGTAGTTCGCTGGCCTGTGCCATGGTGAGCACCTCACGTTCGAGCAATGCTTCGATCAAATGCGCGGTGCGTTTGTCCTTTGCAGCGGCGTGTGCCGTTGCAGGGTTCGCGACCAATCGAGTCTCGCTGGTCAGTGTGAGTTGTGCGGGCAACGCCGCGATCATCACTTCGCCTACGGTGCACAGGTAGTGTTCTGCTATACGGTCCCACAGTGCCAGCTGCACTTCGGTGACGATGGGCGTTGCATCAAGGACGGATAGCACCTCACGCGCAGTTCGTTCAAAGGGCGCTTCGTTGTGCTCGCGCCGTACGAGCCCACCGTAGAGCTTGCCGTCGCGACCAAAGGGCACGGCTACGCGCATGCCAGCGCGTACCTCATGCAGCTCTGCCGGCAAGGCGAAGGTGAAAAGGCCGGGAACAGCCAGCGGCAGGATCACATCAACGTACATGGGTGCGTTGGCCCAAAGGTGGGCCTTGCGGGTGATCCGTCATCGGATCGTCAGCTTCTTGCGGCCCTATTTGGCTAGGCAGCATTTTTCAGAATCCGGTTGTCTATCGGTCATGGCACGCAAGAAGGACAATGAACCGAAGAAGGTGGAACGCGCAGCTGAACAGGACGATACGGTCTACAGCATGTGCTCACCACTGTGGAGCAAGTACTACACAGAGGTGCGCAAGCGTATCCGCTTTCCGCGGTACTACAAGAAGGCGGTGAACTGGTAGGGTCTTCGACAATGCGCTGTGCACGAGGCGGACCACCGGTCCGCCAAGTGCATTTGCGGCCCTCGTAGTTTCACCGCCCATGCAAGGCACTTCACGTACCACAACCGCGGTTGTCATCCTCGGCGCGCTGTTCTTCCTATTCGGTTTCGTCACCTGGGTCAACGGTCCGCTCATGAGCTATCTCAAGCTCGCTTGTGAGTTGAAAGGCCCAGTGGTGATCTTCTTCGTCACGTTCGCTTTCTACATCGCCTATTTCGTTACAGCGTTGCCTATGTCGTGGATCATGCAGCGCATCGGTTTGCGTAACGGCATGATGCTCGGCTTGCTGATCATGGCTGCCGGTGCCTTGCTCTTCTTGCCCGCTGCAGAAGCTCGGGCGTATCCGATCTTCTTGGCGGGTCTCTTCACCATTGGTGCGGGCCTTAGCATGTTGCAGACCGCGAGCAACCCGTACATCACCGTGGTCGGCCCCATCGAGAGCGCCGCCGCTCGGATCAGCATCATGGGCATTTGCAACAAGGGCGCGGCGATCCTTGCACCGTTCGTGGTAGGCTTCTTCCTGCTGGGCGATGCCAGTGTGATCGAGAAGGAACTGGGCCTGCTCACCGGAGCAGCACGCGAAGCCCGCTTGGATGAACTCGCTTCACGCGTGATCGTTCCGTACATCGGAATGGCCATCATGCTGGTGATCCTCGGTATCGGGATCCGTTTCGCACCCTTGCCCGAACTGGAAGTGGAGAAGGAGGAAAAGGAAAGTGGCGGTGATGGCCGAAGCATCTTCTCGTTCCCGAAGCTCATGCTCGGCGTGGTAGCGATCTTCCTGTACGTAGGCGTTGAAGTGCTGGCAGGCGATGGCATTGGTCCATACGGTAGTTCTCTTGGCATTCCGCTGGATGAAGCGAAACTCTTCACGAGCTATACCATGGCAGCGATGATCGTTGGCTACATCATTGGGATCGTGTGCATTCCAAGGTGGATCTCGCAATCGCAAGCACTGATGGGATCCGCTGTCTTGGGTGTGCTGCTCACCATTCTCACGGTACTTCTGCCCGGCTACACCAGCGTCCTGTGCATCGCGTTGCTCGGCCTTGCCAATGCCCTCATGTGGCCGGCGATCTGGCCGCTTGCTGTGGATGGCTTGGGCCGGCATTTGAAGACCGGTAGTGCGTTGCTCATCATGGGCATTGCTGGCGGCGCTGTGCTTCCCCTGCTGTACAGCTTGCTCGGCTCCATACCGCGTATAGGTCTCCAGCACGCATTTCTGATCATGATCCCCTGCTACCTCTTCATTGGCTGGTATGGTCTGTGGGCCCAGCGCAGGATCGGTATCGCGCGCGCCTGACACCTTCAGGTCGTTGGTGTTGAAAACTGGATAGGGGTTGAAGGATGAGGGTCGAGGGTGCGGCTACCTTCGATGCCGCAACCCACATCCGTTCCGCACTATGCCCGTGTACAAGCAATTACCCGTCGCCCTAGGCCTCGGCTTCACTCTGTTGCTCGCCGCATGCGGTGGGCCCGGCGATGAAGGCGATGGCCAGCGTACCGACAGTCTCGCCACCGAAACCGATCCGCAGACCGAGATCATCGGCGTGGGTGGCAAGCTCTTCAGCATTCCATCGCCGGTGCAGACCGCATTGGCCATCCGCAAGGCGGGCCTCAAATACCAGAAGGACCTCACGGCACCGCTGGAGCGTGGCGGTACCCTCACCACACGCACTGCACAGAGCATCGCCATGGGTATCTATGGTGCCGATCTGGCCTACGTGACCGTGCACCGCGATGGCGCCCGGGCCATTGCCACCATGCAGGTGATCGAGAAACTCAGCAGCGCATTGGGCGTTTCCAACGCCTTCGACCGCACCTTGATCGAGCGCTTCAAGACCAACATGAACAACGAGGACAGCTTGCTGCGTTTCAGCGGCACGGCCTTCCGCGCAGCGGATCAATACCTCAAGACCAACCAGAGCGAGGATGTGAGCGCACTCGTGCTAGCGGGTGGGTGGATCGAATCGCTCTACCTCACCATCTCCGATGCCGCAGCACTGAAGGACCAAGCGATGGTCGATCGTATCGGCGAGCAGAAGACCACCTTGACCGCTTTGGTGGAACTGATCACCGCCACCGACAAGGATGGCAACGCCACCGCACTGCTCGCTTCGTTGCGTGATCTGCAGGCAGAATTCGACTCCGTTGCCAGCACTTACACCTTTGAAAAGCCGGTGACCGATGCTGCTGCGAAAACCACTTACATCAACAGCAAGAGCTCGGTGTTGATCCCCGCCGACAAGGTGGCCGCGATCACAGCCAAGATCACCGCTCTGCGCAACATGATCCTCGCCTGAACATGAACAGGATACTCTTCCTCTCCCTGATCCTCGCCACCGGCGCAAGTGCATCGGCCCAGAACATGTGCGAACCCGTGGCCACGCGGTGCGAAGCGCACATCACAGCCAACTACATCCCCGATGGACAGTTCTATCGCGCACTATTGCAAGGCGATGAGACCGCTTCGTTCGATCTCACGCTCTTCGGCGCTACCACGTATCGAGTGGCCGCATGCAGCGGGGAAACGGACGGCATCCTCATCTTCAGCGTTTACGATAAGTCACCGGAGCACAACCTGCTCTTCTCCAACAAGGACCAGAACAGCGCACCTTATTGGGACCTTGCGGTGGCGAGCACCATCGATGTGACCATGGAGGCCAACCTCGATGCTTCCAAGGCGGGCAGCGGCTGTGCCGTCATGCTCATCGGTTTCAAGAAGTAGCGGCCTTATTCTCCTCGGAACCTTTTGGCGCCCCTCTCGTTCAGAGGGGCGCTCTTTTTGGGACCTGTTGGACCCGGGGGAGAAGGACGTATGAGCGAGAAGATCCTCAAGGCCCTATTGCAGTTGTTCGCCATCATCGCCAAGGGTGATGCGGTGGCCGAAGGTGCGCGCCCTGAGAACGCCACCATTCTGGAGCGCTTCCTCCGAAAGCAGTTCAGCCCGGAGACAGCAGCGGCGCACATGGCCCGCTACCAAGCCTTCGTGCAGGCTTTCCACGCAAGCGGTGGTGCAAGCCGCAACGGGCGCAAGCGCACATCCCTCAATAGCGTGAAGGTGCTGAAGATCTGCACCCAAGTGAACGAGGAACTCAACCAACGCCAAAAGTTCGTGGTACTGCTGCACCTGCTGGAGTTCATCCATGCCGACGGCACTTCCACCGAACAGGAAACCGAGTTCGTGACCACTGTTGCCGAGACCTTCAACATCGGGCAGGAGGATTTCATGCGCTGCCGTCGGTTCGTTAACGGTGTTGCGGCCATGCAGGAGGATGCCGGTCATCTGCTCTACATCAACGCGGCCGAAGTGAACCCCTTCCGCGAAGCGAAACACGTGCACGCCCATGGCCTCGATGGCGAATTGCGGGTGCTGCATGTGCCCAGCGTGAACCTGTACCTGATGCGCTATGAAGGCGTTGACGAGGTGTTGCTGAACGGACAGCGCATGGGACGCGATGGCCACTACATGCTCAGCAACGGTAGCAACGTTCGTCCACCGAGCGGCGTACCCATTTACTACAGCGACATCCTGCAGGCCTTCACGAGCAAGAAGGGCCGTGCGCGCATCGTCTTCAAGGCTGATGCGATCGAGTACACGTTTCCCAATGGCAGGCTCGGCTTGAAGGAGCTGCACATGGCCGAGGCCGCTGGCAAGCTCATCGGCATCATGGGCGGCAGTGGCAGCGGCAAGAGCACATTGTTGAACGTGCTCAACGGCAACCTGCGCCCCAGTCGGGGACGTGTCACGATCAATGGTGTGGACGTACATGCCGAACGCGATCGCATCCGTGGCGTGATCGGTCACGTGAGCCAGGACGATCTGCTGATCGACGAGCTCACCGTTCATCAGAACTTGTTCTTCAATGCCAAGCTCTGCTTCGGCGACCTCAACGATGCCCAAGTTGACGAGCGCGTGCTGCGCATGCTGCAATCGCTCGGCCTGTACGAGTCGAAGGACCTCAAAGTGGGCAGCCCACTGGAGAAGACGATCAGCGGTGGCCAGCGCAAGCGTTTGAACATCGCGTTGGAATTGATCCGTGAGCCCAGCGTGCTCTTCGTGGACGAGCCCACCAGCGGCCTCAGCTCGCGCGACAGCGAGAACATCATGGATCTGCTGAAGGAGCTCGCCCTCAAAGGCAGGCTCGTGTTCGTGGTGATCCACCAGCCATCGTCGGACATCTTCAAGCTCTTCGATCGCTTGCTCCTCATGGACCAGGAAGGACATCCGGTCTACTACGGTGATCCTGTAGATGCTGTGGTGTACTTCAAGAAGGTGACCGGCCAGGTGAACAGCGAAGTGGGCCAATGCCAGGCTTGCGGCAACGTGAACCCGGAACAGATCTTCAACATTCTCGAAGCACGGCTCGTGGATGAGTATGGCAACGAAACCGATCAACGACGCATCAGTCCCGAAGCGTGGAACGAAGTGTTCCGAGCGCAAATGGAGGTACGTGTGGCACAGGTGCCCGATGAGCGCAAGGTGCCGCAGAGCACCTTCACCATACCAGGCAAGCTGCGCCAGTGGAAGGTGTACTTCAAGCGCGATCTGCTGAGCAAGCTGGCCAACCGCCAGTACGTGCTCATCAACCTGCTCGAAGCGCCTGTGTTGGCCTTCGTCATGGCTTTCTTCCTCAAGTATTATCGCACCGGGGACGGCACACGGGGCGCTTACATCTTCCGCGAGAACGACAACCTGCCGCAATACCTCTTCATCGCGGTGATCGTCGCGCTCTTCCTAGGCCTTACGGTGAGCGCTGAAGAGATCATTCGGGACCGCAAGATCCTACAGCGCGAAAAATTCCTCGATCTCAGCTGGCTCAGCTACCTCATGAGCAAGCTGGGGATAATGTTCCTGATCAGCGCGGTGCAAACCGGGCTGTTCGTGCTCGTGGGCAACGCCGTTCTGGGGATCGAGAGCCTGGGCTGGGCGCACTGGCTGGTGCTCTTCAGCGTGTCATGTTTCGCGAACGCACTAGGGCTCAACATCAGCGCCAGCTTCAACAGCGCCAAGGTGATCTATATCCTCATTCCGGTGCTGATCATTCCGCAGCTTCTCTTCAGCGGCATCATCGTCAAGTTCGATAAGCTGCACCCATGGTTCGCTTCGCAAAAGAGCGTGCCATGGATCGGCAACGTCATGGCGTCGCGCTGGGCATACGAAGGACTTGCTGTTACGCAGTTCCGCGACAACCCCTACGAGAAGAACTTCTACGCCTTCGACCAGCGCATGAAGACCGCCAACTGGAAGAAGGACCTGTGGGTTCGTGAGCTGCAGAACAGCGTGGGCGATCTGCGCCGTGCACTGCGCGGTCAAGCACCGAATGTTGACGTGGCGTACGAGACAGGATTGATCCGGCACGAACTACAACAGGAGATGGGCCGGATCTCGGGGTTCACCTTCCGTGGGTTGGAAGAACTTGAACAAGGCAAGGTGACCGAGGGAACATTGGATCGAGTGGAGGAGAGCTTGCAGCGACTCGTGGACCACTACCGCGCTGCGTACAAACAAGCAGAGCGCTCCAAGGAGCAGCGCATTGCGGCCATGACAGCCACGCCCGAGCTGCGCAAGTCATATTTCCAACTGCTGGACCGGTATCGCAACGAGAGCCTTGCTGATGTGGTCACCAACAAGAACGACGTGCACGTGATCGTGGCCTACGAGGGTGAACTGGTGCAGAAGAACGACCCCGTGTACTTGGAACCTGTGCAGCGCGGGTTCTTTGGAGCACAGTTCTACGCGCCTGCCAAGTACCTCTTTGGCCTGCGCGTACCAACCCTATGGGCCAACGTAATGGTGTTATGGGGCATGGCCCTCTTGCTGTGTGCTGCGCTCTACAAAGAGATCTTCCCACGCTTGATGGCATTGTTCCCCGGCCAAGCGCGCTGATCAATGCCGCTATTCACAGCCGGATTATCGTCGGCAATTACGGGCGGATGATCATCTGCACCTACTTGCCGTCCACTTCTGCGATCTGGATCATCTTAAAAGGCACGTTGATGATGCCCGCGTAATCTTCGCCGGCCTCCAACATGTCCTCGTCATCGGCTTCGTAGTGCCAGAGCACGGTTACCTCGGTGCCCGCAGCTCGTATGGACTCCAATTTCTTGAACACGTCCAGGATGCACTTGGAGGAACTGGTGTTGAAGTATTCCAACTGCACGTGCAAGGCGGTCTTGCTGTTGGGGGATCGCCCGTACCTGTCGATCCAGTCGATCAATGGCTTGTAGAAATCGATGCTGTTCTCCGGGATCGATCGTCCCTTGAGTTCCAGCAGCCCGGTGGAAGGATCGAAATTCACATGCGGGGTCTTTGGCGAGCCTTCGAGTTGGAGCGGATCCATGTTGTGCTGATCTAAGTTGTCACGTTCACGTTGAGAGAGAAGAATGCGTTGTCGCGGTCGTAGGGCACGAAGGCGTATTCGAGCTTGCCGCCGCTGCGTCGAGCGATGTCGATCATGCCCAAGCCACCACCGCCTGCCTCACTGTAGGTACCATCGGCAAGCTTGGTGCGGTACCACTCGCGCAGGTCGTCCGGGCTGGCCGAATTGATACGGTCGAGGTGCGATTTGAACTGCTCCACTTCGGCACCGGCCATGAAGTTGCCCGTTAGCACCGAGTAGCCGTTGTCGGCATGGGCGATCATCACCACGCCGTGCGGGTCGTTGGTATCACCATCCATCCGTAACCTGCTGTTGTGGTGGAAAAGGTTCTGTAGGCATTCCACCACCACGTTGAAGACGCGTTTGCGCGAGCGGGGATCGGCTTCGATCGCATCGAGCTTGCGTTCCACCATGCCCAGGATCACGGTGATCAGCTCCGGGGTCAACTCGCCTTTGAACGAGAGCATCACGCGATGACGTTCGAGGTCATCGTACAGGTCGTGCACGCGGTCGATCATGGCGGACATTGTGTAGTCGGAGCTTGGCGCACAAATCAAAGGGCGCCCCGGTGCAATCAACGACCGTATTTGTTGGAGTTTTCCACGGTGTTGTCAACCCGCGCAAGTGCATGGGCCTACCTTCGGCGCCCCGCGTTACGCGGTTGCCATGGGCTGGTACACGCACTGGTTCGGATCGCGCTACTACACGCTGCTCTATGGGCACCGCGATGATGCCGATGCGGCCACATGGGTGGATGCGATCCTGGGCCGCTGGCGGTTGCACAATGGTGCACGCCTCATGGATATGGCTTGTGGACGAGGAAGGCACGCCAAGCATTTCGCGCTGCGCGGTATGCGCACAACTGGTGTGGACATCTCCGAGGTGAGCATTGCCCAGGCGCGCGCCGCGGTGGCCGACGTGGACTTCAATGTGCACGACATGCGGAACGCGTTCGCGCAGGGAGCCTTCGATGGGATCTGCTGCCTGTTCACCAGTTTGGGTTATTTCGATCGGCTCGACGACGATCAGCGCGTGTTCCATTCAGTGTCCAAAGCGTTGAAGCCCGGCGGCTACTTCGTGCTGGATTTCATGAACACCGAAGTGGTGTTGCGTGATCTGGTGGGGGAGGAAGAGGTGCAGCGCGACGGTGTACACTTCCGGATCAAGCGGTGCTTGGTGGATGATGTGCTGGTGAAGCGCGTTACAGTTACCGATGGTTCGGAAGTGCATAGGTTCGAGGAACGCGTGCAGGCACTGGATCCCAACACCTTGGAGACCATGGCACGCAATGCCGGACTGGAGGTCATGGACCGTACCGATGGACCTGTGCTCACACCGTTCGATCCACAACGATCCACCCGTTTCGTTCTTTGGACCCGCAAGCCGCTCGCATGATCCCTTTTGTTGCGTTCCTGTTCTTCGCATTGCCCATGCTCGCTGGCGCTGCTGTTCGTGTCTTGAAGCCCGATGCACGTTGGTTGAAGCTGCTTTTGTCCTTCAGCGGCGCCTTTCTTCTGGGGATCGTGTTCCTGCACATGCTGCCGGAACTGTACGCCGAGGAAGGTGCGATGATCGGTGCATGGGTCCTTGCTGGGTTCCTGCTGCAAGTGGTGCTGGAGTTCTTCAGCCAGGGGATCGAGCACGGGCACATGCATGTGCACACGCAAGGGCGAAGCGCGCTTCCATGGCTCACGCTGGCAAGTCTGTGCCTTCACTCCTTTACCGAAGGCATGCCGTTCGCCGATGAGAGCGTAGCGGGCGACACACCGTTCCTCCTTGGTGTGGTGCTGCATAAGATGCCGATGGCCATCGCACTAGCAACCGTGCTGCAACGCGCGGGCAGTTCTTCAGTGGCCGGTTGGTCCATGTTGGGGCTCTTCGCGTTGGCGGCACCTGCGGGGATCTTCGTAGGCCATTTGGCGGGTGCATGGATGAGCGGTCATTTCCTCCATTGCATGCTCGGCCTCGCCATCGGCATGTTGTTGCACATCAGCACCACGATCATTTTCGAGAGCGCGCCGGAACACCGCTTCAACGCCGCGCGCTTCGCGGCGGTGATACTCGGTACTGCGCTCGCCGCGTTGTCGGTGCATTGAACATTTTTCGCAGAGAGACATACCAGGGATCGATCGGCGTCGTTACTTTGCCACGCAAAGCACTTTGCCAATGACTGAACAAGATCACCTGAAGGAACTCGGCCACATCCGTGGGCTGATGGATCGGAGCACGCGTTTCCTTAGTCTCAGCGGGCTCAGCGGCATATGGGCTGGCATTGTGGCACTTGGGGGAGCTTATGTGGCCAAGCAATACATTGAAGCATTCACTCACCCTAGCACAGATCCGCTTTCTTATGGTCTTATTCGAGGCGATCAGCGCTACTCTGTGTTATTGGGAATACTTGCTGGGGATGCTGTCGTAGTTCTCTTTCTAGCCCTGCTTGGTTCTTTCTGGTTCACTTGGCGAAGGGCCCGCAGAACTGGCCAAACACTTTGGGACCTAAGCGCGCGTCGCTTGTTCTGGAATCTTTCAGTCCCGCTTATTGCGGGAGGCCTTTTTTGCCTAGCCCTGTTGTTGTATGGCCTCCCTGGAGTTGCGCTGTCGGCGACTCTCATATTCTATGGCCTTGCCTTGCTCAATGCATCGAAGTACACCCTTGATGAGATCCGCTGGCTGGGGCTGAGCGAAGCTGCCCTCGGCGTGGTGGCGGCCTTTTGGCCCTCCGCTGGCCTGCTTTTTTGGGCGCTCGGCTTCGGGGTGTTGCACATCTTCTACGGAGGCCTGATGTACCTGCGCTATGAACGCGGGCAGCGAGCGAACGAGGCATGATCGACCAGCTGAACAAAGCGTTCGAGAGCCGGGTGCGTTTGGGCATCATGGCGGTGCTCGTGGTGAACGAATGGGTGGATCATGCTCGCCTCAAGGAGTTGTTGAACGTGACGGACGGCAACCTCGCCAGTCACCTTGCCGCATTGGAGGATCTACGATACGTGCAGGTGCGCAAACGTTTCGTTGGTCGGCGACCCAATACTTCCTATAAGAGCAGCGTTGCAGGCGCGCGCGCCTTCCGCGAACACCTCGATGCCATTGAACGCTTGATCCCAAGACCATGATCACCACCCGCATGCCCGCCGCACTCCGTCCATGGATGCCCTTGGTCGTCGTCCTGCTTTGCGCTTCTACTTTCCAACTGCTTTTCTACGAAAAGGAGATCGGGTTGAATCTGCTCTTCTTTGTTGCAGTGATCAGCACCGGACTCACCGTCCGCGTCGGTTGGAAGAACTTCTCTTACCCGGCTCACATCACCATGCTGGGTGCGTGGATCGCGGCCATCATGTGCGTAGTGCATAACAGTGGCATTTCCATCTTCATGACCATGGTCTCGTTGGGCGTGTGCAGCGCACTGGCGCTGGAAGCGCAATTGCGCAGTGCGCTGTATGCGTTGCCGCAGTTGATGCTCAACTACCTCTGGCTGCCGGTCGGTGCGTGGGAGGGAGTAGGCGAACTGATGCAGCAGCGCAGCTCGGCCCGCACGGGCTGGCGCTGGGCAAGGATCACCTTGCTGCCTTTGTTCGCAGGCATCGTCTTCTTCCAGCTCTACCGGTCGGGCAATCCGAAGTTCGATCAGCTCACCGCCGGTTTCCTCGACGGTCTGTGGAACGTTTTCGGTGATCTCTTCGAACTGCTCTTTACCGCGCGCATGTTCTTCTTCTTCTTCGGCATGGTGGTTTGCGCCGGGCTCTTGTACCGCTTCGCACCCAAGTTGGTGGTGCAGGTCGAACAGCAGTTCAGCGAGCGGCTCCAGCGGGTAAGGCGTCGACGTCCGCACTGGCTTGCTCCGCATGCCATGAATCCGTTGGAACGCGAGCGCCGCATGGGAATGGTCTTCCTCGTGCTCGTGAACGCGTTGCTGCTTGTGGTCAATGTCATTGACATCAACTGGGTGTGGTTCAACTTCGAAGTGCCCGAAGGCTTCAGCTTGAAACAGTTCGTGCACGAAGGCACGTGGATCCTCATCATCAGCATTCTGCTCAGCATGCACTTGCTGCTGCACCTCTTCCGTCGCAACCAGAACTTCTATTGGCGCAGTGGATCGTTGCGTATGTTGGCCTATGTATGGATCGCGCAGAACCTCGTGCTCGGCATCAGCGTTTTCCTTCGCAATTACCACTACATCGATTTCCACGGTCTGGCATACCTGCGCATCGGGGTGATCTCATTCCTAGTTCTGGTGTTGGTCGGGCTGGTCAGCTTGTACTTCAAGATCCGAGATAAGCGGAGCTTCTTCTGGCTTACCCGCGTGAATGCGTGGGCGGCATTTGCACTGCTGATCGGGATGACCACCGTGGATTGGGACCGGACGATCGTGCGCTACAACCTGGGCCACGATAACCCCGGCGAGATCGACATCGACAACTACCTCGCGATGAGCGATCGCGTGTTGCCGCTTGTTTACGCCAATATCGATCTCGTGGAAGCCCAGATGGCGAAGCATCGTACCAACGCCGTGCGCTGGGTGAACTATTTGGAACCGGGCAACTTCCGCAACGCGCTCGACTCCAAGCGCGATCGTTTTCTGCAACGCTACCGGCTACAGAGCTGGCAGGAGCGGACCCTTGCGGATGACCGCACAATGCACGTGCTATTGGCCGAACAAGCGGCGTGGTGATGAACGACCTGCGTTACATACGTCGGTGGATCGTGTTGTTCATGATCGCGCTTGTGATCAGCGGGCTCACCGCTGTTCCATTGGAGTGGCTCACGGGGCTGCTGGCCGAATGGACCACAGGCTGTGGTGGCCCATTGAACGCGTGGGCACGGCACGCTGCCGACGCCGTGGCCCACATCGCGGCCACCTTTCCGATACTCTTTTATGGTACCGATTGGCTGGCCTTCGCACATGTGGTGATCGCGCTCGCGTTCATTGGTCCGTACCGTGATCCTGTGCGCAACAGATGGGTGATCGAGTGGGGGTTATGGTGTTGCCTTTTGGTACTGCCGCTAGCGTTCTTCTGGGCACCGTTCCGTGGCATTCCCTTTTTCTGGTGTTGTGTCGATGCATCGTTTGGTGTCTTCGGTGCCATACCGCTCTGGTTGGTGCTCAAGCGCATCGACAAACTCCAACGCGAACGAACCAGCATCACATGATCCACCGCACCGCCAAGCGTCAACTGTTGTTGGTCTCGTTCACGCTTGCGCTTTCGTGCACGCTCATCTTTTCGCCGGATGCGTACCTGCCCATGCTCGCGCGGGCTTTCATGTTGTGGTGGGCCGTTGGGTTCGGCGTGCTGGTGTTGCTCGCCGCATGGCGCCGTATGTGGTGGTGGGCATTGGCCAACCTGCTGGCAGCGCCGCTCGTGCTTGCGCAGGTGGGTGCGCCGGTGGCCGTCCCATCGAGTTCGGCGAGCGCCTTCGGTCTGCGGATCGCACATATGAACGTGCTTCAACCGAACACGGATCGCATGCAGGCCATTGCCGAAGTGATGGCCACCAATGCCGATCTGATCAGCGTACAGGAAGTGAGCCCGAAATGGGCCGAGGCGCTGCGATCCGAACTAGCGGCGAAGTACCCGTACCACCACGTGGTGCCGCGCACCAATTGTTACGGCATCGCCTTGTACAGCAAGTTGCCCTTCGAGCAGGTGCGCACCGTCACCATCGCAGATGCACCCTTCATAGAAGCCACCGTGGTGGTGGGAGGTGAGCCCGTGCGCGTGTACGCGGTGCATGCCACATCGCCGGGCAGCTACGCGCACTTCCGCAGGCGCAATATGCAGCTGAGCGAACTCGCCGATCGTATGCGCGATGATCATATGCCCACGTTGGTGATCGGCGATCTCAACACCGTGCATTGGGATGGTGCCTACCGCAACTTCTGCGCACGCAGTGGGGCCCGACCGATCAACTCGCCTTTCATCATCACCTGGCCTTCGGTGGGTCCATTGGCGCTGATCCCGCTGGATCATGCACTGGTCACCGACGGATTGATCGCAGGACCACTCTCATCGTTCAGCATTAGTGGCAGCGATCATCGCGGCCTGCTCGCCGAAGTACGTCTTGCCCATGCGCGCTGACATCCGTCGGATCTTCGTTTGGATGGCGGTGTTCTACATCGCCATGGCTTACTTGGAGAGCGCGGTGGTGGTGTATCTGCGTGCGCTCTACTATCCCGAAGGCTTCGATTTTCCTTTGGTCACCATGGATCGCACGCTCGTGGGCACCGAGGTCTTCCGCGAAGTGGCCACCATCGTCATGTTGCTTGCACCAGCGGCGCTGATCACGCGTTCGGCTCTGGAACGCTTCGCTTGGTTCTGCTTCGGCTTCGGTGTGTGGGACATCTTCTATTACGTGTGGTTGAAGGTGATCCTGGGCTGGCCTTCGAGCCTCATGAGCCGCGATCTGCTCTTCCTGGTACCCGTACCATGGGTGGGGCCGGTATGGGCGCCATGCGCGATCTCGTTGGGGTTGATCGCCTTTGCCTTTGTGGTCCTTTATGGTAGGTCGCGTGACGAGCGGTTCGCGTTGGATCTTTTGTCTTGGGTGCTTCTACTGGGTGGGGCGTTCCTTATGATAGTCTCCTTCACCATTGATCCACTGCTGCGTTCCTACGGCCTTGAGGCGCTTACCAAGGACGGGAACGCCAGTGCCCATGCCTTGGCCAATGGCCGGGACTATGTGCCCACCAGCTACCCATGGCCATGGTTCATGGTGGGTTGCACGCTGGCGATTGCGGCTTTGGTGCGTTGCTGGCGGCGGATCCGCATCGTGTGAAGCGCGCCGGTGTGGAAAAGTGTAACCCATGCGCACGCAACCCCGTTTGAACGCTGCGTCATTTGCATGGAAAGCAAGAACAAGATGGTAGCTGAAGCACGCCTCTTCCTACGGTTGGGCATATTGTCCACGTTAGGCTTTATCTTCTACTACGCCCACTTGTTCTTCGGGCTGTTGGACAACGTGGTGCTGTTCAAGACGCTGGCCATCACTTTCCTCCTCGCCACCGTTCCATTGCCCATCATCGCAATGAACAACAAGAAGTTGTTCCCCGAACTCACCAAGAGCGGTAAGACCATCCTCACGCTGGTTACGGCCATGCTCCTATTCCACCACTTCCTCATGACGTTCATCTTCGTCATGTTCTTGAAGGGTGAAGCTGTTTTTTGATCCACATTTCGCGGGCTGGTAGCTTTGGGCGCACATGTGCCTCATCGCCCTCGCTTACAAGGTCCATCCGGAGTTCCCGTTGATCCTCGCGGCCAATCGTGATGAGTTCCTCGATCGCCCTGCAGACCCCGCGCGTTTCTGGCCGGCCGAACCCCATGTGCTAGCTGGCCGTGATCGCAAAGCGGGCGGCACATGGCTTGGCCTGACCACCAGTGGCCACTTAGCCGCGCTCACCAACTATCGCGACCTGCGCACTCCACCGGTACAAGGTCCATCGCGCGGCATATTGGTGCGGCAGGCCTTGGAACCAGGATTCCGCCCCACGGCCACCCACAATTACGACGGCTTCAATCTGATCTACGGCCCGCTCCAAGCATTGCGCTACCACTCCAACATCCGGCTTGCCGACATGGAGCTTCCGCCCGGAGTGCATGGCTTGAGCAACCACCTCCTCGATACTCCTTGGCCCAAGGTGCAGCGTGCAAAGGCGGCAATGGCGAATATGGCGCTGAGCACAGCGCCTTCGAGCGGATCCCTGTTCGAACTTCTTGCCGACGATTCCGTGGCGGATGATGCAAGCCTACCGGATACCGGCCTTGACCGTGACCGGGAGCGCGCGCTAAGTGCCATCTGCATCCGAATGGAAGAGTATGGCACGCGCTGCTCCACCGTGATCCTGGTCCATCGCAGCGGCCGCATCACCTTCGAGGAACGCACCGTGGAACCATTCGGAAGGGTGGAATACACGATCGACGCGCGCTGATCGCAACATCTGAAGCGCGGGCCACGTTCAACGTGCAGGTCCTAACCGACCAACGACATACCCGGTCACAAGGAGCAACAGCCAACAGGCGCCAAAAGCACCCTTCCTGCCCCGTAAGGCAAGAGATCGGGATAATCAGGAACCCGCCCCGTAAGGCGGGTTCCGCTTTTTGGTGGCGATCATTGCCTTGCGATCATAACCCGCAAAATACCATCTATCGTGCGCAGCAAGTACACGCCGCTAGCAAAGCCGTTGGTATGCAGTGTTGTGCTGTTCGCGGTTGCAAATGCGCTGAGCATCGTGCGCCCTTGTGCATCCAACAATTGCAGGGCACCTATCGCGGCCCCGTCAGCGCGTTGCACCAAGAGCGCATCGCCCATGTGTTGCACCGTGATGCCCGCAGCCGTGGCTTCGGCGATGTTGTTGGTCGCATCAGCGCAAGGTTCGTAAAAGGCGAAAGGCATGGGGACGGGCAGACTTAAGGATACCGGTTGCGATGGGCCGCTGATCCAACCTTCCGTGGCGACACTGAACCAGGGTTGGCCACCACCTATTGGCGGTTGTGCGACATCGCAGGTCATGGAGTAGTTGCCCGGTGGCAAGCAAATGGTATCGTTGTCATACTGCATCACGTCCGTCATCTCGAAGCTGCCCGTGGCCGCGAGGTTGAAGTCCTCATCGAAGATGCTCCAGTTGTAGGTGCCGATCGATATTCCGCCGCCGATGTTGGTCACCGTGGGCATAAGCGTGGCACATTCACCCGGGGGACACAGATCGATGAAGAGCAGCCACTCGCACGCTAGATCCGTGGTGAAGCCCGTCCATAATTGCAGGGTGCCGTAGTAAGGCGCGTTGGGCACGGTGCCATTGGGGTGCAGGCGCAGAATGTGGTAGCTCTCCCCAGCAATGCCGAAAAAGTTCACGGTCTCCACCGCCAGCGTATCGCCGTTCTCATCGAAGAGGATGAAATTGGGGTAATCGAAGAGCGTGGTGCTGGTGTTGAACACATGCACCACGATCGCGGTATCGCTGAAGGCCTGCCAATGCACCGAGGCGATCTGCAGGCTGTCGCAGGCCGTTGGACCACCACCAACCACCTCGAACAGGTGCTGGGGGCTGGGCGCGAAGTCCGCCACGTTCGGGCCGTTGATCACGATGGTGTATTGGCCCGCAGGCAGTTGCCCCAAGGCCACCGTTTCGGTATGCGGTACCAGCACGGTAATGCCGCCGACATCAGCGGCCACGATGTTTACTGTTACCACCGTACCGGTCACTTGTGCCGATGCGGCTACGATGTAGGCTCCGCCGCCGCTGAGGTTGCCGATCAGGTTTATGCTAATGTCGTCTGCCGTGGTAGCGGGTTGCGGATCCACCACGATCTCGTCCATGTAGAAATAGGTCTGCGCGCTCAGCACGGTGCAACACAACAGCGCGATCGGGAGGAGTAGTGTACGGATCATGGGCGATGGTTTATGGTGCATTGACAAAGGTGTGGATCGCGGCGCTGCCTCGATGCTCCATACGGACATGGAGTCAGGAAGCCAAGTTCAGCTCTTCATGTTGTCGAATTGCAACGGCAGCTCGAAATCCTGCTCGCGGCACAAGGTCATGACCGCCTGCAGGTCGTCGATCTTCTTGCCCGTGACGCGGATCATTTCGTCCATGATCTGCGGTTGCACCTTCAGTCCACTGTCCTTGATCGCCTTCACGATCTTCTTTGCCGTTTCGCGCTCTATGCCCTGCTTCACTTTAATGATCCGGTACAAGCTCTTACCGCTGGGCACCGGCTCCGCCTCCAGATCGTAGCTGCGCACGTCCACCTTCTGCTTGCCGCTGCGTTCAAGCAGGATGTCCAAGATGGCATCCAATTTCATGTGGTCGTCCGTGCTCAACCGTATGGTCAGCGCTTTCTTGTCCAGCTCCACTGTGCTGTTGCTGCCGCGCATGTCATAGCGTGTGTCCACCTCGCGCTTCACCACGTTCACGGCGTTGTCCAACAGTTGCAGGTCCACTTTGCTGAGAATGTCGAGGCTTGGCATGGGAGCGGTATAGTGCCCCAAAGATGGAGCAGAGACCATATGTTTTTTGCAATGGACCTGAAGGTGCGTCGCAACACGAGGTTGCACATCCACCCCTCACTCCTCCACCACCTCGGCCTCTTGCGCTTCGTCCTTCACGGCCTCTATGGCCTTGTCGCGTGCGGCTGTTGTTGCGTGAAGCTCGCTGGTGGCAACCACCTCGCCGTCGTATGTCTGCAGTGTAAACCCGTGGCCCTCACTGGTGCGGTTGCGTTCGTAGTTGCGCGCCTCGGGTGCTAGGCGCTGGGCAAGCACAATGCCCTCTTCCACTTCGGTGCGGCTGGCGTAGCCCTCACTGGTCAGTAATATGGTGCCCCTGCTATCGGCAAGGCGGAAACAAAGATCACCGTTGGTGTCGCGGAAGAGTTGGAAGCTGCTCATGTGCGGGCCTAACATACTGCGTGTTGGGCGCTTGCGGGCGGCGATGGGAATTGTTGGGGATCGGCAGCGGCAACTTCGAGCGATGGGGGAGGCCATGGTCTCCCGAACAAACGGGCTCCGGTTCATAACCACCCGTTGGCGCAACGTCCCCGCACCGGGGGCCGGGTAGTTTGGCGCCACATCAACCAAAAACCACCGGACCATGATGAACACGAGAATGCTGCTAGCCTCGCTCGCCGCAGGTCTATTTTCCTTCCTGTTGGGCTGGGTGCTGTGGGACATGCTAGGGCTCATGAACTACTTCGCCAAGAACATGACCGACGGGTACAATGCGCTCTTCAAAATGAAGGAGAACATGAACATGCTGGGCATGATCATCTCCAACTTAGCCTACGGCCTGCTCATGGGTTGGGTGGTTTGGAAGACGGGTAGTAACAACCTGATGGCCGGATTCATTGCCGGAGCAATCGTGGCGGCGCTGGTCACTACATCGTACGACATGTTCTTCTACAGCATGATGAACATGTACGCGAACAAAATGATCGTGATCATCGACATCTTGGTGGCCAGCGTTTGCGGTGGCCTTGCCGGTGGCTTGGCCGGACTAGTGCTGGGCATGGGTGCCAAGAAGGCGGCCTGAACAGCATAGGATGAAAATTGGACCGGCCACCCAATTGGGCGGCCGGTCTCATTTTGCGTAGGACGTTGGAGCCTCCTACGGGCGATCTTTTCTACTTCACCACTTGCACGTTGAACTGTGCGTGCTGGCCGTTCTCGAACTGCATGCTGAAGAGGTAAGTGCCTGCGGCGAGCGCGGTGACATCCACCACCATGTTGCCATTTGCGGCCACACCAGTCCGTTGCTCGTTCACCATGGCCCCGCGCGAATCAAATACCTGCAAAGCCACAGTGCCACTGAAGCCTTTCACCGGTACGGTGATCTGCTCGCAGGCTGGGTTGGGGTAGGGGGTCAGCTCCACATTGGTGTGCTCCGGGATCCCGATCGTGTTGGCATCGATCACCTGCACCGCCAAAGAGGGCGCGCCCGTGATGCCCGTAAAACCGTTGTACCAGGTGGCGCCATCACGCAGGCAGCTGTTGGGTTCAAGGGTGACGTTGGCCTGCAAGCGATCGTAACTCACACTGTTGTCCCAGCCGTGGCGCACCACGCCACTGTAACTGTCCAGGCACATCAGGTACCACTGGTTGTCGTCGAAGGTGATCACATCGAAGAAGGGCATGTAAATGGGTACACTGTTCTGATCGCTTGGAAAGATGTATTCGCCTGTGGTGAGAGCGCTAATGCCCGCATCGGTGGGGAGTGTCACCTGGTCCAGCACGGCTTCGTTCCACTGGTACAGGGTGGCGGTCATCACCTCATCCGTCAGCACCGTATCGGCTGCGCGGCTTGCGCTGAACCACACACCGGTGGTGGCTAGGCGGCTCAGGTTGGCATCATGGAAGCTGATGCACGAGCGGAAGCCAGCTGTGTTGGCGGCAGGCACCACATGCAAGTTTGGCAGCGGCAGTTGTGTTGCACCATCGCTCGGGCAGAAACCGATCTTGTCGCCGACGGTGAGCGTAACGGCAATGATGTCGTTATCCGTGAAATCATCCGGAGTTCCACCCTGCAAGGTGTATGTAATGGTGTATTGGCCGCTATATCCGTTGTCGGTGAAATCGGGCAGGGTCACGTACAGCGAATCGGCACTGGCCAATAGGACGCCGGGAGAGGTCTGATCGTAGAGCGTGTTGCCCGCCTTTACCACCGTCACGTTCACTGCGGCGTTGTCCATTGCTTGCGCGCCGTAGTTGTGCATCATGGCACCAATTGGCACGCTGAATTCAGCCGCGCTGGAAGCAATGAGGCTGTTGGTCTCAGCGTATTTCGGCACGAGGATATCGCTCTTGTACAAGCCGAGGTTGTTCGGGAAATACCCGGTCTGGCTGCCGATGAAGAGTTCCACCGCGCAGTTGGCGAACTGGTCGTGCAGGAGCACACCAGCGTCCTGGCTGATCATGACCACGGGTATGGTGACGTTGGCGCCAACGGCACCTGCGCCCATGCCCACTGGGGCACCTGCTGCATTGTTGATGATCACTACGGCCACGGCACCAGCGTTCTGCGCGTTCATGGCTTTTGCACCGAACTCGCATGTGCCGCGATACACTACGGCGATCTTGCCAGCGAGTTGTGCCGCGTTCACCAGCGGTTCCGTGCAACCGAGGCTGTCGGCAGCGGTGCCATCATCCACGAAGCATGCGAAGGCTGTAATGCTCGTGTCGTTCAGGTTGGGCGTTTGACCCCAGTCACTGGCCCAGGTGAAATCCAACGGGCCTTCGAAGCCGGGTGGCTGTTGCACATACACGGTTACCTGCGCCTGTGCGGCAGAGGCACCGAGCACGAACAGAAACGAGAGGAGTCGAGCTTTGATCATGGGATTTGGTTTTGGTCGTTAGGGATGTGAGGGGATCGCCGGTCGGCAGGCAATGCACAATGTTAAGGATCCGTTGCGTGCTTTCCACATCCGATCCCTCGCAACCTTGCCTGCCTTATGCCGCCTGACCGCTAACCTTGCAGTATGGATCTGTCCATCGTAGTTCCGCTGATCAACGAGCACGAATCGCTGCCGATCCTCGCCGGGCGCTTGCACGCGGTAATGGGTTCCATGGAGCTTAAATACGAGATCCTCTTCATCGACGATGGCAGCACCGATGCCTCTTGGGCGGTGATCCGCAAGCTGGCTGCTGAAGATGGTCGCGTGAAGGGTATCCGCTTCGGACGTAACTACGGCAAGAGCCCCGCGCTAAACGAGGGCTTCCGTGCTGCCGAAGGCGAAGTGGTGATCACCATGGACGCCGACCTGCAGGATGATCCCGATGAGGTGCCGGAGTTGTACCGCATGATCCGCGAGGAGGGATTCGATCTGGTAAGCGGCTGGAAGAAGAAGCGCTTCGACCCCATCACCAAGACCATCCCCACCAAGCTCTTCAACTGGACCACGCGCCGTGCCAGCGGTGTGCACTTGCACGATTTCAACTGTGGGCTGAAGGCCTATCGCAAGGAAGTGGTGAAGAGCATCGAAGTCTTCGGGGAAATGCACCGCTACATCCCCTTCATCGCTATGAAAGAAGGCTTCGGCCACATCGGTGAAAAAGTGGTGAAGCACCATCCGCGACAGTTCGGCAAGACCAAGTTCGGTCTCAGCCGCTTCATTAATGGCTTCTTGGATCTGCTCACCATCACCTTCGTGTTCCGCTTCGGTCGCAAGCCAATGCACTTCTTCGGCGCCGTGGGCACCTTCATGTTCGTGGTGGGTTTCTTCAGCGCTGCGTGGGTGGTGGGCCTCAAGCTCTGGTCCGTGTACGGTCGCGGCCTCGATGCACCACGCGTATCCGATCAAGGCCTCTTCTTCGTGGCCCTCACCGCCATGATCATCGGCGTGCAGCTCTTCACCGTGGGGTTCGTAGCCGAACTCGTGCGCCGCTACAGCCCCGAGCGCAACGTGTACCGCGTGGCGGAGCGCGTCGGCGCCTGAGCCCTGTCGTTCATCTTTGAGGCATGTACCGCCGTTTCACGATCGGCCTTGCGGTGTTGTTGATCCTCGCACTGGCCCGTTACATCGCGGTGTCCTTCTTCATCCACCCCTTCGCGGATGACTTCAGCTATGCGGTGGCGGGCATGCACAACGAACTGTTCAAGCGTCTCGCGGATGAATACCAGTTCTGGAACGGTCGCTGGTTCTCCAACATCCTCGTACTGCGCGGCCCATTGGTGCTGGGCATGGAGAATGGCTTGTGGTTGTATCGCCTCGTGCCCGTTGTTTTGCTCGCACTTACCTGGTGCGGCTTTTACGCGTTGATCCGTGCATGGGTCGATGCCTTCGCAATGCCCCGTGGAACCGTGGCTCTTGGCGCGTCGCTCTTTCTGCTGCTTTACCTGCACCTGATGCCCGATCTCAGCGAAGGCATCTACTGGTACACCGGTACGGTGAGCTATCAGCTGCCCGGTGCGCTCATGCTCTTGCTCGCCGCAGGCTGGGCACGTATGCTGAATACTGCGAAGGAGAAGCGGATCCTGTTCGTAGTTCCCCTCATCGTGCTCGCGGTGATCATATGCGGGTGCAGCGAGTTGCACATGGTGTACATGGTGCTCTTTCACACAGCGCTGTTCATCGTCCCCAAGAACAGGTGGTTCCATGTGCGGAATTACGTGGCCGTGGTGCTCGTGTGCGTGATCATAGCCGCCTTGGTCATGTTCCTTGCACCGGGCAATGCGGGGCGTTCCGCGCAGTTCGCGCATCGGCACCAGATGGGTCACACCTTGTTGTGGGGTGCGTTGCAAACTGGCCGCTTCCTGCTCACGTGGATCGCGTCACCGGC
>JBKJPT010000019.1:0-3063 GCA_046595075.1 Flavobacteriales bacterium
CCGGGGTCGAAAGGCATCGAACTCGAGGTCGAGTTGAGCGCCGACCTGAACCGGCTGAACTTCCTGACCGTGATCCTGTACGTGCCGCCGACCGAAGCCCCGGCCTTGGGCTAGTCGTGCTGGGTGCCTTCCTCAACAGCTCGCTCACACGCGTGGAATCCATGCAAGTGCGCAAGGACATCACCGACGGCCGCACGAAGATCCTCTACGTGGCGCCCGAGAGCCTCACCAAGAAGGAGAACACCGAGTTCCTGCGCAACATCAAGATCAGCTTCTTCGCCATTGATGAGGCGCACTGCATAAGCGAGTGGGGCCACGACTTCCGCCCCGAGTACCGCCGCTTGCGCACCATTTTCGACGAGATCAAGGGCGTACCCGTCATCGCCCTCACCGCCACGGCCACCGAGAAGGTACAGGAGGACATCCTCAAGAACCTGGACATCCCCAACGCCACGATCTACAAGGCAAGCTTCAACCGGCCCAACCTCAACTACGAGATCCGCCCGAAGAAGGACGTCCAGCGGGAGATCATCCGCTTCATCAAGCAACACTCCGGGAAAAGCGGGATCATCTATTGCCTTAGCCGGAAGAAGGTGGAAGAGACCGCCCAGATGCTGAACGTCAACGGCATCAAAGCACTGCCCTACCACGCGGGCATGGACGCCGGGCAGCGGGCCAACCACCAGGACCGTTTCCTCATGGAGGATGTGGATGTGATCGTGGCCACCATCGCCTTTGGTATGGGCATAGACAAGCCCGATGTGCGCTTCGTGATCCATCACGACATTCCCAAGAGCCTAGAGAGCTACTACCAAGAGACCGGGCGTGCAGGACGCGACGGCGGCGAAGGCAAATGCGTGGCCTTCTACAGCTACAAGGACATCGAAAAACTGGAGAAGTTCCTGCAAGGCAAGCCCGTGGCCGAACAGGAGATCGGTAAGCAACTGCTTGCCGACACCGTGAGCTTCGCCGAGACGAGCATGTGCCGCCGGCGATTCCTGCTCTACTACTTCGGCGAGACCTACAACAAGGACAACTGCAACAGCTGCGACAACTGTTTGAGCCCGCGCGAACAGTTCGAGGCCAAGGACGACTTGGCCATGGTGCTGCGAGCCGTGAAGGAGAGCAAAGAGCGCCACCGCGCCAAATTCATCTGCGACCTGATCGGCGGCACCGAGACCAGCGAGATCAAGAATTACAAGGGCGACAAGCTGAAGATCTACGGCGAAGGCGACGAGAAGGACGTACACCATTGGATGTCGGTGGTGCGCCAAGCGGTCGTGGGCGCCTTCCTGCACAAGGACATTGAGACCTACGGCAATTTGAGCCTCACCGAGACCGGGACGAAATTCCTTGCGAAACCCGTGTCGATCAAGTTCGTGAAGGAACGCGACTACGGTGAATACGAAGGCGGCTCAGAGGACGAAGCGCAGGTGCGCGAAGGAGAAGCGGCCGATGAACAGTTGATGAAGATCCTGAAGGACCTACGGCATCAGTATGCGAAAAAGCAGAACCTGCCACCGTACGTGATCTTCCAGGATCCCTCATTGGAGGAGATGACGATCCGCTACCCGATCACCATCGAGGAGCTCACGCAGATCACGGGTGTTGGTCCGGGAAAAGCACAGAAGTTCGGCAAGCCCTTCATCGAGGCCATTGCGGCATACGTGGAAGAGAACGACATCGAACGCGCCGAGGAGGTGACCGTGCGCAACGTGGTGAACAAGAGCGGCAACAAGGTGCACATCATCCAGAACATCGATAAGCGCCTGCCGCTGGAGTCCATCGCTCGTAGCAAGAACCTCACGATGCCCGACTTGCTCACCGAACTGGAGAGCATCGTGATGAGCGGCACCAAGCTCGACATCACCTACCACCTCAACGGTATGCTGGAGGCCGATGTGCAACAGGAGATCATGGACTACTTCCGTGGGGCCGAGACCGACGATATCGAGACCGCCCGCCAGGAGTTCGACAGCGAATTCGCGGAGATCGAACTGCGGATGATGCGCTTGAAGTTCATGAGCGAGGTGGCGAACTGAGTCCAACAGGCTTCCAGCCTGTTGACGAAGACCGCCACAGCCCAAAAACGACGCTGCGAAATGCGCGGGACCTTACACCGCAAAATGGTTTCTCTTGTTTCATGAGCCCTGAAGAACTCGGACTCGTTGCGCGCTACGTGTGCAAGCTGCTCGTTGAGCGGCGCCTTGCTGAATTGGAGGAAGCCAGCAACGGCGTGCGGCTGACCGCCGATGCGATGGAAGACGCGCTCGCCGATCTAGGGCAACCACTGGTGATGCCAACTGAACAGAGTTGGAAGAACCTCAACGCGACGGCCGTACGCAATTGGCCGGGCGCCTATGCCGTCAAGTTCGATCTATGGACAGCGCGTGGCCGATCTGACCTTACCGTTGAATTAACGCTGCACAGCAAGAACGGTAAGCCGGTGATCGAGGTGGATGATATCGGGGTGCGGTGAGGTACTGCCCCCGCGAACCTCGGAGCATCATGGCCTGCTGGGGTGCTTGGCCTCGCGGTACCATTTCTTTCTTTCAAACCAAGGACGCTGTTGGCTTGGCAGCAGTGTTGTATCCAAAGGAACGAAGCGGAACTGCTGCGGGAATCCTTCTGAGTAGCCATCCCGGTAATGCCAGTATTCGCTGAAGATGGTCAACGTGGTATCCGAATCCATGCGCCCCCGCAGGTCAAATACGCTTCGACGGCAACCCGTCATTGGCTTGAAGTTGAACGCTTGCACAAGCAAGGAGTCTCCGTTGACAGCGAATAGCCCCCAACGCTCCTCAGGCAAGTCTTTCCTACTCTTCTCGAAGAGGCTGTCAATAACGACTGGGTTCTCCAAGCTGACATTCGAATACAGAAAAGGATACTCCTGGACACAACCGTCACTACGGAAGTAGTAAGCTGTACCATCGAGAACCCCGACATACACACCATTGACCAATGGCGCCAGATCACTCTGTTCCCTGATCGGTGCACCGTACAATGAGAACTGTTTGTGACAGTTGGCGGTGATGTAACGACAGGAAGCACAAAGTGCGCTGA
>JBKJPT010000088.1:0-20375 GCA_046595075.1 Flavobacteriales bacterium
AATCGCTACCGGTCGGCGATCATCGTGGGCTTCCTGATCGTATGCGCGTTGGCTCTTACAGCGCACCTGCTCTCGCCGTACATGTTCGGCTTCGGCACGCTCTCCAGAAAGCTGTTGCACGCTGTACAATATCCCGTGCTTTTACTGGTCCTGTGGGCCGCATCTTGGCTTCCAAGTCGGTAGATCACCAAACCCAAGGGCCACCACGCGCTCGCGACCGGAATACCTCACCCCGGCGATCATCGAGCGTGTGCTGCACGCCGAACGCTTCGTTTATCAACTTTTACCCGAGTACCTTCCCCGGCACAATTGACCAGCACCATGGAACGCGACAGCACCGTATTCGACATCATAGAGCAGGAGAAATGGCGACAAACCGTAGGTCTGGAGCTGATCGCCAGCGAGAATTACGTGAGTGATCAGGTGCTGGAGGCCATGGGCAGCGTGCTCACGAACAAGTATGCCGAAGGGCTGCCCGGCAAGCGCTACTATGGCGGCTGCGAGCACGTGGACGCCGTGGAGAACCTCGCGATCGAACGTGTGAAGAAGCTCTTCGGTGCGGTGTGGGCCAACGTGCAACCGCACAGCGGTGCGCAGGCCAATGCGGCGGTGATGCTCGGCTGCCTCAAGCCGGGCGACACCATACTCGGCTTCGACCTCAGCCACGGTGGCCACCTCACGCATGGAAGCCCCGTAAACTTCAGCGGAAAATTGTACAGGCCCACATTCTATGGTGTGGACCGGAGCACCGGCCGCGTACACATGGACCAAGTGCGCGAGGTGGCGCTGCGCGAGCGGCCTAAACTGATCATCTGCGGGGCCAGCGCATACAGCCGCGATTGGGACTACGCCGCTTTCCGTGCCATTGCCGATGAAGTCGGCGCATTGCTCTTGGCGGATGTGAGCCACCCCGCAGGTTTGATCGCGGCCAAACTCCTGAATGATCCCCTGCCCCATTGCCATGTGATCACCACCACCACGCACAAGACCCTGCGCGGTCCGCGCGGCGGCCTGATCATGATGGGTCAGGACTTTGAGAACCCATGGGGGTTGAAGACACCGAAGGGCGAAGTGCGCATGATGAGCGCCGTGCTCGATGGGGCCGTGTTCCCCGGCACACAGGGCGGTCCGTTGGAACATGTGATCGCTGCCAAGGCTGTGGCCTTCGGCGAAGCGCTGCAGGATGATTTCCGCGATTACGGGCAACAGGTCATCGCAAACGCCGCGATCATGGCCAAGGCGTTCATGGACAAAGGCTACAACGTGGTGAGCGGCGGTACCGACAACCATTGCATGCTCATCGACCTACGCAACAAGGACATCAGCGGCAAGGACGCTGAACGTATCCTAGGCCTTGCGCACATCACCGTGAACAAGAACATGGTGCCTTACGATGACAAGAGCCCCTTCGTCACCAGCGGCATCCGCATTGGCACGGCAGCGATCACCACACGTGGGGCCAGTGCTGTGGAATGCGCCCGCATTGTGGAAATGATCGACACTGCCTTGCGCAACGGCGACAACGAAGAAGAACTGAAACGAGTGCGTTTCCTCGTGGGTGGCATGATGCGCTTGAAACCGCTTTACGGTTGGGCCGTAGCTAGCTAGTGCCATGCGTGCTGCGCTGCTCATACTACCTGTTGTGCTCCTGGTAGCCTGCGGAAAGGACGAAGCGGGTGCACCGGGCATACAAGGCAACGTGACCACATGGGTGGCCAGCGTGGACAGTGCATGCCTGATGGTCCCCAACGTGATCACACCGGATGCTGATGGGATCAACGATGTGCTCATCCCAATAGCCTACTGGGCGGAGACGTGCACATTGAGCGTGCACACGCTGTCGCTTGATCCGGTCTTTCGGACAACCCAGCTCTACCAAGGTTGGTCCGGGCTGTTGGCCAACGGGCAACCTGCTCCGAGCGGCTGGTACTTCGTCACAACTCGTGCAACCACCATCGGTGGCGACGTGCTTTTCGTGAGCCACCACTTTCGGCTCATGCGTGATCCGCAAAACGAGTGTTTGCCGGCAAGCTTCGATATCATCACACCAGACATGCTGGATCCGCGCCGTTGTGGTGAGCGACATTACCCTAGCAACGATATCTTCCTGCGCTGCTCATGATCCAGGCACGGGGCTTTGCGCTATGCATGGCACTGGCCAGCCTGCCAGTTACCCATGCGCAGAATGTCTCTCATAAGAACACGTTCTTCCTGCATTGGGGCTACAACCGTGCTTGGTACAGCTGGAGCGATATCCACTTCGACGGTCCCGATTACGATTTCACTTTGCGGCATGTGATCGCGAAGGATCGACCTGTTCCCTTCGGAGCCGATTACTTCAAGCCGAAGAACATCTGGATACCACAATACAACTATAGAGCGGGCTGGTACTTCCAAGATCGTTGGAGCGTGTCGCTCGGCCTTGATCACATGAAGTACGTGGTGGTACAGGACCAAACGGTGCGCATGGACGGGTACGTGAACGGAAGTCGGTCGCTCCAATACACCACCGCTGAAGGATCGCGCCATGTGCAGCTCAGCCCGGACTTCCTCACTTACGAGCACACCGATGGACTCAACCTATTGAGCGTGGACCTGGACCACTACGATCCACTGTGGGCCAGCGGCGATGCTCGTTTCGAACTGCGCGCTTATGAAGGTGTGCATGCCGGTCCGGTGATCCCTCGCAGTGATGTGCGGCTCTTCGGCAAAGGGCTGAACAACCGCTTCAACGTTGCTGGGGTCGGTGTTGGGGCGCAAGTGGGCTTGCACTTCACTTTGTGGAAACACCTGTACATCCGCAACACGCTCAAGGCCGGCTGGATCGATCTATCACGTGTGCTCACCACGGGTACCGATGAAGACCACGCAAGCCAGCATTTCTGGTTCGTGCAACACGCGATCGTGGTCGGTGCTCAGTTCCCCATTGGCCCCAGCGCCGCGCGCGATCACGACTGAACCGTCCGCAACTTGCGGAATTACGTGCGTATGCGGTCTAGGTCGGTGTCGTCGAACCAGATGGTGTAGGCCACAATGAACGCTAGCCCCATTTCCGGTATGTCCATCCAAAACGCGATACCCATGTGGAACAGCACGCCGATCATCATCCATGCGTAACGGGTGCGGCGCCACCAGACCGCAAGCGGGAAGGTGAGTTGGAAGAGCAGTACCAACCAAGTACTGACCGTCGAGGCGATCGGGAGATCAGCGATCCACAACGGCCCGAACGCGGGATCGGTGGCTACGATCCCCATGGAGGTGCCGTCGAGCCAATGGGTACCAGTGAGTTTGTGCAGACCGGTGGCAGCGTAGGCCAGCAAGAGTTGCATGCGAATGATCCAGAAAGCGAGAAATGCCATGTGGCCATGTGACCACGTGGCCATGTGACCATTGCCGTTGCTGGCGGATCCGACGCGCAAGAAGATGTTCCAGAAAAGGAGATTGGCGATGAGCTGCTGGCCACCACTACCTGCCAGCCAGGCCCTGTTCATGAGGTTGACATAGAGGAACCAAATGAGGAAAGCGGTCCACCAACGTGGTTGACGGAAAAGATCGCGCAGACAGAAGAACAAGAGCAACGGAAGGGCAAAGAGCACTACGAGATCATTGATCCCTTCGGGCAACAATGCCAGCGCGTGCGTGACATACCTGAGCGGACCTGGTGGTGCGTACAAAGGTGAGCGGCCCATGTTGTTCAACGCATCCAAACCCCAGTATGCGCTTAGGGTGAAGCCGACTACCCAGACCAGGATCGCACGCTGGAACAAACGCATTGCTGCGGACTGGGCCGTCATGGCGTGCGCAACTGGGTGATCTGCTCTTCGCGAAGCATAGGTCGCGATGGGTCCGTGACACACTGTTCAACCAAGCGGAACTCGACGGCCGGTGGTGTGCGTCCTTCCCCCGGTTCGTACTCACTGTACAATGCCATGGAACGCATGGCGCCGATCAGCTGGGTGGCGGGGATGGTGTCCCCCGCATGCACTTCGGCCTGTACATGCCGAGCGATCGCCTGTGCAACACGGCGTTGCAGGTAACTGTTCTCTCCACGTTCGATGGAGCCCCAAGAACGTGTTCCCCACTTCGCTTCCACCTGGCAAGAACAAAGTGGCGGATCGGGTGCGAAGAGCAACCACTGCTGATGGAACAGCGGACGGGCGTAGAACTGACCGATGATCCGCAATTTCTCCGGGACCAATGTGCCGGGGAACGTATAGCAGGCGATCAGCGCTGTATGCAGCACAACAATGGCGATCACGATCTGCTTCCGCTTTTCCATGCCTCGCGGTGAAGTTCGCGAACGCTTCCAGATTGCACCTTTGCGCTCCCGAGGTATCGGGATGAAACACATGTCCATTCCTACCGTCGATCCATCGCTCCGCTCCTGGCTGCCCGTTCCCGTTGGAAGCGATTTCCCCATCCAGAACATCCCTTTCGGCATCTTCTCCGCACCCGGCAGGCCCATGCGCATTGGCACGCGCGTGGGAGAGACGGTGGTGGACCTCTTCGTCCTTGCGGATAGTGACCTGCTGGCAGGCATTGATGTGGAGCGCATCGCGCTGATGGAAACGAACCTGAACCGTTTGCTCAAACACGGCTCCGCGCGGGTGCGCGAGGTGCGTCAGCGGTTGATCCACTTATTGGATGCAGAGAACGCTGATCTGCGGGATAACGAGGTCCTACGCGCAAAGTCACTGGTGCCTATTGCAGATGTTATCATGCACCTCCCCGCGAACATCGGCGACTACACCGATTTTTACAGCAGCCGACAGCACGCATACAACGTGGGTTGCATGTTCCGTGATCCAGCGAACGCACTGCTCCCCAACTGGCTCCACTTGCCTGTTGGATATCATGGCCGTGCTTCGAGCATCATTGCATCGGGCGTTGACTTCCATCGCCCTTGCGGGCAATACAAACCTTCGCCGGATGCCGCACCGGTCTTCGGACCCACCCGCCAGCTCGACCTCGAGTTGGAGATGGGTTTCCTCACCTACGAAGGCAAGCCGCTCGGCGAGCGCATCAGTACCGCTGAGGCGGAGAACCACATCTTCGGCCTCGCGCTCTTCAATGATTGGAGCGCGCGCGACATACAGGCGTGGGAATACGTTCCACTCGGGCCGTTCCTAGGGAAGAATTTCGCGTCCTCGATCTCGCCATGGGTGGTTACGTTGGATGCCCTCGAACCCTTCCGCGTGAGCGGCCCTGTGCAGGAGCCGGCGGTGCTCCCCTACCTCCAATACACGGGCAACAAACACTTCGATATAAAACTGGAGGTGGCCATCCTCACCAGCGGCGGAAGCGAGACCGTGATCAGCCGCAGCAACTTCCGCCACCTCTACTGGAACATGGCGCAGCAACTCGCCCACCACACTGTGAACGGTTGCAACGTGAACGCAGGCGACCTCATGGCCAGCGGCACCATCAGCGGGGATACACCGGAGAGCTATGGCAGCATGCTGGAGTTAGCGTGGAAAGGCACCAAGCCCGTGAAGCTCAACGACGGCAGCGAGCGGAACTTCATCGAGGACGGCGACACGGTGATCATGCGCGGATACTGCGAGAAGGACGGATTGCGTATCGGCTTCGGTGAAGTAAGGGGCAAGGTGTTACCCGCGCTACCTTCCACGGCTGCGTAACTTTCGCAGCTATGAGCGACGCTCCCGCCGCAGCCTCCACAGCACCCATACCGGTTGAACCGGTGATCGACCTCGCTGCCGAGCGGGCCGAGATCCTGCTGCGATACCGTGGGCTGTTACGTGCGATCAAAGGCGATCGCACGCCGGAAGACAATCGGATGATCCGCAAGGCCTTCAACATCGCTGTTGAAGCACACAAGGACCAACGCCGCAAGAGCGGGGAGCCGTACATCTACCACCCGATCGCCGTGGCGCGAATCTGTGCCGAAGAGGTCGGCCTGGGCACCACCAGCGTGGTTGCCGCGCTGCTGCACGACACGGTGGAGGACACTGACCTCACGCTCGATGATGTAAAGGACCTTTTCGGCCAGACCGTGAGCACGATCATCGACGGTCTCACCAAGATCAGTGGCCTGCAGTTCGCCAACGACAGCATACAAGCCGAGAACTTCCGCAAGGTGCTTCTGACGCTGGCCCAGGACGTGCGCGTGATCCTGGTGAAGCTCGCCGACCGACTGCACAACATGCGCACGCTGGACCACCAGCCGCGCGACAAGCAATTGAAGATCGCGAGCGAAACGCTCTTCCTCTACGCGCCGCTCGCCCACCGGTTGGGCCTGTACAACATCAAGAGCGAACTGGAGGATCACGCTCTCCGCTTCAAGGAACCGGAGATCTACACCGAGATCAGCCACAAGCTGAAGAAGGGCGAGGCCGTGAGGAAGCGGTTCATCAGCCGTTTCGTGCTGCCGATCAAAGAAGCATTGGACCACGAAGGCTTCGGTTACGAGATCAAGGGGCGGCCCAAGAGCGTGAACAGCATCTACAACAAGATGCAGAAGAAGCACGTCACCTTCGAAGAGGTGTACGACGTGTTCGCGATCCGCATCATCGTGGACAGTAAACAGGAACTGGAAAAGGCCGACTGCTGGAAGGTGTACAGCATCGTGACCGATTACTACCAACCCAACCCCGATCGCCTCCGTGACTGGATCAGCCTACCGAAAGCGAACGGCTACGAAAGCTTGCACACCACGGTGATGAGCCCCGGCGGCCGCTGGGTGGAAGTGCAGATCCGCAGCAAGCGCATGGACGAGGTAGCCGAGATGGGCCTCGCCGCCCACTACCGTTACAAGGACGATCAAGAGCATACCACCGCCTTGGATGCATGGCTCTCGCGCATCCGCGAAGTACTGGAGGATCCCAGCACCGATGCCATCGATTTCGTGAACGATTTCAAACTGACCCTGTTCAGTGATGAGATCGTGGTGTTCACGCCGAAGGGCGAAATGCGCAATCTGCCCGCGGGTAGCACCGCATTGGATTTCGCTTTCGACATCCACACGCAGATCGGTAGGCAGTGCATTGGCGCCAAGGTGAACCACAAGCTGGTACCACTGAGCCAACCCCTCAAGAGCGGCGATCAGATCGAAGTGATCACCAGCAAGAAGCAGCAGCCCAAGGAGGACTGGCTCACCTTCGTGAAGACAGCCAAGGCCAAGCATCGGATAAAGCAGGCACTGCGCGACCAGAAGAAGAAGCTTGCCGTGGTGGGCCGCGAAGCCTTGCAACGCCAGCTACGCAAGTGGAGCGCGAAGGTGGACGCCGACAATATCAACGCACTCATCGAGCACTATGCTTCGCGCAGCGCCATGGACCTCTACTACCAGATCGCGCGCGGCAAGCACGTGCTGGAAACCCTGCCCGATGTACAGGTGAAGAACGGCCGCCTTCACCTGCCCAAGGTGAAGCGCAAGCCCGACGAGCGTAGCTTGGAGGAAGTGGTGGCCGAGATCCGCGGCACTACACCGGGCGCGCTGCTCATAGGCGACGACCTGCAAAAGATCGATTACCAGCTTTCGACGTGCTGCAACCCCATCGCGGGCGATGATGTCTTCGGTTTCATCACCTTGGGCGAAGGGATCAAGATCCACCGCGTGGGTTGTCCCAATGCTGTGCAGCTCATGAGCAACTTCGCCTACCGCATCGTGAAGGCGCGGTGGAAGGGCACCGATACCGTCGAGTTCCTAGCGGGCATCACCTTCAGCGGGATCGATGATGTGGGCTTGGTGAACAAGATCACCACCATCATCAGCCATGAGCACAACGTGAACATGCGGGCCATCAGCTTCGAGAGCCATGACGGCATCTTCGAAGGCAAGGTAATGGCCTATGTGCACGATACCGACCACCTGAACGCCCTGATCGAAAAGCTGAAGCGCGTGCGTGGAGTGAGGAGCGTGGAGCGTGTGGATCATTGAGCTGGCTTGGTGACCGTTGTTGTGAATAAATGCCCTCGGCCTGACACGCACAGTGCATCCACTACTAACCGCCACGTTCTACTTTCGCCCTCGGAATGCCAGTGGCCGAACAACACCAGAACGTCCAGCGGATCTTTACCGAGTACCTGGAGAGCAAAGGGCACCGGAAGACCCCGGAGCGCTTCGCCATACTCACCGAGGTTTACGCCCACGACGGCCACTTCGATATTGAGCGGCTCTACGGCCGCATGAAGACCAAAAAGTACCGCGTGAGCCGCGCCACCCTTTACAATACCATGGAACTGCTGCTGGATTGCGAACTGGTGCGCCGCCACCGCTTCACCGACACCCGCTCGTGGTTCGAGAAAGCGCACGCCTACCGCCAGCATGATCACCTCATCTGCGAAGTGTGCGGAAATGTCGCCGAATTCTGCGACCCCCGCATCCAGCAGATCCGCAACACCGTCACCGAGGTCATGGGCTTTCATGTACACCACCACGCCTTACACATACACGGCACCTGTGCCACTTGCCAAGCCAAACGATCCGTATCATGACCGTCACCGACCGACCCGCCTTCGACCTGGAGATCACCGAGGAACATGGAACCAAGGTGTTCCACCTCCGTGGGCGCCTCATGGACCAGCAGCAGGCCGATCGCCTCATGCAGGCGCTCGATACCGAGCTCGATGCTGGCCATACAAGTGTGGTGCTCGACATGGGCGACCTCCAGTACATGAACAGCACGGGGCTCAACATCCTCATCAACGTGCTCACCCGCACCCGCAACGCAGGTGGCGATGCGCTCATTGCTCGCGTGAGCAACAGCGTTCGCCAGTTGTTCGTGGTCACCAAGCTTGATTCCGTGTTCATCATCACCGCTACGGTGGACGAGGCCGTCGCTAAACTCAAGGGTTGAACCGTGGCTGGGAAGATGGACGTGCTCCTCGGCGCCCAATGGGGCGATGAGGGCAAAGGCAAGGTCGTTGATGTGATCGCACCTCGTTACGAAGTGATCGCGCGTTTCCAAGGCGGCCCCAACGCCGGGCACACCTTGCTCTTCGAGGGCCACAAGCACGTGCTCCACACGATCCCAAGCGGCGTGTTCCGCGAAGGCACGGTAAACCTCGTTGGCAACGGTGTGGTGGTTGATCCAGTGATCTTCCTCAAGGAGGTAAAGTCGCTCGAAGCAGCAGGTGTCGATGTGCGCTCCACCTTGCTCATCAGCCGTCGCGCGCACTTGATCCTGCCCACGCACCGGGCGCTAGATGCCGCCAGCGAGGCCGACAAGGGCAAACTGAAGATCGGCAGCACGCTCAAGGGAATCGGCCCCACTTACATGGACAAGACCGGTCGTAACGGATTGCGCGTGGGCGATCTTGAACTACCCGATCTCCACGACCGCTACAGCGCGCTCGTGCGGAAGCATGAACGATTGCTCTCCCTGTATGGCAGCGGTGGCGTGAGCACCGAAGTGGAGAAGGAATGGCTCGATGCGGTGCAACAACTGCGCACCTTCACCATGGTGGATTGCGAACATTACTTGGACCAGGCTCTTCGCAGCGGCAAGCGCGTACTGGCCGAAGGCGCCCAAGGCACCTTGCTCGACATCGACTTCGGCACTTATCCGTTCGTCACTAGCAGCAGTACCATAAGTGCTGGTGCGTGCACCGGATTGGGCGTTGCACCCAACAGGATCGGTACCGTCACCGGCATTTTCAAAGCGTATTGCACGCGTGTGGGCAGCGGTCCGTTCCCGACTGAGTTGGAAGACGCCACTGGCGAGCACATCCGCAAGGCCGGCAACGAATTCGGTAGCACCACCGGACGACCTCGCCGTTGTGGCTGGCTCGACCTCCCGGCATTGCGCTACGCGGTAATGGTGAACGGAGTGACGGAGCTGGCCATGATGAAGGCCGACGTGCTCAACGGCATGGATACCATCCGCGTGTGCACGCACTACCGAATACGCAACAGCATCGTGGATCGCATGCCGTACGACATCACCACCGGTATCGAACCCATTTATACCGACATGCCGGGCTGGTCCAGCGCCAACTTCGAAGGCGATCTGCCCGCAGCGCTCCAGCGTTACATCGAAACCATTGAGGAAGCCGTGAGCGTGCCCATCACATTGGTATCGCTCGGCCCCGATCGCAAGGAGACCGTTCTGCGCAACGCCGCAGCCGTGCACTAGGGCTTGCCATGGGGCGTCGTCCGCACCCAGTTCCATCGCCAGCATCGGGTTTGCCCATCGCTTTGCGCGCACGGCTCCTACCGTTGATCGGTGACGAAGTGGATGCACTGGAAGAAGCAGTTGGCACGCTGTCGCCCACGAGCATCCGGATCAACTCGTACAAGCCTTTCGCGCTCGAAGCGGAGCAGGTTCCGTGGTGCGTCAATGGCCGCTATTTGAACGAGCGACCTGCCTTTACACTGGATCCACTCCTGCACGCCGGCGCCTACTACGTGCAGGAAGCATCGTCGATGTTGATCGAGCAGGCGGTTATCGCATGTGGTCTGCCCGATCGCGATCTGCTCGCGCTGGACCTCTGCGCCGCACCCGGCGGTAAGAGCACGCACCTACTCTCCCTGCTCGGCCAAGGATCGCTGCTCGTGGTGAACGAAGTGGACAGCGCGAGGCGGCATGTGCTGGCTGAGAACATTTGGAAGCAGGGCGCTGGCAACGCGGTGCTCACGGGCAGCGATCCGTCGCATCTGCGCGCATTGCCCGAATTCTTCGACCTGGTCCTGATCGATGCACCCTGCTCCGGCGAAGGCATGTTCCGGAAGGATGCCTTCGCGCGCAAGCAGTGGTCGCCCGCACTGGTGAACGCTTGTGCGCGAACACAACGGGACATCGTTGGTCACGCATGGAGCGCGCTCGCACCGGGCGGCGTTCTCATCTACAGTACGTGCACTTGGGAAGAAGAAGAGAACGAAGCCCAGCTAAGGCCGTTGCTCGATCTAGGTGGGTCAAGCGTGCCGATCACCATGGATCCTAGTTGGGGCGTGCATCGGGGAGAGGTGGATGGTGTGGTCGGATACCGCTGCTATCCGCATCGCGTGCGGGGCGAAGGCTTCTTTCTTTCGGTGACCCGCAAACCCGGTGGAGTGCTTTCGCGCGACAGGACTTCATCCGTTCCTGGCGGTGCGGCACCCGCATGGCTTGTCGCTTCATCGAACATGATCACGGTCGAACATCGCGATCGGATGTTCGCACTTCCTTCAACATGGGCCAGCACCGTGGATGCGGTCGCGAAGGCCATGCACATCCACGCACCGGGCACCCCCATCGGTGAACGCAAGGGGGCGGAGCTGGTACCACATGCCGCAGCGGCTTTGTCGCGCTGGTTGGATCAAGGCGCCTTTCCGGAAGTGCACGTGGACGGAGCGCGCGCACTCTCCTTTCTGCGCGGCGAAGCTCTTCCCGCTTCCGGTGCTACTGGAACGGCGCTCGTCACCTACCAAGGGACCGCTCTGGGTTGGGTGCATGGCGCTGGCAACCGGTGGAACAACCGCTGGCCCGCACCGTGGCGCATACGCACGCAACGTTCCAAAGCGCCCCCCGTATCTTGGCATGGGCGGTGATCCGCACCGCATCAAGAGCCACCATGTACAGCCGCTTCTTAGATTGGTTCGAAGAGCACAAGCTCGGCATCATCGGCACGCTCACGCTGCATACAGTGATCCTCTTTGCACTCACTTGGGTGCAGCTGCGCACGCCTACCGAGAGCGAGATCAGCGATATACGGTTGGACGTTCTGGATGCCATCGATGCCGAAGAAGTGATCGAACGGATCATCACCGGCGAGAGCACGGTGCCGGAAAAGGTCACCAACCTCAGCAGCAACATCGCAGCCGAATTGCGGCCCAGCTACAACAGGGAGCGACTCGCTGAGAACGTACAAACCGCCGTAGAGGCAGAGGCCCAGGCCGAATTCGAACGTTTGCAGCAGGAACGCATTGATCGAGGTGAGACCGTACCCGATGTTCCCGAACTGGATCCCAGCAAGTGGAACAAGGAACTCTATATGGAGAAGGCCGCAGAACCCGCGCGTGTTGAAGGCGCCACTACCGTGTGGCACGACCTCAAGGACCCGCTGCGTGCCGAGCGGCACATCCACGTTCCGGCTTATATCTGCACAGGCTTCGGGCAGGTGGTGGTGAACGTGAGCGTAGGAAGCGATGGGAGTGTGCGCAAGGCCGAGTTGGACGCCGCGCGCACCAATGTCGCGGACGATTGTATGGTGGAAAGCGCCCTACGATCCGCGCGCGGTGCACGGTTCGCCGCGAATGGTTCGGCACCCGATCCACAACGGGGATCGATCTACTACCGGTTCATGCCGCAGTGATCCGTTGAGATCGGGCGGAGAGCCGATACATGTTCATCTCGTCAGTACCCACCGCTCCGGTCAGGAAGAATTGTCCGCGAACCGTGATCGTTCCCGCCAGTTCGTCACGCAATTCGCACCGGCACATGCGTTGTCGGCACCGCGATCATGAACATGCACTGCAACCCAACCCAAAAACAACGAGCCATGACCATTGCGAAGTACCGCCCACAGCCTGCGTTCATCAACCCCTTCGGCGAACTGGTGAGCGATCTCTTCAACCGTGACATCAGCCAGATCCTCGGGCACGACGATGTGCGCCGCAGCATGCCGGCCGTTAACATCATCGAGCGCGAAAAGGAATTCGAATTGCGCCTGTTGGCACCCGGCTTCACCAAGGAAGACCTGAAGTTGAGCATGGAGAACGAGGTGCTCACGCTCAGCGCCGAGAAGAAGAGCGAAGACCTGAAAGAGAGCGAACGATGGACCCGTCGCGAATTCGCGCACGGAACTTTCACCCGCAGCTTCCGCCTGCCCGAGACCGTGAACCCGGAAGCGATCACCGCCGAATACAACAACGGTGTGCTCCACGTGCGCATCCCAAAGGCTGAAGTGACCAAGCCCAAGACCCGCGAGATCAACATTGGTTGATCCGTTCGGTGCAAGCGCGCGAGCCCCTCTGTAACGAGGGGTTCGCGTGTTCGGGGCGAAGTCGTAACCCCACCGCGCCCGAACGCGTAGGCAGCCCCCACCCCATTCCACCGCAATGAGAGCCGTACCCGTTACCTACTACCAGGAGGTCCTGGACAAGATCAGCCATGCCGATGCCCGCACATTCCGCAAGGAATTGCGCAAAGCCTTCAAACGGCTCTTACCGGAACAGCGCGAGGAACTGAAGCAATGGTTCCGCAGCGCGTGTCTGTGCAGGACGCAAGCGACCGCGATGGTCGCCCTGCACAACAGGTCGTGATCAACTGTTGAAGTAGCGGCTGTTCCAAGCCCGGGCACTGAACTGCCCGAAGAAGGCGAACCACCCGAACGCGGTAAAGCCACCGAACACCATCATTGCCCAGAAGAGCATCAATAGCCGTTGGCCGTTGAAGAGGCCTTCGGCTTCCGGGGAGATCAGTGATGCAGGGATCATGCTCGAGAACAGCACTGCCAGCACAAGCACGGAGATCACCAAATGGCCGACCGAACGCATGGGCCAATAGATCACTGTTCGTGCGCGGGATAGGTCGTTGCCCCACTTGTGCACCAGGTAGTAGTGATCATCGTCCAAAGGCACGAAGAGCAGCGGATCCACTTCGCTATCGCAGAGTTTGAAGCGATCGGCCGGTGCCATCACTTTAAAGCTCACAATGGGGTCTGCAGTTTTGCGCTCCAGTGCGCGCACAGCTTGCACGGCCTGCGCGGGCACATCACCCTTGTACAACGCTCCGTCCAAGAATCGCAACCTGTATTGCAAGCATAGTTCCCGGATGGTATCAAGCGAGAAGATGCGCTCGGGATCCAACCCACGCGCCTTCACCGGCACGTGCTTGCTTGATGACCTCACCAGCGCCCGAATGATGTCGTCGCGCTTCTGCTCATCGTCAAGCCACAGGTGTACCTGGAACAAGAGCTGGCTCTGTCCGAGGAGGACCTGTTCCAGTCGTTCTTGTTCGGTGGGTGTGGACATGGCTTGCGTCGTTCGTGCGCACAGAACGATCGATAGCGCGGATCGGTATGTCAGCCTTCGCTATTGCCGGCGAGGTTCACTTCGGAGGCGAAGCCTTCGGTGTTATCTGCGCTCTGTGCCAAGCGCACGCTCTCAGGAGCATCCACCGCGATCGAGGTACGAACGGTGCCGTTCGGGGGCAGCACGCCACACTTGGCATCCACGTCCAATGGTTCGCGGTGCGAGCCTTTCTCCACCACCACGTTCCACACGGCTTCGTATGGTACTACGAAGCGCACGGGCGATTCCTCGAAGAGGCCACCATAGTATGTGTGGGTCTTACCCAGCTTATAGTGCTTCATGTCACGCCCGGTGAGGAACTTCACTTTGGTGGGCTTATCGATGTGGACCTCGATGATCTCCCTCTTCTTAAGTTCGAACGTCTTGTGCAGGAATTTCATGGTGCGTGGATGGTAGGCGTAAAGATAGGGGCGTTCACCGGGTCATAGTTTCACACTTAGCACCGGGAAGCTGGTATGGTTCACGATATCCTCCGTGAGGCTGCCGTTCACTACGTGGAAGAAGCCCTTGCGGCCATGGGTGGCCATGGCGATCATATCCGCGTCGATGCCACGGGCGAAGTTGAGGATACCTTCCTCGATGCTGAGGTCGTTGTAGATGGTGGCGGTGAACTTGCGCAGCTCGTGGCGTTGCAGAAAGGCATCGATGGCGCGGTTGCTGTCCTCGCTCCGCTCGAAGTTCTTGGGAGTGTTCACCTTCAGTAGGTGAATACGCGGATCCCACAGGTCGATCACGGGCCGGAAAGCTTCGAACTTCTCCACGTCCAGTAGCGTGAAGTTGGAGGCATAGACCAGGTCGTTGACCTCGAAATCCTCACTGTGGTGCTTGATCACCAACACCGGCATAGGCGCATTACGCACGATGCGCTGCGTGTTGCTGCCGACGATACCGCGCAGACCGGTGGCACCGTGTGAACCCATGACGATGAGGTCGGCCGTGGCGATGCGTTCATTCTTGAACATCTCGGTGAGGGAGAGCTGGCGCAACATGAACTTCTTCAGTTCGATGCCTTGGAGGAAGGGCAGCAGAGGCACCTGCTCCAACCGCTCTTCGATCTCCTCCCGAAGCTTCTGGTTCTCGGTGTGGAAATCCGTCATCTGCTCGTATAAGTGCACCACATCTATGCACGCCCCGGTGCGTCGGGCGATCTTGGCTGCCACCCGCAAGGCATCGGTAGCGCATTCGGAGAAGTCGTAGGGGACGACGATCGTCTGTACGTTCATGGCCAAGGGCGTTGGTATTGCCCGCTGAAAGTTAAGCGCGACAGCCTTCGGTGCAAACGCATGCACTCCTACATTCGCCCACATGGCGCAACAGGTCGCACGGATGGTCGTGGAGGGAACCGCAAAGACCCCCGCTTTCACCTTCGACCCTGCCGCAGGAAACTTGCACCTGAGCGGCTGTTCCATCCCGGAGAACGCCGACAAGTTCTTCACCCCGCTTTACGACCTTGTGGATGCTTACGCCGCTCTACCCGCGCCGCGCACCACGGTCAGGGTATCGCTCACCTACTTCAACTCCAGTTCTGCCAAGTACCTGCTGGATATATTCAAACGACTTGAAGATGTGCACGTTGGTGGTGCATCGCGCGTGGCCTTGGAATGGTGCCATGTGCCCGGCGATCTGGATATGGCCGAAGCCGGTCAGGACTTCCGCTCGCTGTTGGAGTTCCCGGTGAAGGTGATCGAGGAGGGCCTGTGATCTATTCCCCCGGGAAGACCTCCCGCCACTGGCGATCGGAGATCACAGCACCATCGCGGAAATGCACCACCTGCCCCCATGGGTGAGTGACTTTACGGTACACTTCCACGCGTGTGCCGTCCACCACTTTGCGTTCCAGCACAATGGCGCGGCCTTCCACATAGGTGCGTTCGTGCATGCCTTCGGCCGGTATTGGTTCAGTACGCACGCGTTCGGTTCGCACCATCACAGGCTCTGGTCGCTTCTCTAGGGGCACTTCTGTCTTCCGCGTTGGCTCCAACGCGGTGATAGGTCGGGCAATTTCAACGGGAGCGACCGCACGATCTGCATTGGCGACCGTGGTGTGCGATGTGTCTGTAGTGAATGGTGGCGGTGCGCTCACCTGCGATTCCTCGGTGGCTTTGGTTGCTTCGCGCTTTGCGATCAGCACCTGTAGGTCCTGGATCTTCACCTTGGGGTATACGTTCAATGGTCGCAAGGCGCGCGCATCCTGGTATCGTGCAAGTGCATCATCATATTGTTTCTGCTGGAAGAGCGCTTCGGCCTGCGTCATCACCCCTTGAAAGCGTGGATCCTTGGCGGCGTCCTCCACTTCCTGCTTCGCAATGCGTGCCCGCTCCTTCGCGCTCTGCTTTGAGAATTCCCGGGTAAGGCTGCTGTCTACTTGTGCATAACCCACCAAATTGGTGAGTAGTGCAAGGGCTAGGAGAGAACGGCGCATGGTGCTGGCGGCAGGGCTATGAACTGCGGTTGGTCGGGTGATAGTGCCCGCCGGGACCCCGTTCCTACGCGATCCGGCGACCCTTCGTTCCCCAAGGGAGGGTACAAATAACTTTCGCCACTGAACCTCATGGGCTATAGACGATGAACACCCGTGTTCGCGTTGCATCCCATTGAAACCCGCACCATGAAGACCCTCCCCTATATCCTGCTCTTCGCCCTTGGGCTGCAAGCCTGCGAGCATGACCCCAAGCAGAGCGCGCAATACCAACAGCTCAACGAAGATGCCGCGCAGGGTCAGGCCACGATCGCCGAGCGCGACTCGGCGATCAATGAGCTCTTCGCCACCATGAACCGCATCAGCGACAACCTGCGCACGGTGCGCTCCAAGCAAGGTCAATTGGCCTCGCAGAGCGATGGCGCCGAGGGCGATGTCGACATGGAGCAGCGGATCATGGCCGATATCGCCAGCATCGATGGCCTCCTCGCCGAGAACAGGACATTGATGGAAAAGCTGCGCAAGCAGGCGAAGAAGTCGGCGGCGAGCATTGCGGCGTTGGAAGGCACAGTAGCTGAACTGCAGCGCAGCATGGCCGAGAAGGACACCGAGATCGTGGTGCTGAAGGAGCAACTGGCGAGCACCAATGCTTCGCTGGCCACCTTGATCGACATGTACCGCGACAAATCGCAATTGGCCGACATGCAGCGCAACGAGATGAATACCGCGTGGTACGCCGTGGGCACCGCGAAGGAGCTTCGCGCCAAGGGCGTGCTCACCAAAGAAGGTGGTGTGGCCGGCATAGGTGCGGTGGACAAGCTGAACACCGACAACCTTACGCAGAGCTACTTCACCCGGATAGACCAAGTGTTAACGTTGGAGGTGCCCATCATGGCCGGCAAGGCCCGTTTGGCAACCACGCACCCCGCGGGCAGCTACCGCTTGGAAGGGGCTGACAAACTGGTGATCACCGATCCCAATGCCTTCTGGAGCCTGAGCAAATACTTGGTGATCGTGGTCGATTGACACGAACCCTTCCAACAAGAACGGCCCCGATGATCGGGGCCGTTCCTATTTGTAATAGATCCTGGATCTACTTCGGATCGGGTTCCAGTGTGGGTGTGGGCGTACGCTTCGCAGGGGCGGCTTCGCCATGGGCAGCACCGGCCTTGCCCGCGCAGCAACCACCGGCCGCACCTGCCGCAGTGCCATGTCCGGCGCAACCGGCCTTGCCTTCTTCCACGCAACACGCGTCGCCAGGGGTGAAACGACCTTCGGCCTTCATCGTGGCCAGCTTTACCCGCTGTTCCTTGCTGAGCAATCCTTCTACACGGGCATCGTACGGTGCCACGGCTGCTTCGGCCTTGGCCTTGATCGCAGCGCATTGATCACGCAGTGGTGCCACTTCGGCATCGGCTTCCAGGTACACGGCAGCGAGTTTGGCCGTGGTGCGGGCATCCAAGCCCAATGCTTCGGCATAGGCGGCTGCCCGTTGCTGGGCGAATTTCTCGGCGTCGGTTGCTTCCGCTGTTTGGGCGAGCAGACTGCCGGTGCAAGCAGCGAAGGTGATGCCCAAAGCGATGATCTTCTTGTTCATGTGTTCGGTTTTTCGGGTACGCAAGGTAGTGGGTCGACCGTAATGCGGTTCAACTCCCCTTAGCGCCGCGCACCAATTGCTCGATCGCATCCCACATGCCCGGTTCCAACTGGTCCAGTAGATTGAACTGGCCTGCCCCTTTGAGCCATTCGCCGCCATCGATGGTGACCACCTCGCCGTTCACGAAACCGCTATATGGCGAGATCAGGTATGTGACCAGATCGGCGAGCTCCTGGTGACGGCCCACGCGGCCCAAGGGCACCTTCTTCGCCATGTCGAACTTCTCCATGAGCTCACCGGGAAGCAATCGGCTCCACGCTCCCTTGGTGGGGAAGGGCCCCGGCGCAACTGCGTTGGAACGGATCCCGTACTTGCCCCATTCGGCGGCGAGCGAGCGCGTCATGGCCAGCACACCCGCTTTCGCGCATGCGCTCGGCACCACGTAACCACTGCCGGTCCACGCGTAGGTGGTCACGATGTTGAGGATCGCTTTGTCCTTCTCCCCTTTCGCGATCCAATGCTTGCCGAAGGCCAGTGTGCAGTTCACCGTGCCCATGAGCACAATGTCGATCACAGTCTTGAAGGCTTTGCTGCTGAGCCGCTCGGTGGGGCTGATGAAGTTGCCCGCCGCATTGTTGATCAGCGCGTTCACACCGCCGAAGCGTGCGATCACCGCATCGCGCAGCGCTTCCACCTGATCGATCTCGCGCACATCGCACGCGTGCACCATCACCTCGCCGCCCAACGCTTTCATTTCCGCAGCGGCCTTCTCCAGCACATCCATCTTGCGACTGGTGATGCACACCCGCGCACCCAAACGCAAACATTGCTCGGCCATGCCACGGCCAAGGCCCGTTCCGCCACCGGTGATCACCACGGTGGTTCCCTTCAGGGCGTCATCGCGCATCATGCTCGCTGCTAGTTCCATGCTTTGTGCGCCGTAGCGCGTTTAGGTGCCGCAGCGCTGCATTGGCATCGCGTAGGCGTTGGTCGTTGTTGCGCACAAGATATCGGCGGCGGCACAGCACCGCAGAAGAACTTCAGATCCATCGGGTTTCCTCGCATGGGAACAGGCTATCGATCTATCAAGGAGGATCCCTAGACGTGTAGGAGAAATGCATCCACAGATGAAGAAGATGAACACAGATATCCGACCATCGGCGGATGCATTCCCGGAGAAGACCGCTACAGCCAGTCCATCCCATCTTCGCCTATCATCCTCATCTGTGGCCGAATCAGCCCCTGCGGTTCTCAGTGACCACTACCCCCGCACTGCGGAATAACTTCGCCGCAAGCACGTTCCGACCATAGATGCGCACCGACTACCCGGCTAAAGTGCTTCTCGCATGGGGCGAGGCCATCAGCGGCAACGCATCGCTGCGCGAATGGCTGATCAAGAACGGCTATCCGGAGCTGGGCATCTTCACTTACGCGCTGCGCAACAAGCCCGATGCGCGCAAATGGCTCATGGAGAACGGCCATGCGCACCTGATGGCAGTGATCACCGGGATCGAAGGCGACGTGCAGGCACTCGATTGGTTGGACCGCAACGATTTCAAGGTCCTGCGGATGGTGGCCCTCACCGGCGATGGCGACGAGGCCGCGCTAAAGTGGCTGATCGCACACGGCCACCGCGAACTGGCCATGATCGGCCACAAGATGCACAACGTGAAGAGGCAGATGGACGATGACTGGAGCGACCCACACCGGTATCCTCAGGAGTGATCAGCGGAGATCATTATTGCGGATGCGTTGTTCGGTTACCTCGGTGGCAAGGGTGCGCCATTGGGAACAACTCTCGATCTCTTTGAGCCGCAAGGTCCTCGAGGCCGGAGACCGCTACGGAGGTTTTCGGTGCGAGGTGGTGATGGGAGGAGACCCTGCAATTGTCTAAGAACGGCCACGCCACGGGAGCGAAGACCTGTTGGCCCCACTAACGTTGAAAAGGATGAGCTTTCCGCTACCCATTCTGGAAAGGAAACTGAAGGAGGCGCGTGCGCTGTACCCGGAGGTGGAGCGAAGCATGCGCCTGCGCGCGCAACTGCTACAACGATCCATAGCCAAAGGGAACGCACCCCCGGGTGTGGCGCAGGACTACATGCAACGGATCAAACACACGCAGTGGCGATGCCGGGTGCGCGTGACCAATACGGCAACCGAAGTACACGCCCTGATGTGGTGGACCCACGGACCCCAAGGGCACCACCACCGCGCGCTGGACGCGATCCTGCTGCGTGGACACGAAAAGCCCTTGCATTTCGACCGCCATTTCTGGAGCCGGTGGGGACTGCGAAGCGAATTGATGGGTGTGCTGCTGACGAACGTGATGGGCTACTTCAACCAGTACACGTATGTGAAGTTGTACCAAGGCGGTCGATTCTACC
>JBKJPT010000097.1:0-2530 GCA_046595075.1 Flavobacteriales bacterium
CTGGTAGGTGGTCACCGAGATGGAAACGAGCGAAACTCTGGTAACGACGGAACTGCTCGGTGCTGTTGTACCGCTCATTGCTCCAAGGAATAACGCGTGAGTAATTCGCGCACCTGATCGCGTGTTTTCCACATCAGCACATCGACGATCGATAGCGCGGGTTGGAATTCGCTGTTGCCCTGCACATAAGTAACTTCGCCCATCCCCAGAAAGCGGAGCTCCATGCCATGCGCAGCGAAGGCTTCAGCCTGATAGAGCGGGCGCCCGCCGGAAGCGTTGATGTAGGTAGAGGTGCCCACTTCTTTGCAAATGGCGATGACCCGTTCCTGCGCGCGCAGGTCGACTGGCAACTGCATTTCGCTCGATCGTTGCATCGGCCGGTCGAGGCCCAGATATTCCAGCACAGCGCGCAAGGAGAGCGCCGCTCCATCGGCGATGCTTCCTTCCATGGTGGTGATCACCTGCTCCACCAACGGCATCGCGGCAGCATGGCAGGGAGCCTTGCGATACGCCTGATCGATGGTACGCAGCAACTTCCTCTTCCAACCGGTATCCGGTGCAAGCTGCGTATCGTGGATGGTGATGAAGGAACTCTGTCCGCTTACAGGGATCGTGAAGAGGTGCGGAGCGCCGTTGACCAGGATCCGGTTACGGTTTATCCAGCCTTGCCGTATGAAGGCCACATCGTCCAACAGTACAAAGCGATCACAGGCGTGGAACAGTTGGAAGTAGCCGAGGTACGGAAAGACGTACGGCTGCATCACCACCGTTCGACCCAATTCGTCAGGCTGCGTGGCTTGGCTCATCCTGCGGCTACGGTTCGGAGCACCACCTCCGCTACCCTGTCCTGAACAGAGGTTTCCAGCACATGGAACAAGGGCAGGCACATCACGCGCGGAGCAACGTCCTCCGCAATGGGGCAATCGCCGTTCTTGCGGATATAGGGCAAGGTGTTCAACGCCGGGTAGAAGTAGCGCCTTGGCACGATACCTTCTACACCGAGCGCATCGCGCACACGCAAGGCCTCGGCCTCATCGCGGAACACCGCCGGGAAATAGGCGTGGTTGTATTTCGTCCCGATCGGCACTGTCGCCATACCCACCGCTGATCCGGTAAAGGCCTGTTGGTAGCGCTGCCACTGCTCGGCGCGTCGAGCGAGGATCGCTTCCATGTGCGGCAGCACAGCGAGGCCCACGGCCGCATGCAGTTCACTGTTCTTGCCGTTGATGCCCGGCAGGAAGTGGTCGTCGTGGATGTGTCCGAACTGGCGCAGGAGGCGGGCCCGTTCATGCACTATGGCATCGGAGCATCGCACCGACCCACCCTCCGCACTGTGAAATAGCTTGGTGGCGTGGAAGCTGCATGTGCTCGCATCGCCATAGGCAAGGAGCGGTCGCCCTTGGTACTCGCTGCCGAAAGCGTGCGCAGCGTCATAGATCACCTTCAGTCCATGCCTCTGAGCAATTCGCTCGATCGCCTGAACGTCGCATGGAAGACCGTATACATGTGTAGCAAGAATGGCCGCCGTGCGCGGGGTGATGCGCTCCTCGATGCGTGCCGGATCGATGCAGAAGGTCGCCGGGTGAATGTCCGCCATGACCGGTGTGCAACGCTCCCATAGGATTGCCGTGGTACTGGCCACATAGGAGAACGGTGTGGTGACCACTTCACCTTCCACCTCCAACGCTTGCAGTGCGATCTGCAAGGCGATGGTGCCGTTGCCCATGAAATGCGCCGGTCCGCCGTGCCATGAGATCAGCGCAGCTTCGAGCCGCTGCACCAGCGCACCATTGTTGGTGAGTTGGCCGCTTTCCCAGATCCCTCGCAGCAATTCCTGCACATCCGCTAGCGGCGGCAGAAAAGCCCTGGTAACAGGAGTCGTGCGGGTCATGTGCTCGCGGCGGGCAACCGGCGCGTGAAAGGGCGGCTAAAATACTTGCCCACCCCACGCCGCACGGATATTCCGACATTCGCCCATGCGGGTTTGCGCGACAATATGAAGGAAGCAAGGACAAAGAGCATCGGCTTCGGCGGCTTCATGGGCCTCGAACCGCTGGGGCCTCGGCTCGCGCAGCCATACCCCGAAGCACTCCTGCTCACCAGCGGACGTGCTTGTCTGGGCCATATCCTCGATCGCGAGCGGCCCAAGCGGGTGTTGGTGCCTTTCCACTCGTGCAACGCGCTGCTGGTACCAATGGTGGACCGCGGCATCGACGTGATCTTCTATGGGATCGATGAGCAATTGCTGCCCATCGGTCTTCAAAGCCCGTCTTCGGAAGAACTCATTGTCCTTACGGACTTCTTCGGCGTGCGCAGCGATGCAGTGCGCCAGCTGGCCGTTGAACTGGGGCCGCGTGCGGTGATCGATTCCACGCACGCCTTCTTTGCCGGTGCACCACCACCAGGGCACTACGGGTTCAATTCCGTGCGCAAGTTCCACGGCACTCCGGACGGCGGTTTCCTCTTTGCTCCAGGTAAACTTGACACGCCCACGGCCCACAATACCGAAGTGAACGGCGATCACCTCGTG
>JBKJPT010000058.1:0-18876 GCA_046595075.1 Flavobacteriales bacterium
CGTTGTCCGTTGTCCGCTTGGCGTTGGGCATTTCACTGACAACGGACAACTGTGAACTTCTTCAAACTACTTCACCACTGTGAACAAGCGTTTCCATCGGATGCCCGTATCGGGATCCTTGGTGAACCACACCAGCACGGCCTTGCCCACGATGTGGTCGAAGGGCACGTAACCCCAGAAGCGGCTGTCCTGCGAGCGGTGGCGATTGTCGCCCATCATCCAATAGTAGTCCTGCGTGAAGGTGTAGCTGCTAGCGGGCGATCCATCAATGAGGATCTTATCGCCTTGCACTTCGAGGTCGTGTCCCTCGTACACGTCGATCGCGCGGCGGTAGAGTGGTAGGTTCTCCAACGTGAGTTGCACGGTTGCGCCGCTCTTCGGTATCCAGATCGGGCCGAAGTTGTCCTCGCTCCAGTTGGATGTGCTCGTGTTGGGGAAGATCGGCGTGAAGTTGCGCGGATCGGCGAAGTGGCCCGCAGGGTGGTCCTGTCGGACCATGCTCTCCACAATGTCGAACTTCTGCAATTGCGCAGCGATGCTCGGCGACGTGGGGATCCACGCCATCAACCGGCCATCGCCCACCTGGCCTTGTTGGATGTCGCTGGCGGAAATGTCGAAGCGGTCCTTCAGCCGTTCCGGGCTGAACAATTGCTTCAACGCGAACTCGTACACGTATTGGCCGGTGTTCGCCACGGGCCGCACCGCGCCGTTCACGAACACGTGGCCATGCTTCACCTCCAGTGTATCACCAGCGACCGCAACGCAACGCTTGATGTAGTTCTCGCACTTGTCCACAGGACGCATGAGGATCCCGCCACCGGGTTTCATCACTACGGTGCCATCGGGTTGTTGATCAGGAAACTTCTGATCGGGATCGGCCAGCTTGGCGCGGCCGTACTGCCGCGCAAGCTGGTAATAGCTCTGGTTCTGAAAATTGGCCACCACGGTATCGCCCTCGGGGAAGTTGAACACCACAGCATCGCCGGCTTGCGGAGTACCGAAGCCGGGTAGGCGACGGTACGGCTGCGAGAACCACTCTAAGAAAGAAGGCGTGCTCGTGGTCAACGGCATGGTGTGGTGCGTGAACGGAAAGGTGATGGGTGTTAGCGGCAGGCGTGGGCCATAGCTTAGCTTGCTAACGAAAAGGTAGTCGCCGACCAACAAGCTCTTCTCCATGGAAGGCGTGGGGATCGTGAATGCTTCGAAGGTGTATGTGCGGAAGACCGTGGCCACGATGACCGCGAATAGGATCGCATCCCCCCATTGGCCAAGCATGCCGCGCTTGCGTTTCTCCGCGGGGACAGGCCCCACATAAGTGTTCTGCGCGAACACCGTGGCAGGCACTTTCCACCAAGGGAGGAAGGTCATGAGCAGGTGCTGCTTGAAGCTCCGTTCGCCCAACACGATGGAGATGTTCACGTTCATGAGGATGAACATGAGCAGATTAACACCCGGCACAATGAAGAGCACGATCCACCACCACGGCTTGCCGCTGATCTTCAACCACACGAGGATGTTGTAGCCCGGTACGAAGCCCGCCCACGCAGGCTTGCCGGCTTTCTGGAACAGTTTCCATAGGCTGGCGAAGAGCGCTGCGAAATAGGCGAAGAGAAAGAGGTAGGGGATCATGGGTAGGAAGGCTGAAGGCTAAGTCTGAAGGTGGTAGGCGAATTTCGTTGGTGGTCGATCGCAGCGTCGACCTTCACGGGTCGACTGAATTGGTGGGTGCTGTTTTTGGGTCGCGAGGTTGTGAGATCAATGCATCGCATCGATCTGGTTGATCCCGTTCAAGTGTTCATATCGAGCACATCATCCATGGTGAAGAAACCGGTGCGGCCCTTGAGCCATTCCGCCGCGATCACCGCGCCTTGCGCGAAACCGCTGCGATCGAATGCTTCATGCGTGATGATGATGCGATCGTTGCTGCTGGCCCAGGTCACAGAATGCTTGCCGGTCACATCGCCGACGCGTTCACTCTGTATGAGAACAGGACCAGGAGCATGGGCAAGCAATTTCCGCTGTTCTTGCTCCTGCTCCTGCCCCTTGAGCTTCCAACCCGAGTAGCGCTGGGTCTTCAAGTCGATGTCCCGCGCTAGGGTGATCGCCGTGCCGCTGGGTGCATCCAGCTTGTTTACATGGTGGATCTCGTCAATGTGCGTATGGTAATCCGGTCGTGCGTTCATCAACCCTGCCAGCATGCGGTTCATGCGGAAGAAGAGGTTGACACCGATGCTGAAGTTGCTGGCCCAGAGCAAGCTGCCCTTGTTGCCTTCGACCAGCGCGCGCACATCGGTCATGTGATCGTACCAGCCGGTGGTGCCCACCACCACGGGTACGCCACGATCAAGGCATAGGCGCATGTTGGTGATGGCCTGATCTGGTTTGCTGAATTCAATGGCCACATCGCAACCCGTGGGATCGGCGCCCGCGTTCTTCGCGTCCACGCGCAGTGCAATTTCATGCCCGCGCGCAAGTGCGACCTGCTCAATGGCCTTGCCCATTTTGCCGTATCCGTAAAGGGCTATGCGCATGGTGCGAATGGCGCCGAAGGTATCCGGAAGCCCCAAAGCGGGAAGCCTAAGAAGTGTGAACGGACCTAGCGCAGCGTGAGCGCGATGGACAGCCCCGGCGCGCCTTGCGCAGCGGTGTACAAGGAAGGCGAGACCTGTAGCGATAGATCGGTGCCCACATCGAAGCTCACGAAGTGCGCATCCACGTTGGCGTCCACGATGTTGAGGATGTACACGGCCCCTATGGCGATGTAGCTCAGGTCACGCCAGCGCCGGTAGGTGTCGGCCACGTTGAGCACGGACTGCGAACTGTACGCTCCGTTGAACTCGTCCACCGTGGCAGGATCACCGTCGATGATGGCGATGTACGCATCCTTGTAGCGCTGGTACTGGCTGTTGTTCTCGCGGATGAAATAGTAGCTCACGCCCAACCCGCCCAGCACAATGGGCACTTTCCAATACTTGTGGTTGTACACCTGCCCCGCACCGGGTAGCACTGCGCTAAGGATCGTGGCCTTGCGCGGACTGTGGTCGTAGCGCCAGTCCAGCGTATCGGTAATGATGCGCCTAGTGACGGCGGTATCGCTTTGCGCATTGCAGGCTTTTCCGACTAGGACGGTCGACAGCAGCAGGGGGAGGCACAAGAGCTTCACGGTACAAAGGTCGGACTACAGATGAATGACCGACGCGATCACAGGGGGTAGAGGCCATATCAGCAAGCAAGCCCATCATTACATTCGCCGCCCCAATAGGGCGTTTAGCTCAGCTGGTTCAGAGCACTACCTCGACAAGGTAGGGGTCACTGGTTCGAATCCAGTAACGCCCACGAAGGTCCCGGTACCAGCCGGGACTTCTTCTTGTATCATGAAGCGTCTTCCGCTCCTACTTTCCGTGGCCGCCGTGATCGGTGTGGTTTTCCTCTTCTACCGCTTTTCCGCCTTGGAGCAAAGGCCAGTAAAGGCCGAGGCGCTTGTGCATGCGGAAGACGAAGAGCACGAGGAGATCGAAGTGGCCGTGTTCATGGGGCGCATCCAGCACTTCCATCAGAAATGGTGGCTGGCAGGCAAGGCCGGCAATGCGCCGTTGGCCAAGTTCTACCTGCACGAGATGGAAGAGGCCATGGAGGAGATCGCTGATGCCAACATCATCGAAGATGGTGTGGACCTGAGCGAGCAGATGCGCACGTACGGCCTCACCACGGTGGACCACCTGAGCGAGACATTGGAGAAGCAGGGTGTAACGATGATGCACGCCGAAGCGGAGATGCTCGCCAATACCTGCACGAGTTGCCACATGGTCACCAAGCACCCGTACATCCGCATTAAGGTTCCCGCCGATGTGAGCTTCCCCGATCAGGACTTCGGACCAGTGAAGTGAACATTTCGCACGCGGAAGCAGAACCCGACTATAACTAAAAAGCACCACGCAGCCTATGTACCTGCGGGAACTCCAATACCAAGTCCGGCTTACTTCCCCGCCATGGACCTGGGTGTCAAAGCCATGGTGGATGCTGGCATAAAGTCTCCGATGGCCGAGCACAGGATCCACATGCAGAACCAGCCCTCATAATGCCACTGATGATGAAGCAGACCCTCCTCCGAACAGCAGCCATCGTGTTGCTCGCAAGCCCATTGGCGATGTCAGCGCAGGAAGATATAGACCGCAAGGCCCGCGAAGCAGCAGCTGCGGCAGCAGCAGCGCGGCATGCCAGCGATAGCCTCGATGGCATGTGGGTGAAGAGCGGCGTATTCAACCTGAACATGACGCAAGTGAGTCTTAGCAATTGGGCTGCGGGCGGCTACAGTTCCACAAGCGGTATGGCCATGTTCAACGGCATCGCGAACTGGAAGAGCGGGCGCAAGGCCTGGGACAACAGTTTGGTGCTCGCCTTCGGTGGGCAGGTCGTCCAGGATTCGGATTTCCCGGTCAAGACAGATGATCGCATCGAGTTGAACTCGAAGTACGGTTACGAACTCGTGAAGGCTTGGTACCTAGCGGGCGTGTTCCAATTCAAGACCCAGTTCACCGAGGGCTTCGATGTCGACCACGTCCGCATCTCCAACTTGCTCGCGCCTGCGTACATCACGGCGGGGATCGGTTTTGACTACAAGCCGAACGAGCATTTCAACGTGTTCGTTTCACCGGCAACGGCGCGGCTGATCGTGGTGCAGGACGAGTTGCTCTTCGGTGGAAGCACCGATCTGGATCTGCGCGTGTACGGTGTGCTGAACGGGGAGACCACCGCTTTCGAACTTGGTGGCTACCTGCGGCTGCAGTACCAGACCGAAGTGGCCAAGAACATCACCTTCATGACCCGTGGTGATGTGTTCAGCAACTACCTGCGCAACCCGCAGAACATGGATGTGAACTGGGAGGTGCTCATGACCTTCAAGGTGAACGATTGGTTCAGCGCCACATTGAACACGTTGCTGATCTACGATCACGATACCAATTTGGCGAAGACGGATGTGGAAGGGAACACTTACACCGGTCCGGCCACCCAGTTCAAGGAGACGCTCGGCATCGGTCTCGCTTGGAAGATCGGCGCGAAGCCGAAGCCATGACGATGTGAAGAACTCAGAGCAGGGCCGCGCAAGCGGCCTTGTTCATTTTGCAGGGAAGCGTCCGGGCCACTGCACGGGATCGAGCGTGCTATAGCGCACCGGGTTGGCCTGGCGTCGAAGTATGGTGATGCGCCGTACATGCAGCGGCGCCTTGGTGGGGTTGAATACGTAGGTCAGCAAGCGCAAGGGCGAGCGCAGTTGGATGTCTGCCGGGCTCACTGTAACCACCATTGCTGCTGTGCCTTGTTCACGATGTTTCGCATCCAACTTGCCGCCGCGGTAGAACACACTACTATCGGTTCCGGCCGCCGTGCGCGCGCGTACTTCGGCCACTATGCTCGCGTCGCAGGCGGCGGTCCATCCATCCACCTCGGCTATCACTTCCACTTGGTCGCTCGGGTCGAAGGTGATGCTGTCCAACAACAGTTCAATGTCGATCCCGAATTCGCGATCGGTGTAGTCCCAGCCGAACTCGATACCTGTCGTGTCCTTGTGGCGCAGGATGTGATCGGCCACCCTCCAAGGTCCAATGACCTTGCGCGGAGATAGGCTCGCGACGGTATCCCGATCGAACCGTTGGACCGCCACGGGTTGCGCCATGAAATGGAAGACCTCACCATCGAAAAGATCCTGCCGTTCCACCAAATTGGGGAAACGTTGCTGGATCAGCGCAGCATGCTCCGGTCGCGCACCGTTGCTTTGGCCGTAGATCACTTCGCGATCGCTGTTGGCCATGAGCAAGCTGTCCAGTTGTGCTTGATCGAAGTTGTCGCGCAGTTGCACATAGCCCAGTTCCTCGAAGGGGATCTTCCATAAGCCTAGGTAGAAGCGCAACACATTGTCCGGCGCATCGAAGAGCATCAGGGTGCGATCCTTGCCGCTCGCCTCCGCGGCCGCCAAGCCTACGCGCAGCATGGCCTCGTACTTCGAGTGGTAGAAGAGATCATAGTGCAAGCGCACCGTAACAAGGCTGTGGACCGATATGCAAGCGAAGATGCCGCACGTGATGAGTACCGCCTTCTTCTGCAGATGCGCCAAGCCATGCAGGAAGAACAAGGCCATGTGTGGGAAGGAGAAGAGCAACATGGAGTATTGCAGCACCGGTGCGCGCCATACCGAGTAAGCGTAACCGATCAGAAGCGGCAAAGCACCCCAAAGGAAAAGGAACCAACGGGAAGGCGATCGCTGACTGCGCAACGTGAGAACCACCGAGCCGACGACCGTCAAGATGAGGGCAGCAGCGAGGAAGGGACTGTCGTTCGCGATGAACCACGCATATTTCATCATCCAATCCTCACCGGGTGGTTGCAGCCATTCCGTAAGGCCACCTTGACCGAGTTGGATCAGAAAGATGGGTACGTTTGGCAGGTAGAGCAAGAGCACAGCGCCACACATGATCAGGTATGCCTTCAGCCTCTTTCGCTCAAGCAGTAGAAGGCCCGTGCCCAACATGATCGTGGCGAGCATCAGCGCGAAGTGGTGCGTGTAGGCACTGAGCACGGCTGCGAGGCCCACACCGACCAGCGTACGACTTTCACCAAAGGCGAGCCATCGCGTGAGCTGATCGGCGAGCAATGCCGTGGTGAACAAGCCTACCGCATAGGGCCTTGCGATCTGGCCATAGAGCACGCTGTATTGCAACGTGGCCATGAGCGTGGTGAGCAGTAGCGCAGCGCCGTTCCCCGTCCACGCCAGCGCGAAGCGGTACAGCAGCAGCAACGCGGCAAGGTCCATTAGGATGAAAGGCAGCTTCACATCGGCCTCTTCCAGGGTGAACACACGCGTCCACAGCCACTCGAAGACCTGCACGCCGGGTGGATGCGTGTCCAGTTCGATCACGCCCTTCTGGACCGTCTCGCCCAGGGTAGGGTAGAGACGGATGAGTGCGCTTAGTTCGTCATGGGTGTAAGGCAGCTCGGGTAGGTTCCAGAAGCGCAGCACCGCAGCGAGCAGGAGCAGTGCGACGAAGGAGTTGCGGACCCATCGTTCGCCGGGAAAGCGTGTCGTGCCGAAGCGCGCGATGTGGTCACGCCAGTTCATCAGCCCTCGCGATCAATGTCGCGCTGCACGTCCTTGGCCTTGAGGCTATCGCGCTTGTCGAACATCTTCTTGCCCTTCGCCAATGCGATCTCCAACTTGGCGAAACCGTTGGGTGCAATGAAGAGGCGTGTGGGCACGATGGTCATGCCCGTATCGCGCAGTTTCTTCTTCAGTTTGTCCAGTTCCTTGTGGTGCAGGAGCAATTTGCGATCCCGCTTGGGCTCGTGTACGAAGTGCGGGTTGGATCCATACGGATTGATCTGCATGCCGCGCACCAACAGATCGTTGCCCACGAAAGCGCAGAACGCTTCGCCAATGGTGGCCCCGTTGTTCCGGATGCTCTTGATCTCGCTGCCCATGAGCACCAGGCCGCATTCATAGGTATCGAGCAGGTGGTACTCGAAGCCCGCGCGCCTGTTCTTTACGTCGATCTTGCTGCTTGCCATGGAACGCGCGCGAAGCTAGGGCGGAGCGGTACGCACAGGGCCACCATCCGATCCCGTTGCCGGTGCGCAATGCGCAATGCTTGGGAACGAAGTAGCAAGGGTCTAGCCCATGGTGACCAACAACCGCTGCAACTCCTCCTCGTTCCGGAAGGCGATCTCGATGCTGCCGTTGCCGTTGGCATCTTGGAGCACCACGGTCTTGCTAAGCAGGCGTTCGGTAAGTCGCTTGCTCAGATCGCGGTTCACGCGTGGTTTCACAATGCCGGTGCTGCCAAAACCACGGGAGCCTTGGTTGCGTGCCAGCTCTTCCACCTGCCTTACGTTCAACTGGCTCTCTACAATGCGATGGTACAGGTCCACCTGCCGGATCGGATCGACCACGGTGATCAACGCGCGCGCGTGACCCATGCCAATGGTACGCTGACGAAGGCCCAGTTGTATCTCAGGCTGCAGCTTAAGTAGGCGCAAGTAGTTGCTCACTGTTGTGCGGTCCTTGCCCACTTTCTCGCTGAGCTTTTCCTGCGTCAGTTGAACTTCATCGATCAATCGCTGGAAACTCACCGCCACTTCGATCGGGTCCAGTTCCTCGCGTTGGATGTTCTCCACCAATGCCATTTCCAGCATGGCCTCGTCGTTGGCAACGCGCACATATGCTGGGATCTCCGAGAGACCTGCGAGCTGTGATGCACGGTAACGCCGTTCGCCACTGATGAGCTGGTAGCGCTCGTAGCCCATCTTCCGCACCGTTACCGGTTGAATGATGCCAAGTTCGCTGATGCTCTGCGCCAGTTCCGAGAGGGCCTCTTCGCCGAAGTGGGCGCGCGGCTGGAACGGATTGGGTTCGATCTGCGCGATGGGCACGTGCACGATACCTCCCATGCTCTTGGGATGGGCAGCAATGCCTGCCTCCCGCGTGGTGATGTCCGCGGCCGGTTCGTCCAGCAGGGCGCTCAATCCGCGACCTAGTCCTTTCTTCTTCATTGCAGTTCTTCCACGGGTATGATCCGCTCGCTATCGGGAATGCGCGTAAGGCTGTTCTTCTGCAGGATCTCGCGCGCTAGGTTGAGGTAATTGGTGGCGCCCTTGCTGCTGGCGTCGTGCATGATGATCGTTTGCCCGTGGCTGGGTGCCTCCCCAAGCGCCACGTTGCGGTGCACTACGGTGTCGAACACGAGTTGCTGGAAGTGCGTCTTCACTTCCTCCACCACTTGGTTGGCCAGGCGCAAGCGGCTGTCGTACATAGTGAGGAGCATGCCTTCGATCACCAGATCGGTGTTGAGGCGCTGCTGCACGATCTTGATGGTGTTCAGCAGTTTGCCCAATCCTTCCAAGGCGAAATACTCGCACTGCACGGGCACGATCACACTATCGGCAGCGGTGAGGCTGTTCACCGTGACGAGCCCCAATGAGGGCGAGCAATCGATGATGATGAAGTCGTACAGTTCGCGCAGCGGCTCCAGCACCTTCTTCATCTGGCGCTCGCGCTCGGGCATGTCGATCATCTCGATCTCGGCACCCACCAGATCAATGTGGCCGGGCAACAGGTCCAGGTTCGGGTTGTCCGTGCCGATGATCACATCGCGGGCATCTGCACCGTTGATGATGCACTCGTAGATGCTGGCCTTCACGTTGCGTGGATCGAAGCCGGTGCCGCTGGTGGCATTGGCCTGCGGGTCCGCATCAACCAGCAGCGTGCGCCGTTCAAGAACGCCCAAGCTGGCAGCGAGGTTGATGGCGGTGGTGGTCTTACCTACGCCTCCTTTCTGATTGACGATCGCGATGATCTTGGCCATGGTGGGTGGTTTGATGAATGCGTTATGCGTTGGGTCAACGTTTTAACGGACGCAAAGAACAGGCACACCCTGCGGTCGGCCGTGTTGATAAGAAGGTGAGTTTTGAACAGAATGCTGTTCCGCGATCAAAAGAGCAAATCCGCTCACTCGTTGATCTCAACCTCTGGTATGATCCAGACTGGCGGGTATTGAGCTACGGTCTCAAATTGGATGGTGTCACTTGGCGCTCCCGGTTCCACAAGATGATAGGAATCGCGCACGAAACGCAGTGCACTGATCGCTTGCATCCGACAGTTCTCTTCTGAATTGAACCAATTGGTCGGCAGTGGGCCGGTATCAGCGATCTGTGCCTTGAACTTGCCATATTTAGAAGTGATGATCACGTCGAATACTTCCGCGTCGGCAGCATGAACCTCATCGTCCGCGATCTTGGTGTGATCGATATCGTTCAACAGGGTGGTGATCGAATCCCAGAGTTCCACTCCAATTCGGCCTCGGTAGTATCCCGGAGTCTTGGAATAATGGCCACCGTAGTAGTTGTAATTCAGCGCGCTATCTATTTCCAAAGCGAAGAGCGGACAGTAACCATAACACCCGCCACCGGCCAAGCTCACCTTGTAGATCGAGTTCGTCCCGGTTGGCTCCGGCAATGGCGTTGAACAACCGACCAGCAGCACTGCGCAGGAGGCAAGGATACCGACCTTGAACATTCTCACTCCGGCCACTCGAAGTTGCCTGCCCAGACATAAAAGGTCTTCACTTCGCGCTCGTGCGCTTTGACCCACTTCTCCACGTCCTTGTCGCCGCTGCTCGCGTGCATGATCATCACTGCGGTCTCTAGCTGTTCGTCCTTCTTCATGGCGCGGAAGAAGGGCGCATAGTAGCTCCAGTAGAATCCACGTTGCGGTGGATCGGTGGGTTCAAGCATGCCGCAGAACAACCCGAAATTCGCTTGGAAGAGTTCGTGCTCTCCTTTGCCTTTGTTCTTCTTCTCCAAGTCCGCGGCGCTCATCAAGCTCAACATCAGTTCAGCAGTGCTGAAGTCGTTCAGGTGCTTGGTGCTATCGCCCGGCTCGGGCATGTGGCTTCCGTCCACGCTGATAGTAATGTTGCCCTTGCCCGTTTGCTCCACATTGCCACGCAATACCTTGTGCATCAACGGCAGGTTCGCTTCGGCACGTGGCCCTTCCGGTTCCAGGAGCAGGAACCGGGCGAAGGCCATGAGGGCGGGGATACGGTTCCCTTTCAGGTTCTCCATGCGTGCCAGCGCGTTGTGACTGCTGGCATGCTTCGGCTTCAGGGTCACCGCCTTTTGGAAGCTGAGGATGGCTTCATCATACCGCTCCAATCCGGCCAGTGTCACACCCTCGTTGTACCACATCTGGTGTTCGGTAGGGTCGGCTTCCTGTCCGTGGCGGTACATCACCAGCGCTTCTTCCGGTCGCTTCAAATGATCCAGTGAATTGCCACAAGCCAGGTACACCATGCCGATCTGGTCATTGGCAGCGTGCCGCGCAATGGTATACTCGCTCAACTTCACGCTTTCTTCATACCGCTGGAGCGAGAATAGCGTGTTGCACTTTTCCGCAAGTGTCAGGAAATTGTCCTTGTCCTTTTCCAAGGCGGCGTCGTACTTGGCAATGGCTTCGGTGAAGGATCCGGCGTCATGGAGCTTCACGCCTTCGCGGGTCAGGGTGCGCGCGCCATCGGGATCTTGGGCTGAGGCCTGAACGAGACCAACTGAAAAGCAGAACAGGAGCAGGAGATGCTTCATGGCAGGGGTACGGGATGAACGAGCGGTGGTAAGTGTGCCGAAGTACGGATCAGATATCCTTCCGATCCAAGTCCTCGAAGTTCACATCGCTGAACGGGGGAGGATCGTTGTTGGGGCCATTCCCGAAGTCGTCGTGTTGGGAGTTCTGCTCGGGGCCGTTGCCGTATTCGCCGATGGACTTCAATCGGTGGATCTCACCGAAGGCATCCTGTAGGCCATCGAGGAATTTGTCGAAATCTTCTTTGTACAGGAAGATCTTGTGCTTGTCGTAGTGCGAGGTGCCGTCCTCGTGGGTGTGCTTCTTGCTCTCGGTGATCGTGAGAAAGAGGTCACGTAAACGGGTGCTCTTCACGTCGAAGAAATAGGTCCGCTTCCCGGCACGTACGGCCTTGGAATACACGTCTTCGCGATCGTCTGCCATGGACACTACGCCCGTGTACAAGGTGAGGGCGCACCCAAATATAGAAGCGATGCTCAGATGGCCAAATGCTTGGGCGCCAGTTGTCATCAGGCAGTGGGCAGTGGCAGTTGGCTGGCGCCATGCAAGAACATCGGACGTGGACCACTGCCCACTGCCACTGCCCAAGACATGCTTCACTCAGCAGCTTCCTCCAGCAACTGCTCTTCGTGCAAGGCCCAATAGATACCTTCTCTGGCCAGCAGGTTGTTATGCGTTCCTTCCTCGACCACTCGGCCATGTTCTAATAAAAGGATGTGGTCGGCATCGCGCACAGCGCTTATGCGGTGGCTAATGATCACGGTGGTACGCCCTTCCATTACATCCCGCAATTCGCGTAGGATGGCCTCCTCGGTGGCTGTATCCACGGCGCTCAAGGCGTCGTCGAAGAGCAGGATGCGTGGGCGGGCAATGATGGCACGCGCGATGCTCACCCGTTGTTTCTGGCCGCCGCTCAGGGTAATGCCGCGTTCGCCCAGCAGTGTGTCATAGCCCTTGGGGAAGCCCATTACATCCTCGTGCACCTGCGCGGCGCGCGCGGCTTGTTCCACGCGCTGGTCCACATCGGGGCCGGGGTCCAGTCTGAAGGCGATGTTGTTCCGGATGCTGTCACTGAAGAGGAAGACATCCTGTGGTACACAGCCCAGCTGTGAGCGCAGTTGCTCCAAGGCGATCTCCTGCACGGGCGTGCCATCTATGAGGACTCGGCCCGATGTAGCCTCGTAGAGCCGACCGACGAGGTCCATCAATGTTGTTTTGCCGCTTCCGGTATGACCCACCACGGCCAGGGTTCCGCCTGCGGGCACATGGAACGAAACGTTATTGAGCGCGGTGATGCCCGTGTCCGGATAAGTGAACGTGACCTTCTCGAAGGTGATGGCCCCGCGGATCTCGGATACACCCTTTGCAGCGTCGGCGATCGCTGGCTCGGTTTCGAGGAACTCGTTGATGCGCACCATGCTCGCCGAAGCCTGTTGGATCAAGCTGGTGACCCAACCCACCGAGGCGAAGGGCCACGTGAGCATGTTCACGTAGATCACGAACTCGGCGATGTTGCCCACCGTGACCGTGGGGTCGCCCTGGATCAGTTTGATCCCGCCCACGAGGATGGTGAGCACCGTGCTTAAACCGATCAGTAGCATGATCGACGGCATGAAGAGCGCATCCACCTTGGCCTGTGCCAGACTGCGCACACGGTAGGCATCAGCCGCTTCGCGGAAGCGGTCAACGGCCATGGGCTCCTTGGCGTAGGCCTTCAGCACGCGGATCCCGCTGAAGCTCTCCTGTGCCAGCGTGCTCAGGCGGCTCTGTTGCTGTTGTACTGCGGTGCTGCGCTTGTTAATGGTGTCGCTCACGTAATAGATCACCACGCTCATCAGCGGCAACGGGGCCAGTGTCCAAAGCGTGAGTTCGGTGTTCACATGCAGCATGAAGGCGATGCACATCACAAAGAGCACCACGAGGTTCACGGTGTACATCACGGCCGGGCCCAGGTACATGCGCACCTTGCCAACGTCCTCACTGATCCGGTTCATGAGGTCGCCGGTGCTGTTCCGCTTGTAGAAAGCACGATCCAGCTTCTGGTAATGCTCGAAGATGTTGTTCTTCAGGTCGTACTCGATCAATCGGCTTACCACGATGATGGTTTGCCGCATCAGGAACATGAAGAACCCTTTCAACAAGGCGAAGGCCAGGTAGAGGACGGCAAGTGTACCGGCGAGCCATACAACGGTTCTCGCGATGGCCTCGGCCGTAGCCAGTTCGCTCACGTGCGCCTTTAGGTCCAGACCGGTCCAGCCGAGCCACAGGTCCAGCATTTCGGGTACGGCAAGCTTACGCTCCGCAGCGGGAATATGCGCTTGCTCCACCCCCTGCGTGATCAGGTCGATCGCTTCGCGCACCACCTGCGGGGCGTACACTGCGAAGAGGTTGCTGAGAATGATGAACACCGTGCCCAGTACCATGTGCCAGGTGTATCTGGCGAAGTATGGGTTCAGCTTCAGTAATGGGCGCATCTTCGGGGAAGGGAACTTTCTACTTTTGCGCCGCCTCGCCGGAAGCGCGCTAGCAAAGCGCACCAAAGGTAGGCGCGTGGTCCGGTGGGAACGGGACGCATTGACCGGTTGGCCGAAGCGATGATCGATACAGAACGATACCACGAAGTTGAACGAATGAACGCATCGCCATGCTGACAACCGATACCAAGGCCACCACCAACGACATGGTGCTAGGCCGCATGGAAAAGCACGATCACGAAGAGGTCCTCTTCTGCTTCGATCGCGCCACCGGGCTCAAGGCCATCATCGCCATACATGACACAACATTGGGTCCCGCGCTCGGTGGGACACGCATGTGGCCATATGCTAGCGAGGCCGAAGCGTTGAACGATGTGCTGCGATTGAGCCGTGGCATGACCTACAAGAGCTCGCTCGCGGGCCTCGATCTCGGCGGCGGCAAGGCCGTGATCATCGGCGATGCGCGCACGCAGAAGACCGAGGCCATGTTCCGTCGCTTCGGGCAGTTCGTTGACAGCCTGAATGGGCGCTACATCACCGCCGAGGACGTGGGCATGAGCACCACCGAGATGGTGAACATCCAAAAGGAAACGAAGAACGTGGCCGGCCTGCCGGAGGAGATGGGAGGTAGTGGTGATCCAAGTCCGGTAACGGCCTACGGCGTTTACTGCGGAATGAAGGCCGCAGCGAAGCAGGCTTATGGCAGCGACGACCTTAGCACGCGCAAGGTGAGCATACAAGGCGGCGGCAATGTGGGCAAGGGCCTCGCAGCGCTATTGGTGAAGGATGGGGCCGAGGTCTTCATCACGGACATCCACGACGACAAGCTCGCTGCTATCAAAGCCGAGCTCCCCGAAGTCACCTTGGTGAAGCCCGATGAGATCTACGACCTCGACGTGGACATCTACTCGCCCTGTGCGCTGGGCGCCACGGTGAACGACGACACGTTGAAACGTTTGAAGTGCAGTGTGATCGCCGGTGCCGCCAACAACCAGCTCGCCGATGAAGTGGTGCACGGCAAGGCGGTGATGAAGAAGGGGATCCTCTACGCCCCCGATTTCCTCATCAATGCCGGTGGCATCATCAACTGCGCTTGGGAGCGCAAGGGCTACAACCGCAAGGCGGCGCTGCGCCAGACCGAAGGCATCTACGACACCGCGTTGCGCATCTTCAAGGCCAGCGCAGAACTGGGCATTCCTACTTTCCTCGCCGCGAACCAGGCGGCCGAACACCGCATCACCAGCGTGCGCGAAGCCGGCATCCGCTACTGATCCCATGCTCAACCGCCGCTACCTACGCATCAAGGTCTTTCATTCGCTCTATGCCTACTGGCAGGGCGACGATGCCAGCGCGGCGAAGCCCGAGCGAGAACTTTTCCAAGGGATCGAGCGCGTGCACGACCTCTACCTATCGTTGCTTCTAGTGTTCGGCGAACTGCGCCATGTAGCGGGGTTGCGCATGGACGATCGCCGCAAGAAGCACCTGCCCACCGCCAACGACCTCGACCCCAGTCAGCGCTTTTTGGAGAACGCGATCGTCCGGGCCGTGACCGAAAGCAAACGCATCCAAACCGAATGCGACAAGCGTCGCCTGAGTTGGGTGGGCAACCACGAGCTGTTCACCGGTATGTACAAGGGCTTGGAGGAAAGTGAGGAGTTCCAGAAATACATGGCCGACACCGAACCGTCCTTCGCCAAGGACCGCGACTTCGCTGGGTGGCTCTTCGATGAGCGCATCGCCAACGATGAACATTTGCAGGACCTCTTCGAGACCCGCAGCATCCATTGGATGGAGGACATCGACCTGGCCGCATCACTGGTGAAGCGCGCCATCGAGCAACTGCGCGAACGGTCCAGCGGAGATGAACTACTTGAAGTCCTATCAACCGACCTGAAGGAAGAGACGGACTTCGTAACCACGCTCTTCCGCAAGGCCATTGAAATGGGCGCCCAGCACGAGGAGATGATCGCGGCCAAGGCCAGCAACTGGGAAGCAGACCGCATTGCATACAGCGACATGATCCTTATGAAGATGGCGCTCACCGAAGTGCGGATCTTCGATCAGATCCCCGTGAAGGTGACACTGAACGAGTACATCGAGATCGCCAAGGCATACAGCACGCCCAAGAGCAAGAACTTCATCAATGGCGTGCTGGACAAGATCTTCATCGAGATGAAGGCCGATGGCCGCATCGTGAAAGTGGGAAGAGGATTGCTTGAAAGCTGAACCATGAGGGCCGCACTCGTTCTTTCCATCCTTGCAGCGCTTCTGATAACCAGTTGCCAACTCACCGATCACAGCGAGCGCGGCGAAGTGACGACCGACGACATCAGCTTCCCCAAGTCTGGGCACGAAGAGGTGGACCTGAGCGAAGTGCCGGTGATCGCCTTCGAAGCCACGACCATGGACATGGGCAAGGTGATCCAAGGCGCTCGTGTGGAGAGGCGCTACGTATTCACCAACACCGGCAAGACCCCGTTGGTGATCGCCGATGTACGCAGCACCTGCGGTTGCACCGTTGCACAGGACTGGCCTAAGGACCCATTGGCACCCGGTGAAGGCGGCACCATTACCGTCTCCTTCGACAGCGAAGGGCGCACCGGCGTGCAAAGCAAGGCCATCACCGTGGTAGCCAACACCAATCCACCCAGCACCGTGCTCACCCTCACCGGCGAGGTTGTGGGACCCAAACCTGCCAAATAACCATCGAACCGATCAACAATGCTCAACGCCAACATTCTACTTCAAGCACAACCCGCAAGCGGCGGTGGCCAGCAGTTGTATATCATGATGGGCCTCCTTCTGGTGGTCTTCTACTTTTTCATGATCCGTCCTCAGCAGAAGAAGGCGAAGGACGCCAAGAAGTTCCGCGAGTCGCTGCAAAAAGGCACGCGCGTGGTGACCATTGGAGGCTTGCATGGCCGTATCCTGGAAGTGGCTGACACCACGATCCTCCTGGAGGTGGACAGCAACGTGAAGCTCCGCTTCGAACGCAGCGCCATCGCCATGGACAATACCCAGCAGTTGACCGAAGAGACCGCGAAGGCGGCCAAGTAGGCAACCACCACGCATGCTGCGCGTAGGGCTCACCGGTGGAATAGGGAGCGGCAAGAGCTTGGTAGCCCGCATCTTCAGCACGCTGGGTGTTCCGGTATTCGAAGCCGACGCCCGAGCGAAGGCCATGATGACCGACGATGCCGAATTGCGCGGGGCAGTGATCGAACAGTTCGGTCCGGAGATCCATCGCGAAGGTGTGCTCGATCGTGCGTTGCTTGCATCCAAGGTATTCGGCGATGCCGAGCGCCTTGCAGCGCTCAATGCAATCGTGCATCCCGCCGTGCGGAAAGCCTTCTCCAGTTGGGCCGAAGAACAGACCGCACCCTATGTGATCATGGAAGCGGCGATCATGGCGGAGAACGAAGGGTATCGTTCGTTCGATCGCGTGATCGTGGTAAACGCACCTGGGGAATTACGGATCCAACGCGTGATCGCACGCGACGGTGTGGATGTGGAGGCAGTGCGCGCGCGCATGCGACACCAGGCCACCGACGAACAACGAGAGCGCATCGCGCAGTTCACCGTCGTCAATGACGATACGGTGCTGGTGATCCCGCAAGTGCTCGCCATTCATGAGCAACTCCTCAACTTGGCGGCCAAGTGAAGCAAGAGGAGAAGAACCTTCCGCTCAGCACCGTGGTGCTCATCTTCGGTGCACTCAGCATTCCGCTCGCGTTCGCACGGCATCTATGCTCGTTGGCCTTGGTATTCGGCGTCTATGCCATGCTCTTCGGTTTCTGGGGACAACGCCGCGCGGCGAAGCACTTGTTGCGCTATACCACAAAGAGCGTGAAGCGCGCTCGGCTAGGGACACAGCTAGCGATCGCAGGAACGATCTGTGCGATCGTGATGTGGATCCTGTGGGCCAGCAACTGGCTGCTCACCTAGGCCCGATAGTGCTCTTATCCGCAGAGTTGGACAAATGCGTCCGCAGATGAAGACGATGAACGCAGATGATGCCTGCGGCATTGAAATGCATAGCCTTTCCGCAGAGCTGGCCAAATACATCCGCAGATGAAGAGGATGAGCGCAGATGATGCCTGCGGCATTGAAATGCAGAGCCTTTCCGCAGAGCTGGACAAATACATCCGCAGATGAAGAGGATGAACGCAGATGATGCCTGCGGCTTTGGGAGAGATACTGAATTGTTTCCGATCTTCGGGCATGAGCGAGCGCGACGCTGAAACTCACGAGATCATCGGGGCGGCAATGGAAGTGCACAACGTGCTTGGGCCGGGCTTCCTGGAAGCTGTTTACCAGGACGCGTTGGCAGTGGAGTTCGCTAGACGCGGCATTCCGTTCGAGCGTGAGGTGGAGATATCCATTGTGTACAAGGACGTACGGCTGCCTTCCTCCTACCGAGTTGACTACCAGTGCTATGGATCGGTGATCGTGGAACTAAAGGCGATCCGCATCCTCACTGGTGCTGACGAGGCGCAGTTGCTGAACTATCTCAAGGCGACCGCGATCAAGCGAGGTCTCTTGCTCAACTTCGGATCACCCCGGTTGCAGTACAAGCGAATGGTCGTGGGCTTTGATCCCGATGATCAATGAACTCTGCTCAATTTGGAATGAAGGTTCCGCGCAGCGGGACTCCCCATCTGCGTTCATCGTCTTTATCTGTGGACTTATTTCATGGGGATCACCGGTAAGACCAACGCAACCGGATCAAGAACCGCATTCATCTCGTGACGAGACTTTCTGTTCCGCGCAGCGGGACTCCCCATCTGCGCTCATCCTCTTCATCTGTGGATGTAATTCTCAGAAGTAGTTCAGCGGAAGTACCCGCGGACCGGGTCAAGCCCGCATCGCCCGCGTGATCGGCACCACCGATGCCATCACCTCATCGGCACCGAAGTGCTCGATGTACTTCTTCAACAGTGCGGCGGTGGCTTCGGCATCAGCCATCGCACGGTGCGCCCCCACCAGAGATATCCCGAAATAGCGGCACAAGCTGCCCAGATTGTAATGGTCCAAGTTGGGCAACAAACGACGACCGAGCCGCTCGGTGCACAACGTGCTGCGCTCGAACACCAAGCCGGTGCGAGCGAACTCGTGCGCCAATGCCGTCATGTCGAAACGCACGTTGTGCGCCACCACGATACGGTCCTGAGTAAGTGTTTCGATCGTGCGCACAATGCCACTGAAGGTGGGTGCTCCCACCAGCATGCTGTCCTCGATACCGGTGAGCTTTTGTATGAAGCGCGGTACGCGACAGCG
>JBKJPT010000127.1:0-2750 GCA_046595075.1 Flavobacteriales bacterium
AGCATCGGCCGGATGGACAACCCTTTTGATGGACAGGCGCCGGTGTTGTTGGCGAATAGGAGGACGTGAGGGGGGCAAAAAGCCAATGCAAATGCAATGGACATCAATGGACTGGAATGGACCTGGGATGATGGTGAAGGCGGGCGGTCCATTTGCGTCCATTCTTGAACAAACACAACCTACTTTGGACCTATGGAAAAGCCCACCCCAAAGCGCCCCTCGATCCTTCCGCTGAGCGGAGGCTATGAGAAGCTGGTGAGCTACCAGGTTGCCAAGCTCATCTACGATGTGACCGTGCGCTTTGTGGACCGCTACATCCCGCAGGGCAGCCGCACCGCCGACCAAATGGAACAGGCCGCGCGCAGTGGCGAACGCAACATAGGTGAAGGCAGTAAGATCAGCGCCACAACGAAGAAGCTGGAAATGAATCTCACCAGCGTGGCGCGGGCCAGCATCGATGAGCTGCGGAAGGATTATGAATCTTTTCTGGAGCACCGTAAGCTGCCCTTATGGGCGCCCATGGATCCGCGCCGCAAGGAATTGAGCAACGCGCGCTGCAAGAATCCGGACGAGGTAGCGCTCTGGATCAAGGCCATGTGGGAACGGGAGAAGGAACAGCGTCTGCAAGCAGTTGAAGGCCCCCGGACCGCACGCACACCACGCACCGTGAAGGACCGCGCGTATGCCGAACTGAGCGCGAACGTGGGACAGACCCTTTGCAAGATTGCGCTGCATCTATTGGATAAGCAGGTAGATAGCCAGGCCCGCACCTTCGAGAAGGAAGGCGGATTCAGCGAGCGGCTTTACAAGGTGAGGAAGGGCTTGCTCGGAGGACAAGCCAGAAGGGATTGATCCATTACTCCCTCACCACCCGCACCGCCGCCCCAGTCTCCGTCCGAAGCAGGTAGATCCCGCACGGCAGCGCCACCACATTCAATACGTTCCGGCCGCGATTCATGATGAAACTGCGCACTCGCTGCCCCTCACTGTTCAACAGTTCAGCTTGTACGTTCTCACCAGCATGATCGATGAAGACCACCGATGATGTCGGCACTGGATGCACGCGCAACGATGATGTGGCAGACCCCATCACGCCCGTGTTCAGCACAACGGTGGCCGTATCCGTGGTCCAGATGCAACCGTATGCATCAGTTACCAACGCATGGTAATCGCCGGTTTGCGTTGCGATCGCAGAAGCACTGTCGCTCACCAGCGTGCCTCCATTGAAGAACCACTGCCACGCCGTACCGCCTAGAGTCCAGAGCGAATCGTTCAGCACCTGCACCGTGTATCCCGGATCGTTATGCTCTTCGATGTACACCGTATCGATGATGACCTGCCCGTTCGCGTCGATCACTTCCACGATATACATGCCGGGGCAGAGGCCATCGAGTTCGGGCACAGTGGATCCCGTGTTCCACAAGTACGTGAAGGGGGCAACACCATTCACGAAAGGTTCGATCACGCCATCGCATGCCCCTGGGCATACATCCGTGGCGATCGAACTCACATCGAAGGTGGTGTCGATGCCCGAGACGATCATCGCATCTCCATGGGGTGCATAGCCGAGGGTGTCGTTCCCATAAATGATCGGTCCGAAGTACTGCCCTCCAAAAAAGAGAGTGTTCGGCGCTGTGTTCCGCCTGTGTATGGTTGTGGACTCATCGTGGCTAGTACCACTGGGTTGCGAAAGCCAAACAAGCGCTCCATCAGGATCGAATTTTGCGATTAACGCATCGTGATCGCCAAGCGCATTGACAGGAACTCCCATGAAGTTCATACTTCCCTCAAAGGATGCTGCCAAGTAGGCATTGCCTAACCCGTCCGACTCAATATCCCGGCCCCAATCCGAGCCGCTCGACCCAGCTCCCCGACCCCAACGATACACTCCCGTCTCATCCAAACACAACAGGAAGATGTTGGCATTCCAAGTCCATGGGAAGGACAGAGTTTGATCCGGCAATACCAAGCTTTGATGGAATGCGCCAGCAACGAACACATTGCCCAGTGTATCCGCCGAGATCGATTCACTTGAAGCCGTGCCATTGAGGGGTTGCGCCCAGATACCGCTGCCTTGTAGGTTGCAGGACAAAATGTATGAGCTCGATTCTGGGCCCGAGGTCAGGCTTAGGCCATCATAGAAAGCACTTCCACTTCCCAAGTGGCCAGTGACATAGATCCGATCGTTCGCGATGGAAATATCGACTGCGGATTTGCTTGCCATTCCAGTTGTCGATCTCGCCCATTGCACTGTGCCAAGGCTGTCGTACTTCACGATGACTCCCTGATAGGTGGGGGATCCGGTATTGATTATAACAGGATCGACGGTGAAAACCGGGCCACTTGCAAGGCCGCACACGTAAATCCCCTCATCATCATCAAGAGCAATGCTCGTCGCTTGGGAGTGGCTGGTTCCAATGCCAGAACGAGCCCAGATGCAGACGCCGTTTGGGTTATACCTCGCCGTAAACCAAGAATTGGTATCGGAAACGCCGATAAGTGCGACCCCATTACCGAATTGAGCAGTGCCTTGAAATGCTCCAACTACGTAGATGCGATCTTGGTTGTCAATCGCAATATGCGTGACCCAGGCGCCCCCAACGCCGACTCCCGCACCCGTAATTCCGACGGACCATAGGCACTGTCCAGCATTGTCATGCTTCGCGAGAAAGCCGGCGGTATATGCGCCGTCCGCAGAGGTCGCTGCACAAGCGTAATCCGCTGAGAACTGTATGGTGCCAACCCAATAG
>JBKJPT010000200.1:0-5202 GCA_046595075.1 Flavobacteriales bacterium
TCGATCCCGCGGTCACCTTCATCACGGCCACCCCAGCACCATCCCTCATCAGCGGTACTACACTTACGTGGAACCAGACCGCCTTGGGTGCTTTCGCGCAACGAACGATCCATGTGCAACTCCTGGTTCCGCCGGACGTGGGCTTGATCGGCACGGTGCTCAATGCGGCCGTGTCGTTGACCACCGCCAATGCGGATGCCGTGTTCGCGAACAACAGCGCAAGCACAGCGGTGACCATCACTGCCAGCTACGACCCTAACGACAAGGTCGCTTTGACCAGCTCGCAATGGAGCGACGATCTCTACTATATCGATGTGGACAACTGGATCGACTACACCATCCGTTTCCAGAACACAGGTACCGACACTGCGTTCACGGTGATCATCACCGACACCTTACCCACCACGCTTGACCAGGCGACCATCGAATGGGGCGCGGCATCGCACGCGTGCATGCGCAGCTTGACAAGCCAGGGGCTTGTGAAGTTCATCTTCCCCAACATCCTATTGCCTGACAGCAACGTGAACGAAGCGGCGAGCCACGGCTTCGCATCCTTCCGTATCCGTCCGCGCCTGCCGCTGTTGCCCGGCACCGTGATCGAGAACATCGCAAACATCTACTTCGACTTCAACCCGCCGGTGATCACCGAGCCGAGCGTGCTCACGGCGGAGTTCAGTACGGGATCGCAGGAACAGGAGCAAGCGCAGGAGAGTATGCTCCTGCTGCCCAACCCGGCGAGCGCACAGTTGCTCGTAAGCGTTCCCCACGGATATATCGAAACGATCAGCATCGCCGCTGCGGACGGACGTGAATTGATGCGCCGCTCCGTGCGTGCGTCGAATGCCCCGCTCGATGTCTCCGGTCTTCGCGCCGGATCCTACTTCGTCATCGGCACGATGAACAACGGAAGCATCGTTCGCGAACGCTTTATCAAACACTGATCGCCACATGTGCCAAACCAATACGCGTACACTGATCGCTGCTCTCGCATGTGTCTTCGCCATGGATGCGAACGCGGTCCTGTCCGTCCAATTGACCAGCTTGGACGCCACCTGCGGTAATCCCACCGGTAGCGCTGTCGCCTATGTTTCCGGTGGAACGCCACCCTATACCTACCTCTGGAGCAACAGTGAGGTCACGCAAACGATCACCGGCCTGGTCGCAGGTATCTATTCGGTCACTGTTACTGATGCGGTGAGCGATGAGGTTACCGGGCAGGTGACCATCATCAACTTGGTCAGCCCAACCCTGGAGTATAATGGTCCCGGTGCCGGCCTGCACGGCTGTCACGGACTCTGCAACCATGGCTTCTGGTACTACGAGTACCTGATGCCCCAGAACCTGGTGCCACCATTCAGCTTCACCAACCCACCGATCACCGGCCTCCCGTTGAACCCCGAAGATTCGGCTTGGGTCGGCTTCTGCGATGGTTGGGACCAGTTCATTACCAACGTCACCGATGGCAACGGATGTGTGGCCACCTTATCCACAGGGTCGTTTGCCCTATTTAGTAGCGATCCGGGCCCTATGAGCTTGGTGAGCACGATGCCGAGCTGCGAAGGCATGACGGCCGGTAGCATGACCGTGAACGTCGGATACGAGTTCAATAGTGCACACACAATGCTATGGAACGCGACGCTACTGGACGAGAGCATGCAGATCGTGCCGGGTCATCCGCTCTTTGCCAATCCCCTGCCGGACCAGAACGTGGAGTTGGAGCTTGGTCTGTCTTCGGGAAACTACTTCGTCGAGCGTCGCTTCCAGAACATGCAGGGCGATTGCGTGGACCTGTTGCCCGTGACGATTCCCAGTTTGGGCACCGACTGCGGCGCGGTGAACGGGGCCGCGTTCATGGACTACAACGAGAACTGCCAGAACAACGGCGAGACCGCCGTGCCCTATGGCTTCGTGGAGATAATGCCGGGGCCTACGTACGTGCAATTGGTCGGGGGAACCTACATCGCGTGCCTGGTTCCCGGCGCATACACCTTGCAGCAGATAAGCCCTTCGATCGAAGAGCATTGCACGGGAGGACCCATTCCGTTCACGATCACCGCTTCCACCGTACCGGTGAATGTGCCATTGCCGGATACCTCCTTGGTGTCGCTGGATCTCGTGGTCTCCTTGGGCACCGGTCCTGCCCGTCCGGGATTCCAGTTACAAAGCGGTATGAGCATCCAGAACCTCACGCCGAACGCGAGCGGTGGCATCACGCTTACCATGTCATTCGACCCGGTGCTCACCTTCCTCAATGCCGTGCCCGCGCCAACGAACGTTGCGGGTAACACGATCACTTGGAGCCTGCCCGAAATGCTGGGTTGGCAGTACCGCGGAGTTTCCGTGCACTTCACCGTGCCTGCGAACCCCGGCTTGATCGGTACCGTCCTGTTGAATTCTGCTTCGGTGAGCAGTGTGGCCGCGGACGGCAACATGACGAACAACACGACCGCGGCTGCTACAACGGTCACGGGCAGCTACGATCCGAACGTCAAGACCGCGCGCACCAGCACTGCATTGAGCGATTCACAGTACTTCATTGACGAGGACGAGTGGATCGATTACACGATCCGATTCCAGAACACGGGAACGGATACGGCCTTCAATATTCTCATCACCGATACCCTCGCGAGCACGCTCGATCCGGCCACGTTGATCATGGGCGCTTCTTCACACACCTTCTCGTGGGAGCTTCGCGACGCGGGCACCTTGAAGTTCTATTTCCAGAATATCCTGCTGCCGGACAGTACCTACAATGAGCCGATGAGCCACGGTTTCGTTGGCTTCCGTATCCGTCCGCGCCTGCCGCTGTTGCCCGGCACCGTGATCGAGAACACCGCCAACATCTACTTCGATTTCAACCCGCCGGTGATCACCGAGCCGAGCGTGCTGGTCGCGGAGTTCAGCACGGGCGTGAACGAAGCGCGTGGCAGCGTGCTACAGGTGGTGCCGAACCCGGCGAATGATGTGGTGATCGTGAGCGTAGGCGAAGGATCGATGGATCGACTTTGTGTGCTGGCGATGGATGGGAGGGAGGTGATGACCGCAACGCCACGGAGCGCAAGAGCAACGCTTGACCTCACGGCGCTGAATGCCGGTGTATACGTGATCAAGACCGAACTGACGAACCGTGCGGTGGTCAACCAACGGATCATCAAACAATAGTGTCATGAAAAGGACCATCGCCTTCCTCACGCTCTCGTCGGTCAGCATCGCTGCGAACGCTCTCAGCGTGGTGATGCAAGTACAGAACGAAACGTGCACCTATGCCAATGGATCGGTCTATGCTGGTGCGCAAGGCGGCGTGCCGCCCTATACCTACCTCTGGGACGGTGGTGAGACCACCGAGGTGCTTACAGGTCTTGGGCCAGGCACCTACACGGTGACGGTAACGGATTTCATTGGGACGCAAGTGACCGAGCAGGCCACGGTGATCTCCGAGGATTACGGAGCGTTGACGTACAACTTCCCTCATGCGTACTGCCCCGGACAGAACTATCGCGAGTTCTTCTTCACACCGTGGCAGGACGGAATACCAGCCGACGTAAGCCCATGGACCGCGTCGCAGGGGATCATCGATCTGGTGCCGCCCCCCGCAGGTCCGGGCAACTACTATCTGGATCTTGGCCCGATAGCTCCGGGAAGCGGACAGGTGGTGACGTTTTGGGACGTGAACGGGTGCCCCGGTACCTTAAGCTTCACGGCTGGTTTCCCGATCGCATCGTGGCCCAGCTTCGCCGTGGTTGATGTGCAGGGCTCCTGCGCCAATGTGCCTACGGGCATGGTCACCTTCAGCAGTTCAGCCGTACCGACCAACGATACCTATTATGTGTTGAAGGCAGAGGGCAGCGGCGAGTACGATTTCGATCCGGGCTTTGCATGGATCGCGCCTGATCTGTTCTCCTTCAACAACCTTGAGCCGGGCAACTACTGGCTCATGCATCGGCTGGGCCTAACGTACTCGCTGCTTCAAGGCGGCGGGTGCAAGTCGGACAGCATCCTCGTTACCATACCCAACTATGGCCCTACGTGCGGGAGCATCACCGGAAGCACCTACATGGATTACAACAGCGATTGCATCGACACCGAGGCGAACGCATCGAACTTGATCGTGGAAGTGCAGCCCGGGCCGTATTATGTGAACAGCGGCACCGGCGGCGGTTATTCCGTGGTGGTCCCGAACGGAGCCTACATGCTCACCACCAGTGGCGCAGCAGTGGTGCAGAGCTGCCCGGCAGCCGCCACGGTGAATGGCAATACAGTCAATACGCACATTGGGCACCAGCCCACGATCCCGCTCGATGTCGACATAGGGATGGCATCCGGGCCTGCGCGTCCGGGTTTCCAGCTGCTCTATAGCATGATCGTGCAGAACCTCTCTTCATCGGCCAGCGGTGCCACTACCACCACCTTCACTTTCGATCCTGCGGTGAGTTTCATCAGCGCGTGGCCGACCGGGAGCGTGGTAGGCAATACGATCACCTGGAGCCAAACCTCGTTGGACATTTTCCAGGAACGCGAGTACCAGATCTGGCTGCAAGTGCCGCCTGATGTGGGCTTGATCGGCACTGACCTGCTCGCGAGCGCAACGGTGAGTTGCGCCAATACCGATGGCGACCTGAGCAACAACACCACGAATGCCGTGATCACTGTGACCGGCAGCTATGACCCCAACGACAAGACGGCTTACACGAGCACACGAGAGAGCGCCTCGCTCTACTTCATCGACGAGGATGATTGGGTCGATTACGTGATCCGCTTCCAGAACACGGGAACGGACACGGCCTTCAACATCGTGGTCACGGATACGTTGCCCGCTGAGTTGGACCCCGCGACCATTTCGTTGGTGACGGCTTCGCATGCGCACATTTGGAACTTGCAAGGGCAGGGCACGCTCAAGTTCATCTTCCCGAACATCCTGCTGCCCGATAGCAATGCGAACGAGCCGCTGAGCCATGGGCTCATCAGCTTCCGCATTCGTCCGCACTTGCCTTTGTTAGCGGGCACGGCCATTGAGAACATCGCCAACATCTACTTCGACTTCAACCCGCCGGTGATCACCGAGCCGAGCGTGCTCATGGCTGAGTTCAGTACGGACGTGAACAATAACGCGCAGGATCGAATCACGATCTTCCCGAACCCGGCGAACGATAGGGTGCAGGTTGAATGCGATGGGGTTGGAGCGGGCACGACCCGGATCCACAC
>JBKJPT010000050.1:0-10406 GCA_046595075.1 Flavobacteriales bacterium
GATGGTGCCCTTCTGCCGCACGGTGGAAGAGCTCGTGAAGGTGAAGGGTGTAATGAAAGAGTACGGCTTGGAGCGCGGCAAGGAAGGCCTCGAGCTCTACCTCATGGCCGAGATCCCGAGCAACATCATCCTTGCCGAGGATTTCGCCAAGCACATCGATGGTTTCTCCATCGGCAGTAACGACCTCACGCAGCTCACCCTCGGCCTCGATCGCGACAGCGCACTCGTTTCACATCTCTACGATGAACGCAACCCGGCCGTGAAGGCGATGCTGAAGCTGCTGATCGAGACCGCGAAACGCACCGGCACCAAAGTGGGCATCTGCGGCCAAGGTCCTTCCGACTTCCCCGACTTTGCGCAGTTCCTTGTGGAGTTGGGGATCGATTCCATCAGCGTTACGCCGGATTCGTTGCTGAAGACGAAGCGGGCTATTGCGGAGGTGGAGAAGACGATCGCGTGGAAGAAGGAGGCCGCCTCCATCAAGGCTAGGGTCGGCTGAAAAAGGCGACGGCGTAGTTCGGCTGCTACCTTGGTCCGGTGAATATCCGTCGCATACTCCTGCTTAGTCTCTTGCACTTTGTCGTCCAGATAGGAGTGTTCGCATCCTCCTTTTCAGTCGGCATGACCTACTTCGATTCACTAGAAGAGCCATCGATTGCTTCCAGAATATTGGATCGTCTAAGCGAGTTCCTCATGCTCCCTCTGGTCAAGCCATTGATCTCCATATGGCCCAAGGGATGGAGAGGCTTTCCGCTGGAACATCTTCCATTCATACTGAACAGTCTGGTCTGGGGCTTGGTCATCAGTTGGGTGATCGGTCGATTGAAGCGGCGGCGGTCGGCTTTGTGAGTAACTCCCATGGTGAACCTGTTGATCGAAACCGCCAAACGCACAGCCACCAAAGTGGTCATCTGCGGCCAAGGCCCCAGCGACTTCCCTGACTTCGCGCAATTCCTAGTCGAACTCGGCATCGATTCCATCAGCGTTACGCCGGATTCGTTGCTGAAGACGAAGCGGGCTATTGCGGAGGTGGAGAAGACGATCGCGGCGAAGAAAACCGTGGAGGTGACGGCGTAATTCCAAGCCATTGTACATGGGATCAAGGCGATCCTGGTGACTTTTGCAGAGATGGGGCTAAACAACCATCTAGATCGGTTCCGTCTTTTGGTCAACCTTGAAAACCATGCGCTGCATTCCATTCCTCCTAAGTGTCCTGTTTCTGGCCTCGAATGGTCGCGGTCAATCTCTGGACTGGGCCTGGGCCTGGGACGCTGGCTCGACCGGCACGGACTACGGGGTGACCGACGTCTCCCCCACAGGCGAGCTCTATCTGCTGGGCACCTACGAAGGCACGATCGACGCGCACGGCACCCCGCTCGTCAGCAGCGGTGAGACCGACGTGTTCGTGCAGCAGTTGGATCCCACTGATGGATCCGTGCAATGGACCGCTGAAGCGCACAACACCGCGGACATGGAGATCTTCGGTGTCGCCTACCGGTCCACCGGGGAGATCATCGTGTCTGGTTTCGTCTACCACGATGGAAACGATTCCTATTTCGGGCCCTTCACCGTTCCCGGGGACGCCTTCGGGTACCAGGCCTTTGTCGCGGGGCTTTCCCCATCGGGTGACTGGACTTGGCTGAGCACCGTGCCCGGCCCCACGACCTTGAGCACCCAGGGATGGATGGTCGAAGTGGACGGCAATGATGACATCCTGTTGCAATGCGGCATCCAGAGGGTCAACGTCCACAAATTCACAGGCGCAGGGGTGCCGCTGTGGAACACCATGGCTACCAGTGGAATTGGATCGCTCGATGCCTATGCCATGGACGTGCTGTCCGACAATAGCTTGGTGCTCACCGGGCGCTTCCACGATACCGGCACCTTCGGCTCGTTCGAGCTGTTCGATGGGACGAACTACTACGATGCGTTCATCGCCAAACTCAATTCTGCCGGTGTATGGGAATGGGCGGTGCAGGCCGGTGGAAGTCACTGGGATAAGGGATATGGTCTGCAGGCGACGGCCACAGGGGACGTGTATGTCATGGGCACCTTCAGGAACACGGCCACCTTCGGACCGTTCACGGTAACCGCGCTCCCGCCCAACAATGATCTATGGATCGCCAAGCTGAGCGGGACCGGGCAATGGCTTTGGGTGAATCCCGCCGGCGCCACGGCTTACATGGAGGTGTATGGGATGGATCTGTCGGCTGACGGCAGCCGCATCGCCTGCGCAGGTACTTACAACCTTGCGGGCACCGCGCTGGATGGAGTGAGCCTTCCCGCGCCGGTCAACAATTTCAACGACCTCTACGTGGCGGAGCTGGATAGCCTGGGGAATTTCATCTCCGCCAAAGGCAATGGTGGCACGTTCAGCGACAATGCCATGAGCGTGGCCTATGATGCCGGCAACAGCATTTACGCTGCAGGGCAATTCAATGCGGACATGACGCTCGATACCATCAGCCTCGTGGGCTCTGACGATCTTTGGGTGGGTCGTCTCGGACCCGCCCTCGCGACACAGGTGGCTACGCAGTACGCGACCCAAGGAGCGCTGATGCCTTATTGGGATGAGCATTATTTGATCGTGCAGAACACGACGGGCCTGCGCGGTGAACTTTCGATAGTGGACGTACTTGGAAGAGAAGTGTTTTCAGTAACGATCAACGGATCTGATCGGCAGGAAGCGAGCATGCCTCGACCCGGTCAGGGCCTGCTTTACTGGATCTTCCGCCCGACCGATGGTTCAACCATGCTAAGCGGTGCCATTCCCGGTTCGCCCTTGCGTTGACACAGTCGAAGGCAGCCATTCCCGTTGTGCCATCGCTGAAGTGGAGAAGACGATCGCGGCCAGGAAGGAGAGGGCTGCGGCGTAAGATCACGTTATGATGCGCCGGGTCTTGTCCATTACGAAGTTGCTCGGCCAACTCCATAACGCAGGCAACACCACAACGGTCAGTTGGTACGGCGAGCTTACCACTTCGGTGGGGCTGCTCACACCATTGCGCAAATACGCGGGCCAAGTGTTAAGGCAGCGCGCGAGCACACTCAAGTGGATGGTGCATGACACAGTCTTGCATACTGCGCCCATGGGCATCACGTTGACGCAAGCAAAGAAGGAAACGGCGCGCTGGGGCCGCATGGTAGAAAGCGCAGTGGGCGCGCACCTGATACACGGCTCCGCGACGAAGGTTACGAGGTCTACTACTGGCTTGACGGCGATCGTGAAGTGGACTTGGTCGTGAAGCGCGGTATCATGGTCACAGTCATCGTGGTGAAAAGCGGTAAATCGCGCACTACCCCTACCGGGCATGAACGCCTTCCACGATGCCTTCAAGCCTGCTCGGATTAAGTTGATCGGCGAGGGCGGTATAGGGGGCAGCGGAGTTCCTCTCCAAGCCTGCTTCTATCTGCCTGGCTGGAAAACTGGTTCCGCTCTGCGCCACCAACCCAAATAACGACGAAGCCCCGGCTTTCGCCAGGGCTTCGCAGCTATCGTTGAAGGGGATCTCCCTTAGGCCTTGGACACGTTCACCGCGTTCGGGCCTTTGGGACTTTGCTCCACTTCGAAAGTGACCTTGTCACCTTCGTAAATGGGCTCACGGGTCCCTGTTTTGTGCACGAAGACATCCTTGCCGCCCTCATCAGGTGTGATGAAACCGAAACCTTTCTCCGTGTTGAAGAACTTCACTGTACCACTTGACATTGTACTTCTTGTATTATGTCCCGTTCTAGCCGGAACTTGTTGTAACCCGGCAAAAGCACCGGGGAATTGGGCGCAAGGTAGGTGGCTTTGCACCTGCCACCGACACACGCAATGAAATAAGCTGGACGGCCGCACGTTGCAATGCACCCTCGTCTGTTCAAAAGCGCATGGTGCGGCGAGCGCCCCGCAATGCCTTCACCTATTTTTGTCCGGCAAGGTCCTCCACCCAGGCCTTTTGCATGAACGACGGATACCAACCCTTTCCCGACCGCGACGCCCAACGGGGTTGCGTGCAGCGCTATGAGGCCATGCTCGATCGCGATCACCGGCTCTTCTTCGATGTGGAGGAGTTCGAACTGATCATCGATCATTACCTGGAGCAGAATGATGCACGCCGCGCCAAGGAGGTGCTCGATCTCGCGCAACAACAGCATCCGGGATCGCTGGACATCATGTTCAGCGAAGCGGTGGTGCTCATGAACATGGGCCGCTTGAACAAGGCGCTGGAAGTGCTTGACGCCATCGGCAAGCTTGAGCCCTTCAACGAGGAAGTGCATTTGCACAAGGCCGGCATTTACAGCCAACTACGCAACTACCGCCGCGCGGTGGAGCATTACAAGCGCGCATTGGAACTTGCCGACGAAGGCAAGGACGACATCCTGCTCGATCTCGCCTTCGAGTACGAGAACCTCGAAGCCTACGATCAGGCGATCGATCACCTCAAGCAAGCGTTGGAGATCAATCCCGAGAACGAGGCCGTGCTGTACGAGTTGGCCTACTGCTACGATCTCGCCGATGCGCATCAGTCCGCCGTGTCCTTCTTCAAGCGTTTCACCAACGACCACCCGTACAGTTTCGTGTCGTGGTTCAACCTGGGTAACGCGCTCGCACGTTTGGAGCGGCTCGACGAGAGCAACGAAGCACTCGACCTCTGCTTGGCGATCGATGACAAGTTCAGTTCGGCGTACTTCAGCAAGGCGCGCAACCTGCTCTTCATGGGCGAGTATCAACGCGCGATCGATTGTTACCAGGAATCGTTGAGCAACGACGGCCCCCAAGCGATCACCTTCAGTTACATAGGTGAATGCTACGAGAAGATGGAGCGTTTCGAGCAGGCCTTGATCCACTACGACCAGGCGCTTGCCTTGGACCCCAACTGGGTGGATGCATGGATCGGCCGTGGTGTGGTGAAAGACATTCAAGGCCACTTGCCAGAAGCAGTGAAAGACCTGGAGATGGCGGTGAAGCTGGCCCCCGAGCACGGCGATGCGTGGTACTACTACGCCAACGGATTGGGCCGCGCTGAACGCTTTGAAGAAGCGCTGAACGCATACAGCCGTTTGAACAAACTGGAGCCCGAGAGCTTGGACGGCTGGCTGGACCACGCCGATCTGATACTGGGGCTGAAAGGGCCTGAAGCGGCGGCGAAGAAATTGCGCGAGGGCGAACAAGTGCACAAGTTGACCGGGCGCTACCGGTACCGGCTCGTTAGCTACTTGTTGCGCGCCGGGCAGGAACAACAGGCGCTGTTGGAGTTGGAGGAGGCGCTGATCGCCGATCACGCCGATCATGTGCAATTGTTGGAGCATTACCCCGAGGCAGCGAGCATGCCGCAGGTGATCCACCTGCTCGATCTGTACAAACAACCATGAACTACGCCCTTTCGCACATCCCCGTACGCACCACAAAACCGCGCGAGGATGGCTTGACCATGGTCATGGACAAGGGCTGCTCCCTGCGGCAGGCCGAGGACATGCTGAGCAGTAGTGGCGACCTGATCGATCTGGTGAAGCTCGGCTTCGGCACCTCCTTCGTCACGCCGAACCTGAAGGAAAAGATCGCCCTGTACAAGAAGGCGAACATGCGCGTGTACCTCGGCGGCACCCTCTTCGAGGCCTTCATTGCACGCGGCCAGTACAAGGATTATCGCAAGCTGATGGATCACTTGGACCTGGACACCGTGGAGGTGAGCGACGGTTCCATCAGCATGCCCGAGAAGGAAAAGTGCAAGTACATTACCGATCTCGCGAAGCACTACACCGTGCTTAGCGAGGTGGGCAGCAAGGAAAGCGGCATCCTTATCAGTCCGGCGAAATGGGTGAGCATGATGCGCACCGAACTCGATGCCGGTAGCTGGAAGGTGATCGCCGAAGCACGAGAGAGCGGCACAGTGGGGATCTACCGCCCCAGCGGCCATGCGCACACCGCGTTGGTGAACCGCATCCTTGCCAAGGTGGCCGGCAAGGACATCCTATGGGAAGCACCGCAGAAATCGCAGCAAGTGTGGTTCATTAAGCAACTGGGTGCCAACGTGAACTTGGGCAACATCGCGGGTGAGGAAGTGATCGCGCTGGAAACGCTGCGCCTCGGATTGCGTGGCGACACTTTCTTCCAATACCTGCCGGAAGAGATGGCCGAGAAACTGAGGCAAGTGAAGAGCGTGGGTTAGAATACACCTGTCACGGACAGTGTGCAGTGGTCAGGGCTTCAGCATGCTCAGCCAGACAACTGACCATTAGCAACGGACAACTCCTCCGGATGAGAACGATCACAGCCACCGAACTGAAGCGCATGCGTGAAAGCGGCGCCCCGCACCAGCTCATCGACGTGCGCGAACCGTACGAGGCGGAGGCTTGCACCATCGGTGGCACGTTGATCCCCATGGGCGAGATCGTGGAACGCGTCAGCGAGATCCGTCGCGATGTACCCGTGATCCTGCACTGCAAGAGCGGCAACCGTGCCGCTGCGGTGATCCAAGCGCTCGAGTCGCGCTATGGCTTCAGCGATCTCATCAATCTTCAAGGCGGGATCAGTGCATACGCCGCCGAAGTGGAACCCGCCCTGCACTGCGATTGATCCCATGGAATTCGTTCACGCCCTGCTCGATCTGCTAAAGGATCCCAAGTCCGTCATCGATGCGTTCATCGCCACGCACGGCAACTTGGTGTATGCGCTGCTCTTCGCCATCATCTTCGTAGAAACAGGGTTGGTCGTAATGCCCTTCCTCCCGGGTGATTCGCTGCTCTTCGCCGCAGGCACACTAGCGGCCGGTGCTGATCCCACACTGGATCTGGCCACACTGTTCGGCCTGCTCTTCGCCGCTGCCGTACTGGGCGACAACCTGAACTATTGGATCGGCCGCTTCTTTGGCCCGCGCGTGGTGAAGTGGCGCACGTTCGGGCGTGATCTCGTGCAGCAGAAGCACCTCGACAAGACCCACTCCTACTTCGAGAAGTACGGTGTGAAGACGATCATCATTGCGCGTTTCGTTCCCATTGTACGCACCATCACGCCGTTCGTCGCGGGCATTGGCGCCATGGACTACAAGCGCAGGTTCCTACCCTTCGATGTGGCCGGGGGAGCGTTGTGGATCGGTCTATTGCTCACCGCGGGCTACCTCTTCGGTACGCATCCCTTCGTGCAGAAGAACTACGAAACGGTGATCCTCGGCATCGTCGGCCTTAGTGTGCTGCCCATGCTGGTTGAATTCATACGCCACCGCCGCAATACGCGCAAGGGATGAGCGTTGCCCAACGCGTGGTACGCTTCGGGCTCATTGGCACTCCCCTCTCCCATTCCTTCAGTCAGCGCTGGTTCACCGAGAAGTTCCATCGCGAAGGTCTCAGCGATCACCGTTACGATCCGTTCGAGATGCCTTCGATCGATCAACTCCCGCAACTGATCGCCGATACACCGGAGCTGCGCGGGCTTAACGTGACCATTCCGTATAAACAGAGCGTGGTTCCCTACCTGCATCATTTGGATCCGCTAGCTGGGGCAGTGGGTGCGGTGAATACCATCCGCATCACCAACGGAGAACTCATCGGCTACAACACCGACGTTGAAGGCTTCCGAAGAACGCTGTTGCCCTTGTTGAACGGATCCAAGCCACGTGCTTTGGTTTTGGGCACCGGTGGCGCCAGCCGTGCCGTGGTGTACGTGCTGAAGGAACTCGGTATCAAGTTCCGTACGGTGAGCCGCGATCGTGAACGTGGCGACATCACCTGGGAACTTCTGGAGCCGATACTGGTTGACGTGTGCAAGCTGATCATCAACACCACACCGTTGGGCATGTACCCCGAAGTGGGCACGCTTCCCCCCGTTCAGTTAGGTGCGATCGGCAACGGCCATGTGGTCATAGACCTGGTCTACAACCCGGAGGAAACGCTATTCCTACGTGAAGCAAAGGCTCGGGGCGCCACTACCTGCAACGGCATGGCCATGTTGGAGGCACAGGCAGAGGCAAGTTGGCGAGTATGGACGACATGAGTTTCCAATTGGCGGCTGGCCGTATTCCTTACAACGCTGTGGCCCAAATGCCGACTGCTACTGCCCGCTGCAACTGCGCACCGGCATTTGGCCATTGGTAATTTCCCCTGTGGCACGCGCTTTGGCAACTGCGGCTGGATAATTTCGCACCCCACATGAAGAACCTGCTCCTCCTCGCCGCATCGCTGTTGATCACCCTACCCAGCGTGCAAGCGCAGGACGACCCCAAGAGCAAGGCCATCGTGGACCGGCTGATGACGCAGGCGAAGACCTGGACCAGCTTCGAGGCCGAATTCACCAGTCATCTGAAGAGCACCCGCGACAAGTTGGACCTGAAACAGCAGGGTACCATGAAAGTGAAGGGCAAGAAGTTCCGCTTGGTGCTGGACAAGAACACCATCATCAACGACGGCACCACGCTATACACATATAGCAGCGAGACCAACGAGGTTAACCTGAGCGACCCTGCCGAGATGGACCAGGAGTTGGATCCCAGCAAACTATTCACGCAGTACGAGAAAGGCTTCAAGAGCCAGTTCGTGGAAGAAAAGGCTGATGCCGCAGGCGTGATGACGCAGGTGGTGAAGCTCTTCCCGCTCGACGCAACCAAGAAGCCCTACCACACCGTGGTGCTCACCGTGGACAAGGCCAAGGGCGAACCGCGCAGCATAGAAGTGCTCTACAAGGACGGCAACGTGGTCACCTATACATTGAAGAAATTCGCTGCGAACTCCGTGCTCGCCGATCCTATCTTCACGTTCGACAAGGCCAAGTACCCGGGAGTTGAGGTGAACGATCTGCGCTGAGCGCAGCCTACTTCCCCTGTTGCCCGGTGAGGAACACATAGTCCTTCAGGACTATCCGCAGGAATTCCGTGCTCTTCAATCCGTCGCCGTTGTTACCGATGGCGCGACGCACCTTATCAGCCATCTCCTCCACCAGTTGCCAGCGGTTACCCGCGTACATGGTCTGGATCACCTCCTTGATCATGGCGGCCTGCGCATCGGTGAGGCGCACCACTTCGGGGAAGCGCACCTGGTGTTCTGGTGGCACATGCGTCATCAAGGTCTGGTGCAATTCCACGCGCTGTTTCAAACTGATCACCGTGGTACCTGCCGCGAGGTCGCCCAGTCGTTGGCCGCGGCCGTTGACGAGCACCACTACTAGACCAAGGCCGTAGATGCCATCGATGGGCCGTAACAACCACCGCAGGATGTACTGTCCGATGCGCGGATGGCCACCATCCATGCGCGCCACTTTGATCTTCATGACGCGCTTGCCAATGCTGGCCCCGTCCATCACCAACTCACAGATCAGGTGGTAGAACGCGTACGGTATGCCAATGATGGTGACGGCAACGATGATCGCCACATCCTCGCCAGGTTGAGTGAAGATCAAGAGCAAAGCCCAGACGATGATCCATGCTGCGAGGATCACCGCATCGAGCAAATAGGCCGCAATGCGGTTCCCGACACCGGCCACTTCGTGCCGCACCACCACGTTCTGGGCGGTCTCGATCCGAACCTCGTTCATGGGCGTAAAATACTGCGGCATGGCTGTCGCACGGATCTACCAAGGGTACTCCCCGCCTGCCTATGTTTGAACGCATCATGCGCGAAGCCGCCTTCATTCAACGCAATCAGGCCAAGTGGCAACGCTTGGAGCAAGTGGTCACGGGGCTGCACAAGCTCAGCGGCGACGAGGCCTCGGAGCTTTACATCCAGCTGAACGATGACCTCGGCTACGCACAGACCTTCTACCCCAAGAGCAAGGTGACGGTGTACCTCAACAGCTTGGCCGTGCGCCTGCATCAGCACATCTATCGCAACAAACGCGAGCCGCGCGGGCGCTTCCTGCGGTTCTGGGCGCAAGAAGTGCCCCTTGCATTGGCGGCCGCGCGCATCAATTTGATGTGGTCGTTCGTTGTCTTTGCCGTGGCCGCTTTGATCGGTGCGGTGAGCGCGGCGCACGATCCAAGCTTCGTGCGTTTGATCCTGGGCGATGAATACGTGGACATGACCATGGAGAACATCCGCAACGGCGAACCCATGGCAGTTTATGGCGGTCAGGATGCAGGCTCGATGTTCCTGATGATCACCATCAACAACATCCGCGTTGCGTTCTACTGTTTCATCGCCGGTCTGTTCACCAGCTTCGCACCGGGGCTCATGCTCTTGTTCAACGGGATCATGGTGGGGGCCTTCCAGTACTTCTTCCATCAGGAAGGAGTGCTCACTGAGAGCCTGCTCACGATCTGGATGCACGGCACCTTGGAGATCAGTTCCATCATCATCGCTGGCGGCGCTGGCCTATGCCTCGGCAACGGCATGCTCTTCCCCGGCACCTACACGCGCAGTGTAAGTTTCAGGCACGGCGCCATCACCGGCGTGAAGGTGGTCGTGGGGCTGGTTCCCCTGTTCATCATCGCTGG
>JBKJPT010000104.1:0-26189 GCA_046595075.1 Flavobacteriales bacterium
GCACCTGCTAAGCGTTTCGGTACGCAACGTTTTCAAGGAACTCTTCCCGGAAGCTGTGAAAGCGCGACGTCAAGGGAAGGCTTCCGCACAGCGCCCCATGAACGATCCCTTCGCGGAGCTGATCGCTTGGTTCGATGTGCGCGATGTGGATCTGCTTCTGGATGCACCCGACAAGGACTACCACGCCGCGCTGAACGCCGTACCTGGCTTGAAGGAACGTGTTTCGAAGGACCATCCCTATTTGCGGCCGGAGGAAGTTCCGCTCTGGATGGAGTTCGTCCTGCACGGTCTTGCGGAGCACAGTCGCATCGGTCGCAATGCACTCGTGGGCAGCGTGCGCTTCGGCGATGTGCTTGGCTCGCTGATGAGCGGGGGAGCTTCAGCGGAAGAAGAGATCTAGTCTTCAACCAGATCCATGTCCACCCGGAACGATCTAGTCGATCTTCACGAAGGGCCTTGTCCGTTCATCCACGCGCAACGCGTAGCTGCCCGGCCGTAGTTCGCTCACGTCGATCTGCCCGCCCTTCACACGTTGTTGAAGCACAACAGCGCCGAGCGCATCGGTCACCACAACATCGCGCGATCCCGAGTACGGAGCCTGATCGAAATGGAGCACGTCCACGACCGGATTGGGCCATGGTCTTATGTGCGCTTCATCGTTGCTTTCAGGGATGAAGTCCGTTCCGGCGGGGATCACATGGATGGTGAATCCCTCGGCGCGTGTGAACAGTCCGCTGTCATCCACTGAAATGTCGTCGCAGTATTGATCGCTGCAACCCAACGCGCCGAATATTGTTAGGCACAGGTTATAGGGGCCATTCGTCACGTAGTCATGGGATGGGAATTCCTCGGTGGAGGTGGATCCATCACCGAAGTCCCATATCCAGTCGTAACTCGATGAAAGGCTGGTGCTAGTATTAACGATGTTCACAACGAAAGGGATAGGTTCACCGTTGCCGTCCGTTGCTTGGGTCGCGATGTACTCGGCATGGCACGGCGGAGCCCCCCCAAGTTGTGCACGCACGGCAAGTGCATTCCCGTTTGAGTAGACGGTCGCATCTCCAGGGTGGTAGAAGAGGCTTGCCAGTGCGGGCTGCGGATAGGTTTGGTCGTCTTTGATGATGATAGTGTTAGCGCCTCCGTTGCTATACAAGGTCACGCCCAAGAAGTAGCCTCCAGGGGATAGAACGACCGGATCAACCGTTGATAGCATCAGCGCCTCGACACGACCTGCGGCGATCGCTTCCGGAGTTATTTCGATCACATCCGATGAGAGGAGTGGTGAGAAACCTTGGAATTCGAATACTTCTGTTGTGTCGTACACAGCAAGGATCACATAGCCTTCTGCCTCCGACCCAGGTGCAAGGAGCACCTCCATTGCAATGACCTCAGTCTCTTCGTTCACCTGCATATAGCTGAACAGCGTCATGCCATCCTCGCAATCAGGGAAGGTGGCTGTGCCAAGGGAGCCCAGCACGAGGTTGCCACTCGGGACCACTCCGATACCGTCGAGCGCGTACGTATTTTCGGTTATGCTGAAATGTCTGACCGCAATGTTGTTGTCCAAGTCCACATCCGAATTGATCTGATCGGAAGAGGCCGTGAACGTTGCCTCGTAAAGCCCAGTTGAAAGAGTGGGGATCTCGTAGGCCTCAACGAGGCTGGCGCTTTCGCCGTATGCGATCTCGGACATGAGCACATCGTGAACGAAGGGAACCGGTCCTTGCACGTTCACGTTGATCGACACATTGCTCTGGTCCGAAGCGCCTTGGTTGTCCACCGATCCACCCACGTACATCACGGGCCCTGTTTGCGATACAGGTGTTGAGCCCACGTATTGGACGAAGGTGGAATTCGAGATATGCGCGGCTTGCAATTGCGGGTCAGCCTCGGGGAGTTCGATCAGTTTCACATCATCGATGAACCATGCATAGCCGTGATTGCCGGCCCACAGGAAGCGCAGCCACACCATTGGTTGGCCCGCGGCAACCGCTGATATGTTCAACTGGACGAGCTGTGGATTCGTTGTGTAGGCCCCGTCCGGCATGTTCGAGAAAAGCTCGAACACGTTCGGTAATCCGCTTACGTCCGTGGTGCTGGTGATCGGGGCGAAAGTCCCATCGATGCTCACCACAACGAAACACCTTCCCGCGCTGGAGGTTCGGTAATTCGTTTGAAAGGTCAGTCCCACGTTCGCCGTTGCTGCCAGATCGATCGGCAGGGCAGTGGTCATGTGCGCCAACTCTTCGTCCGTGGTCTGGTTGTCGAACCCGTCGGAGTCCAGCATGGCGTAACCGGTGGCGGCAGTGCTGCTTTGGATGGGATCCATCAACAGCGGCCCTGTGTTCTCCAGCCCGACCCCGATCTGCCAATCGAGGCTCACCACACCATCATGTTCAATGACCCAATCTGGTGCAGCGTTGAAGTAGTTGGACCAGATCGTTTGTCCCATCCCGCGAGTGAGGATGAGTGAGAGCGCAAGTAGGAGGAATGACCTCATCATGGCATGATTTGATGATCGAAGCTAACAGTCCATTGCTCAGGTCAATGCCGTGAACGAGGAACGGTCAGCGCTCCACGAAATCCATATCCGTGCTGAAGGTTTCGGTGATGCGGCTCACCGCCCAGAAAGCGCCGCCAATGCAGAGCATGCCCACGACGAGCGCGCTCCACACGTTGCCCATGGAACCGGTGAGCATGCCGATCAACGCGGTGATGGGCCACACGCTGCCGCGCACGAAGTTGGGGGCGGTGATCGCCACCGTACTGCGGAGATTGGTGCCGAACTGCTCACTGGCCACCGTAGCGAAGATGACCCAGTAGCCGGTGGCCATGCCAAGTAGGAGACAGATCCAGTAGTAGGTGTCTATGCTGGCGCCGTGCAGGCCGAAGAGGAAGTAAAGCGTGAGCACCAAGTTGAGGACGAGGTAGATGAAGATCACCTTGCGACGGCTGCGCTGCCACTGGCTCAAGAGGCCACTGAGGAGATCACCAATGCTTAGGCCGATATAGCAGTAGCGGATCGCGGTGCCGTTGATGTTCTTCAAGCCGTCAGCGTCGAGCGATGAGGTGTCGATCCCGAACTCGGGCACGAAGACATCCTGCGACAAGGCCACCAGCGCACCGATCACGTACCAGATGGGAATGCCGATGAGGATGCAGGCGATGTAACGCAGCGCGCGCGCACGGTCGCTGAAGAGCAGCTTCAAACTGCCGCGTTGCACATCGGCTTCTTGCGTGCGCTTGAACAGGCCGCTCTCGAAGGTGCCCACACGCAAGGCGAGCAACATCAGACCCATGCTTCCACCCACCACGTACGCCACCTGCCAGTTCATGAGCGCGTGACCGGTGATATTCTCGATCGCGGCCGAGATCCCCTGCCCATGTCCGCCAACGAGCGATGCGAACACCGCACCGAGCGCACCCACCGTGACCACGATCATGGTGCCGATTCCGCGTTTCTCGCGCGGCATGGTCTCGGCGATCAATGTGATCCCCGCGCCCAGTTCGCCGGCAAGTCCAACACCGGCAATGAAGCGCACGATGCCATAGGTCGTGAGGTCGAAGGTGAAGGCATTGGCGATGTTGGCGATGGAGTAGAGGAGGATGCTGCCGAAGAGCACCGCGATCCGCCCCTTCTTATCGCCCCACACACCCCAGAGGATGCCGCCTGCCAGCATGCCCAACATCTGTATGTTGAAGAGCATGATGCCCGTACTCTTGATCTCAGGGTGACCGGCGCCGAGTATGAACTCCAGGCTCTCGCGCTTCACGACATTGAAGAGCACGAGATCGTAGATGTCCACGAAGTAACCCAGTGCCGCCACGAGGATCAACAGCAATGTGCGACGGTCGAGAGTGCGTTCGCCCATGTGGCGAAGATGGGAGAATAGTTGTCCGTTGCCTGTTGTCAGTTGTCAGGCTGGCTCATGCAACCAGCGCGAGTTTTGATTTCCACAGCCTGACAACCGACAACGAACAACTAAGCACACTACTCAACAGCCACGTACATCTTCTTTATCCGAATCAGCGGACCCGGACAATGCGTGCTGTGGCAGTTCGCGCAGCTCATCACCAGCGCGTTGTAGGCGATGGCCCTGTCAGTGCGTGCGGCTTTGTACAGTGCGTTCACCTTCTCCATGTAGTCCCTTCCGAAAGTGGGGAAGGTGATGGGGTCGATGTGCATGTCCTTGGTGGGCGTGGCGGAAAAGAGCGTGCGGATCTGCGTCGGGAATGCGGGCAGTTCCTTGTCGCCGCGTGCGAGGCCCACCTTCACGCTGTCGGCGTGCGCGGCCATGTGCCGCATGAGCAGGGCAAGCTCGCTCGGCGGTGTCACCTCCTGTGGACGGGTCGTCGCTTCAGGCTCGTTCGCTTGCTGCGCCGAACAGGCGATCACGCCAAGCAGAAGCAGTGGTATGAGGATGCGGGTAGTGAAGGCCATGCCGCAAAGTAATCGGCCCACGCTTGCAGGCGTTGTCGCGGATCACAATTCTTGGCGCTGCCGTGTGTTCTGCCGATCTGTCCCGTTAGCGGCACAGGCCCGATCATTGTCAATCTTCGCCTCATGGAAGTCCCTATTCCAGGCCAGCCCATCATTCGCCACCGCGCGCTCAATGCGTTGCTCTTGCCGTTGCTGGGGGCGGTGATCCTTTGGGCCATTTGGCTGCTCGATGGCGCCTTCGACTGGCAGCTCAACAATTACGGTCTACAGCCGCGTGCCGCGAAGGGACTGGTTGGCGTCATTGCCGCTCCGCTTCTGCACGCCGACTTCAACCACTTGCTGGACAACACCACGGGACTCTTGCTGCTCGGCTGGTGCCTCATGTATTTCTACCCACGCATGGCGGGGCGCGTGGTCTTCGTCAGCTGGGTCGTGAGCGGTGTGGGCGTGTGGCTCATGGGCCGTTCGAACATCCACATCGGTGCCAGCAGCGTGATCTATGCGATCGCAGGCTTCCTCTTCTTCAGCGGCGTGCTGCGCAAACAGCGAACGCTCATGGCGCTCTCATTGCTCGTGGTATTCTTCTATGGAAGTTTGATCTGGGGCATCTTCCCCATCGTGGAGCGACTGAGTTGGGAAGGCCACCTGTGGGGCGGGATCACTGGTGTTGCGTTGGCCTACATCCACAGGCGTGTGCCACCTGCTGTGAGCGACCCGCGACCGTCCTTCGCTGATGAGGAGGATGAACCCGAAGAAGCAGTTGCGCCCTACGCGGAAGAAGATACCGGCGATGAGGTCAACGATGCCGAGCTGGCGTGGAAGCGGAAGTTGGCAGAGGGGTCAACTGGCACCGGGAACATGAGCACCACATGGGATCCGTGAGTTGGATACGGAAGTCTCGGTGGCACACCTCGTTTCTACTTCAACACGGCCACTTCCTTTCCGCCGCTCATCAACTTCAACTGGCCACCCTCCAGTTCGTAGCCATTGGCAGCGCCAAGAACCTGCTTGATCTCGTTCTCCATAGGCTGCAAGCCTTCGCAATACTTCTTGGTGCTGCCAAGATTTGGGAAGCTGATCACGCCGTCGCCCAGTTTGTAATCGCCCATGAGGTTGTTGCAACCACCAAACCCCGTGAGGCGGTCGCCGGCGAGTTGCAACCACGGTGCGTCCACACCATCCGGTATGGTAACCGCTTTGCCGTTAAGGCTTTGGAACACCCACTTCTTGTCCAGCAAGCTGGTCACGGCGGTGTCTCCTTCGTTGCAGGTGTGTGCGCTAAGGGTGATGAAAAGCGCAAGGGCGATCGTGATATGATTCATGGCGTCAAAGGTTGAACGCACCGAAGTAAACAAGATCCCGGCCGATCGCAAGCGAGGGGTTGGCATGGAGTTGTCAGTTGCCCGTTGTCCGGTCGGCTCAAGAGCGCCGTAGAGTTCCCTGTGAACAGCCTGAGAACTGACAACGCACAACTACTCTTTAGTTGTTCAGCATCACGGGCATCACCAGCATCAGTACATCCTCACCGGCCTCGCCCGCCTCGCCGGGGAGAAGGATACCCGCGCGGTTGGGTGCGCTCATTTCCAGCACCACGTGTTCGGTCTCCAAGTTGCTCAGCATGTCCATGAGGAAGCGTGAGTTGAAACCAATGGTGATCTCCTCGCCGTCATAGTTGCAGGTGAGCTTCTCGTTGGCCTCGTTGGCGAAATCCAGGTCCTCGGCGCTCACAGCTAGTTGGCTGCCGTTGATGTGCAACCGAACCTGGTGGGTGGTCTTGTTGGCGAAGATGCTCACGCGGCGCACGGTGCTCAGGAAGGTCGCGCGATCTATGGTGAGCTTGTTCGGATTGGTCTTGGGGATAACCGCCTCGTAGTTGGGGTACTTGCCATCGATCAGGCGGCAAACCAGCACGATGTTGTCGTAGCGGAAGGCTGCGTTGTTCTCGTTGAACTCGATGGTGACCTCGCCGTTGCTCCCTGCGAGCGTGTTCTTCAACAGGTTCAAAGGCTTCTTCGGCACAATGAAGCTGGCCGTCTTGGGCGATTGCACATCGGTGCGCTTGTAACGCACCAGTTTGTGCGCATCGGTGGCAACGAAGCGCACGTCCTCCTCAGTGAGTTCGAAGAAGATGCCGCTCATCACCGGGCGCAGGTCGTCGTTGCCGGTGGCGAAAATGGTCTTGTTGATCGCCTTTGCGAGCGTCCCACCGGGCATGGTGAGGCTGGCTGCACCTTCAAGCACAGGGCTTTTGGGGAACTCGGCACCGTTGAAGCCGGTCATCTTGTATTTGCCCTGTTCGCTATTGATCTCCACACCGTGGTGCTTGCCATCGATGCTGAAGGTGAGCGGCTGTTCGGGAAAGGCCTTGAGCGTATCCAAGAGGATGCGCGCCGGGATCGCCACACTGCCTTTGTCCTTGGCTTCCACAGGCATGGTGGCCGTGATGGTGGTTTCCAGATCGCTGGCAGTGAGGGTGAGCTGCTTGCCGTCTATCTCCAGGAGGAAATTGTCCAGGATCGGAAGGGTGTTGCTGCTGGCGAGTACACCTTGCAGGAGCTGCAATTGCTTGAGCAAGGCGCCGCTGGAGACGATGAATTTCATCGGGAAAAGCTGGGTTTTTTCAGGGACGGGCAAAGCTATCCGGTGAACCCCCGGAAGCAGGCTCCACTTTTCAACAAGAACGGGGGGTTATCCACAGGAACCGCTGCGGCTCAAGGCATGAGCGCGCTCGCGGGTTGTGTCATTAGATCCGTGAACTGACGTTGCACCACCACCATGATGGAGTCTTCGATCTGGGCGTGCATGCGCAGGGCATCGTGCAAAGGTTTCGGCTCGCCGAAGGGTGGCTCCTCACCTACGTACGGCATGTACCAGAGCTTCACGGTTTGCGGCTTGTCCGCGCCGCGCGGGGTGGCGCGCAGGATGAAGTTGGGCGTTTCGGCCAGCAGCGAATCCCGCGTGGCCTTGGTCATCTTTCGATCGAAGTACTCGAAGTCGAAGGTGCGGAAGGAGAGGAGTGCGCCCTTGGTGAGCACGGCATCGGTGGGCAATGCGTTGCCCCTGAGATCGGTGAGCTTCACAAGCCCGTCGGCGCTGTTCTCGATCCGATAGCTCATGCCCGGAAAGCCGGGGTGCTCCACTTCAACAGTGGCCAGTTCGTGCAGATCGCGGTAACGGAAGATCGCGGTGCTGCGCCACGCATCGGGATCAGTGGGGAAGCGCGTGTTGAGCACGCCGGTGAAACCGCTCACACCCATGATGAAGGGCACATTGCTCCGGCCTTCGCCTGCTTTTTCCAGCACCATGTACGTGCCGAAGTGATCCTTGGTGGCATGGCCGATGATCCAACTCTTCACGGGTTCATCGCTGCCTTCGTAGATCTCCACTTTCCACGATGCACTGCTCATGGTGCGTAACACCATGTCCTCAGAACTCTTTGGTACCGGACTTTTCACTTCCACACGCAGGAATGTCCTCAACGCGGTGTTGACCAGCTCTTGTCGCACCTGATACTTGCCGTTGAGGATCCAGAACTCCTTGCTGCGGCGCACATCTACACTGCGACCCTGCTTGTCGGTGATGAAGATGCGCGTAACGCGGCTGGTGTCGGCGATCGCGAAATCACTTAGCGGTTTGTCCAATGTGGTCGTGGGACCCATTGTGGCGAGCCACCAGGCGATCGCGCCCAGCACGAGCAGCAAGATCAGAAGTATGATGCGACGGTTCATGCGCTTGTGGTTCGATTGCTGCGTCGGCGATGGAACTGATAGGCGGTTCCGGCCAGCAGAGCAAGGAGCAGGGGGAAGACCACGTTCACAGCCTGCCACTGCCTACGGTGCTCCTTCACCTGTTCGCTCTTCAGCAAGCGAAGTGTGATGGCGCGCGAGCGGATGTGGATGAGGCTATTATCGCCGAGCATGTAGTTCATCGCATTCAGGATGAGCTTCTTGTTGCCGTAGAGCTGCGAGTTGGTGTAGCGGTCATAGCCGAGCGGGAACGGCTGGCCGCTGCTGGCAACGCGGTTCTCGATCACGTTGCCATCAGCGATCACCAGTTGCATGGTGCGCGGACTGCGATCGCGGTAGGCTACGTCGTTGTCCTGCAAGATCGCCGTGGGCAGCCGATCGCGATAGGCCGAAGTAAAGCGGCCTTCGAGCAGGAGGGCCACGGGCATGTATGAAGTGCGGCGTCGATCGAAGCCTTGGTCCTTTTCCACGATGGCCAAACTCACGCGCACAGGATTGCGCTGCGCGAAGGAGTTCTCGCTCGTGGTGAGCAGAACGGTCTTGCGCACATCGTCCGTGCCAATGGTGTCGAGCGTACCGAGGAAGCGCGTGTGCACCACGTCCACGTTCGCTACGATCGGGTGTGCGCTTCGTGGGATCAGCACCGGCTCGAAGTACCACGGGAAGCGTTCCAACTTGCGCTGGTCGCCGTAAGGCTGCGTGTAGAGTTCGATGGGCGCGCACATCTCATCGATGACAAGGTCCTTGTTCAGCCGCGCGCCGTATGCAAAGAGCAGTTCTTCGATCCCCAGTTCGTAGGGCACCGACATGCTGTACTGGTTCACGCGCAAACTGTCCAACTGTGGATCCATGGCATCGATGCACCAGAGCACCTTGCCACCGTTCATCACGAACTGATCGATCACGTACCGGTCACGATCGCTGAAGACACTGTCCGGCGCGGCGATGATCAATGCTTCGAAGCGGTTCGTGCGCACCGCTATTCCTTCGCTCTTGGTGCTCAGTGCGTCAATGCGGTCATCGATACGCACACGCGTCACTTCGTACTGTTCGCTGAGCGCGTGCGTAATGTCCGCCACTTGGATCGGATCCAGTTCACCATGCCCATTGAGGAAGGCGATGCGCGGACGTTGCTTGGTGGTGGCCTGGCGCAGAGCGCTGGCGAACTCGTACTCCAAGTTATTGATGGAGTTCACCACGGCGGGATCCTCCTTGTTGGTGTTGGGGTCGTTTGCGAACAGGAGCGACTTCAGCAACTGGATGGGAACGGTCTTCTCCCTGAAGGTGAGCTGCGCGCAAGGGAATATGATCAGTTCATCCGGCAGCCCATTCTTCACCAAGGGAATGCGTGTGTATTTGAGCCCCTGCGATCCCAGTTGGTCGTACACTTCGTTGCGTGTCTTCTTGTCCTCGCTGGCATTGGGGTCCACGAAGCTGTACTCGATGCGGCCGGGGTTCACCGCATGCATCTCGTCCAGCAGGTCCTTGGTGGCGCGCTCCAGATGTTTCAGGTTCGCCGGAAGTTCGCCGGTCAGGTACACCTTCACGTACACCACATCATCCAGACTATCGAGCAGGCTTCGAGTGGCAGGCGTGAGCGTGTATCGCTGCTCGCTCGTGAGATCCACCCGCATCCGCACGAAGGAAGTAATGAAGAGCACCAGCAGCACGATGCCGATGCCGATGGCCAGTTCACTGAGGTCGCCGAGGCGTTTGCTGCGAAGCTTCATTCTACCACGTGCGGCTTTGGACGGCGGTACGCGTGAGCAACAGGAAGATCGCGATGGTACCCAGTGAGTAGAGCACGTCGCCCAGATCGAGCACGCCGCGGCTCATGCTCGTGTAATGCTCTTGTATACCGATGGATTTGATCGGTCCTTCCAATGCACCCAGTACTTCGAAGTTGGCGATGAGGTCGAAGCCCATGTATAGGAAGAAACAGAGGAAGAGCGAGATGAGGAAGGCGATGATCTGGTTGTCGGTGAGTGCCGAGGCGAACACGCCCACAGCTGCAAAGCATGCTGCGAGCAGGAAGAGACCGAGGTAGGATCCCCACGTACCGCCGCCGTCGATCCCGCCGATGAAGAGCATCCAATGCAGCACCAGCGCGAAGATGCCGATCCATGCCAGCGCGATCACCGTGCGAAGGATCTTACCCGGCAGGTTCCAAGTGCGTTTGCGCGCACGCCTCATCAACCAAACCAGAGTGATCGCGGCGTTCAGCCCGGCGAGCACGAAGAAGATGGTCCAGCGGCCTTTGATCTGCGAGGCGGGTACGGCGGTGACCGAGGTGGAGAGTTGATCCACTGACCACACGTAGACCAAGGTGGGCACCAGGGCCAACAGCACCAGTAACACGGCCGCGAGGTATTTGGCCAATACGATCTGTAGTTCGGTGAGCGGCTTGGTCAAAAGCACTTCCATGGTGCCTGTGCGCCTCTCTTCGCTGAAACTGCGCATGGTGACCGCCGGGACCAGGAAGAGGAAGACCCATGGTGCCATATAGAACAGTGGGCCCATATCGGCGTAGCCGCTATCCAGGATGTTATCGGGGAACACCCAGAGCGCGAGGCCGGTGAGCAGTAGGAACACCGCAATTACGATGTGGCCGATGAGCGAGCCGAGGAAACCGCGGACCTCTTTGAGGATGAGCGCCAGCATGCGAGTGGGGCGGCCAAGATAGCGGGCGCGGTTGCGCGGGAAGGAACCGTTCCTCGTGTGGTGTTGTCAGTTGTCCGTTGTCAGGATAAGCCTGTACAACTAGCGCGCGCTGCAACTGCCCACTGCCAACTGTCCACTGTTACTTCCCACTGCCAGGTTCTCCCCCTAGAACTCGATCACCGTATTGTGCTTCTTGCTCGGCTTCTTTGGGATCGTCTCTGCTTCGCTGTTGCAATAATTGCGCACTATGAACTGCGCGTCCTTGTCACCGGCCTTGGCACTTTGGCGGTAGTTGATGCAGGCGTTCTCCTTGTCCTGCATGTGGTAGTAACATTCCCCGCGGTAGTAGTATGCTGTGGTGGCCTCGGGGTCTTCCGTATCGATCAGGCGCGTGAAGCTCGCAATGGCCTCGTCGTACTCCTTGTTCTCGAACAGCAGCACGCCCAAGCTCATCCAGCCACCGGGAATGTTCGGGTTCAGTGCCAGTGCAGCCTTGATGTCGCCGATCCCAGCAGCTTCCTTGTACTGTTCGCCACGCACTACGCCCCGCAGGAAGAGCGCATCGGCATGCTCGCCTTTCAGTTTCACGGCACGCCCCAAACTGCGCATGGCCCCATCGTTGTCGCGGCCCATGTATTCGGCGCAGGCGCGATTGTACCAAGCGTCGGCATCGTTGGGATCCAGTTTGATGGCCTTGTCGCAATCAGCCACCGCTTCGCGCAAATGCCCTTCGGTGATGTGCACCGCAGAGCGGCTCACATACAGCCGCGGATCGGTCGCGTCCAACTTTTCCGCTTTGGTGTAGTCCATGAGCGCACCGTGGTAGTTGTGCTGCCGTTGCTTGATGTCGCCCCGGAACTTGAGGCCACCGGGAATGTTAGCGTCCATCTGGATCGCGCTATCGGCATGGGCCAGGGCGAGTTCGAGCGTATCGGCCTGGTAAGCGCCGCGTGCAGCATCGAGGTGTTCTTGGGCCGAGCGCTGCGCCACGAGAGAGGCGGGTAACAGCAATGCGGCCAGCAGGAGCGATCGTGTCATGGTCTGTGGAAGTTGCCAGAGGGTTGGTGCCACCGGGCGAAGCGAAGATCGTGCAAAGCTTGGGAGCTCATGGCAACAGGTGCTCCCGTTCCACGGTCCAAGCTTCGGTCGGCGAGGCAAAGAGCGGCTTCACCGTGGGCCACACTTCGCTGAAGACATCGCTGGTGCGATAGGCTTCCAGGTCCGTGGCACGGTCCCAATGACTGTAGGTGAAGAAGATGCGTGGGTCATCCGCATCGTGCAACAGTTCCAGATGGCGGCACCCCGGGAATGCGCGGATCCGTTCCTTCCAACCTTCGAAGAGTTCCTGGAAATGCCCCACATGTTCTGGGACGAAGGTCATTTTCACGATACGCACGATCATGCGAGTAAGTTCATGGTTGTCAGTTGTCCGTTGTCAGGCTGGCTCAACTTTCGGCAGGTTGACAACTGCCCACTGCGCACTCTCTACTTCACCCGTTCGGCGAAATCGATCCGCACCGTATCGTTCTCCCGTAATCCTAGCAATCGCGCGGCGCCGCCACCACCGCCCTCCACGCCTTTGTTCACCGCGATCTCCAGATGACCGCTCGCATTGAAGAAGGCCATGCACATGCCGTCGTTTACATCGCTGTACGTGGTGTGAATGCGGGTGATATCATCTTCTGAATGACCGAAGTTGATGCGGAACGGACGGCCGCGACCCACCTCATCGAAGAGCGGACGGCGCACGTTGGTCATCAGGTTACCATACGCGTCGATGTACACCACGCGGGCGCGTATGCTCTTGTTGTCCGCTGCGGGCTGGAAACCGATGCGTTCTTGCAAGGTCTCGAGCTTGCGTCCTATGGTGCCCGGCGTACCGCCGCGCGCGAGGTGGCACGCCGCTTTCACGAACACGCTCTTCACCGGGAACGCAATGTGGTCGCCATCCAGTTTCGTAGTGATCTCCCACGACTCGTCGGCCGGGCCTTCGAATAGCAGTGGGAAGATCCCGTTGTCGGCACCTACGAAGAAGTGTCCTTGATGCTTCACCACCACATGCACCGTCCGGCGTTCCAGTTCGGGGTTGACGCCGATGATGTGGATGGTGCCTTCCGGAAAAGCTGGAAAGGCATTGCGCAACACATAGGCCGCCTGCGCGTTGTCGAAAGGCTTTATCCCATGGCTCACGTCCACGATTATCGCTTCGGCATGCTGGCTCAGGATGGCACCTTTCACCACGGCCACATAGTGGTCTTTCAACCCCATATCGGTGGTGAGTGTGATGATGGCCATGGCGGAAAAGAAGGAGCGGTGCGCGACGCTACCTTCGGCGCTCAAAACTAGAAGGGCACCTGCGCGCACTTCCTCCGAAACTTTCAACACACCGAAGTTCCTTTGATCGAGAAGCTGATCGTCATCACCGGGGTCGACCCCGTGGAAGTGCTGGGCGCCAACGACGCCAACCTGCGGATCATCCGTGGCCTCTTCCCCAAATTGAACCTCGTGGCGCGCGGCGATACCGTGAAGGTGACTGGCCCTGCAGATGAGATCACGGCCTTCGAGGAGCGCTTCACCGAATTGGTGGAGCACGTGGCGCGCTACAACGATCTGCCGCGCAAGGTGCTGGACGATATCATGGGCGGTGGGTCGTCCGCCCCGGAGTCCGAGGACAGCGATGTGCTCGTTTACGGCAACGCCGGTGTTCGCGTGAAGGCACGTACGGCCAACCAGCAGAAATTGGTGGATGCGGTGCGCACCAGCGACATGGTCTTCGCCATTGGCCCTGCGGGAACAGGCAAGACATACACCGCTGTTGCACTCGCTGTGAAGGCGTTGAAGGAGCGCAAGGTGCGGCGCATCATTCTTACGCGGCCTGCGGTGGAAGCAGGGGAGAACCTCGGTTTCCTGCCCGGTGATCTGCGCGAAAAGTTGGATCCGTACTTGCAGCCACTTTACGACGCTCTGAAGGATATGATCCCCGCATCACGTCTCGCGGATCATTTGGAGGAAGGCGCTGTGCAGATCGCACCGCTGGCCTTCATGCGGGGCCGCACGCTCGATCACGCCTTCGTTATCCTGGACGAAGCACAGAACGCTACACTTCCGCAGTTGAAGATGTTCCTTACGCGCATGGGCCGCAACGCCAAGTTCGTGATCACCGGCGACACCACGCAAGTAGATCTGCCGCGTCACCAGCCTAGCGGTTTGATGCCCGCGGTGACCATGCTGCGCGACGTGGAGGGGATCAATGTGGTGGAACTTGACGAGAAGGATGTGATCCGCCACGAATTGGTGACTCGCGTGCTTTACGCGTTCAAAGAGCTCGAAAAAGCAAAGGACAAGGATCAATGACCATGACAACCACCGCCGGGACCCTGATGCGTTCCGAACTGGAGCATGCGCTGATCACCAAGGTGTACCGTGGGAAGGTGCGCGATGTGTACACGCTCGCCGATGGCCGCATCATCCTCGTTGCCAGCGATCGTATCAGCGCCTTCGATGTGGTGTTGCCGCGCGGAATTCCGAACAAGGGACAGGTGCTCAGCCAACTTAGCTGGCACATGTTGCAGGCCACGGCGCACATCGCTCCCAATTGGGCTATCGCGCAGCCCGATCCCAACGTGGTGATCGGCCATGCTTGTACGACGGTGAAGGTGGAGATGGTGGTGCGGGGCTACCTCGCGGGGCACGCATGGCGCACTTACAAGGAGGGCAAACGTGTGCTCTGCGGTGCTACCATGCCCGATGGATTGAGAGAGAGCGACCGGTTCCCAAAACCGATCATTACGCCTAGCACTAAGGCCGATGAAGGCCACGATGAGGACATAACACCGGTGCAGATCCTCGAACGCGCGTTGTGCACCAAGGAGGAATGGGATACCATGTGCCGCCACGCACTGGCGCTCTTCGCCGAAGGCTCACGCATTGCACAAGAGCGAGGCCTGTTGCTCGTGGATACCAAGTACGAGTTCGGACGTGCTGCGGATGGCAGGATCCTGCTGATCGATGAAGTACACACACCCGATAGCTCGCGCTACTTCTATGCAGAAGGCTACGCCGAACGCCAGGCAAGCGGTGAGCGCCAGAACCAATTGAGCAAGGAGTTCGTGCGCGAATGGCTCATCGCGAACGACTTCATGGGCAAGGAAGGGCAACAAGTGCCAGCGATGGACGATGCCTTTGTGCAGAGCGTCACAGATCGCTATGTGGAACTCTACGAGCGGATCACGGGAGAGCAGTTCCTGTCCGCGTCTGTAGAGGATATCAACTTGAGGGTGCAGAGGGCGTTGGAGGGATACTTGGGGTAACGCACTATTCGGTGGGCGCACCAAAACGACCCTCCAAGGCGATCACGAGATCCTTGAGCATCGCCCCTTTGTATTCGTCCTTCTCCAATTCCATCGCATTCTTCACTCTTGCCAACCCCAGCCTTGCCGCCTTCTCCGGCCAGATCTCCTGGTTCTCGATCACGGTAAGGCATTCGAAGCACTCTTCCGCGGTGCCGGTGATGGCGATGTCGATGAAGCGGTCCAGGTGATCGCGCACATCGAGGCCCGCGTTCCAGAACGTGGCCAACGTGGTGCGGCGCACCTTGCTCAACGATGCATCGTCGAGGGCTGCGATCAATGTGGGCACGGCATCGGCAGCCTTCACTTGGAAGAGCAGGGAAGTGATGCGCTGCTCCATGGTGGGCTTGTCGGTCCTGGATAACGCGGTGAGCAATGGAAGGATCGCGTGGGCATCACCCTGTTCTTCGATCCGCGTGAGCGCGGTGAGCACGGCCGCGTCGTCATCGCTGAGCAATGCAGCGAAGGCGAGGTCCATGCGGTGCTTCTTGGTGTTGGTTTCAGGCATGTGGTACATCACGTCTGGGCTCAAGGCCGAGATGACAACGGGAGCGCAAAAATATCGCGCCGGTCGCTTTGAATACGACCGGCGCGAAAAAGAGGAGAGGGACAGTGCTACTTCTGCACAGTGCTCTTGCTCTTGCGCATGCTCAGGAAGCTGCGCTTCCCAAGGCCGCGCTTGAACTTGTAGCTGACTTCCAAGTTCAAGAAGCTGATCGCATCCAACAAACCGGGATTGCCGCGACGGCTGGTGAAGATGCCCGTGGTACCATCGGTACCATCGCTTGTAGGGTCGCTGATGTAGCGAGCCAGTGCCTGACGGTTGGGGTCGTTCGGGTATGCGTTGTTGATCTCGTCGTAAGTGGCGTAACGATCACTCACATCGTCCACGTGGTCATCAGTGAACATGATGTAGGTGTATTCCAGGCCAAGGCTGATCTCCTTGGTGAGCATGTAGCGCACACCGAAGCCCATGGGCATGGCGATGTGCCACGGCGACAAGCGGTAACGTTGGCCCACTTCGCCCGCACCTATTCCTCCTTCGGTCTGCCACTCGAGCAGGTCGGTCTCGTACTTGCCGTCGCGTTCAACTACGCTGGCGTTCGCACCGGGTAGCTCCTCGCCATCGCGCACGCTTCCGTCATTCCAGAAGTAATATCTGTTCAATGTATCTGGCGATCCGTTGAAGAGATCAGCTTTCGGTCGACCGTAGTACACACCCAGGCCGATGTGGAAGTACATGAAGAAGCGCTGTTGGAAGAGCGGCTGGTAGGGCTCGCGGTAGGCGTTGAGCACGATGTGTCCGCTCATGCCGAAAAGGTCGTTGCGGAATCCTAGGCCGCGCCTGTAGTTGCGCAGTTCGCCGAATTCCATTCCCTTTATCGGGTCGCGCTCTTCGTAACCGGCGCGGAACCAACTCAGGCGCGCTTCGGTGGTGAGCGAACGCGTGATGTAGCGCTTCTTGTTGTTGAGGAAATCGCGGAAGGTGACCGTGAGACCCGGTCGCGCGCTGTTCCACTGCATGGCGCCGTCGAAATTGCCGAGGTCGCCATAGTAGTGGACCACGCCGGATTGCACACCCACCTCCACGTTGCGCTGAGCGCTAACGACCCCGCTGGCGGCAACGAGGGATAGAACGAGTAATGAACGCTTCATGTACTTGGGGCTTGGTTCGAAGTTCCACTTCGAAGACGTGATCTTGAAAAGTGGTTGCTTGAGAAGAGGTCAGCCACGCACCCCAAAGATGGCGGATCCCACCCTAACCATGGTACTGCCCGCCTCAATGGCCAAGCCCAGATCGCTGCTCATTCCCATGCTCAGGACCGTGAAAACCGACGGATCCACCTTTCCGCTTGCGGCAATGGACCGGTACAACGCGGCCAGCCCATTGAACTCACGGCTGATCAGTGCATTGTCCTCCGTGTTGGTGGCCATGCCCATGAGGCCTCGGACCCGCAAATGAGCCCATCGTGGTTCATCCCAGTTTTCAACCAGTGCACGTGCTTCTTTGGGATCCACGCCGTGCTTGAGCTCTTCCTGCGCGACATGTAACTGCACCAGCACGTCGATCGTGCGATCGGCGGTGCGCGCGCGTTTCTCAAGTTCGTCCAACACTTTCGGGCCGTCCACGGTATGCACCAGGTGAACGAAGGGGGCCACGTACTTCACCTTGTTCGTCTGAAGGTGCCCGATGAAGTGCCACTCGATATCAGCCGGGAGGAGGGGTTGTTTGTCCCGGAGTTCCTGCGGATAATTCTCGCCAAAGGCCCTGTGCCCGAGGTCGTAGAGTGCTTGGATCTCCTCCACCGTTCGGGTCTTGCTCACGGCGATGAGCTTCACGTGCGAAGGGATGCCGGCCTTCACCTTGGCGTAACGGTCCGCGAGTTGGAGCTTCTCCATGATCACACGTCCTCCAGGGAGTACACCACCAAGCCGCTGCGCAATTTCGGTTCGATGTAGGTGCTTTTCGGTGGCATCGTTCCACCTGCGTCTGCCACTGCTTTCAGTTCGGCGAAGTTCACCGGGTGTAGATGGAAAGCGACGAGGGTCTCACCGCTTTCGACCATGCGATCCAGTTCCGAAGTGCCGGCAACGCCCGGAACAAAACGCACACGTTGATCCGTACGCAGATCGTGTATGCCGAGGATCGGACCGAGCACCAGTTCGCTCAGGCGTGCGGTATCGAGCTTGTCGGCTGCAGAACGATCAGCGGTAGGAGCGGGGAGATGCAGCACGTGCCAGCCGCTCACCGTGCGTAATGCGATCACTCCCGACGCCGACCATGGCGAGTCCACCTTCTCCAATTTGCCGATGCTTCGCAACGCGCCTAGGAACCCAGCTTCATCACGATCACCAAGGGTGTTCACAGCTCGATCGAAGTTGTAGATGTAGAGCTGCGAGCGCGGCACGATGAAGGCGAGGCACCAGCTCGCTGGATCCACATCGGAGGCTCCGCTCGCTTCGGCAAGCCGTGCGCTACTGGCGAGGCGATGGTGTCCGTCGGCGATGTAGAGCGCTGGGATCTTCGCGAAGGCTTTCTGCAATTGCTCGCGCATGCGTTCGTCCACGATCGGCCACAAGCGATGCCGAACGCGATCGTTGGTGCGGAAGTCGTACACCGGTCGCGTTCCCAGCAAAGGGTCGAGCAGTGCTTCCCAAGCTGTTCCTTCCGGTGTGGTGAGCAACACCGGCTCGGCGTTGATCCCTGTTGATCCCAGGTATTCGGCGAAGAGGTTTTCCCGCGCGGTGAGCGTTTGCTCGTGGACTTTGATCCGCCCTTCCCGGTAGTCCTGCACGCTCACCCCGGAAATGATCCCGCGCGAGACGTTGCCGCGTGCGCTCTGCTCGTATAGAAGGATCGCAGGTTGCTCATCCCGCACCATGGTGCCGTTGTCGCAGAAGCGTTTGAAGGCCATGCGTACCAAGTGGAAGCGCTCGCTGCGTGATAGCTTTTCAGTGTGCGCGTCATCGGGGCGCAGCACATGCAGGAAGCAATGCGGATTGTCAGCGAGGCGTTGGGCGAGTTCTTCGGCTGCGTAACTAACATAGGTGCGCGAGCCTACTAGGTGGGCCTTGTCCGCCACCGGGCGCCACGCGCGGAACGGACGCAGCGCGATCATTAGCTCACCGTGGCAGTGGCGCGCCAGGCGACGATACGGTCCACGAGTTCATCGCCCACGCGGCCTTGAGCCTCAGCAGTGGCTGCACCGATGTGCGGACTCAGGCTCAGCGCAGGTTCGTTGAGCAGGTCGGCGCGCGGTTGGGGTTCGTCCATGAAGACATCGAGCGCTGCACCACGTACGCGCCCGTCCTTGATCGCAGCGAGCAAGGCATCCTCGTCCACGCTACCGCCACGCGCGGTGTTCACGATCACCACGCCAGGTTTCACTTTGGCCAGTTCGCTTGCACCGATCACCGGGCGTCCGTCCTTTTGTGCAGGTACGTGCACACTGATCGCATCGCTCTGGGCCAGCAAGGCATCCATGGACAGCATCTTCACCGGTACGCGTACGCTGGTGCCACCTACTTCTAGCTCGATCGCTTCCGCTGTGGCGTGGTTATCCGTATACACCACGTTCATGCCGCAGCCCAAAGCGTACTTCGCCACCCATTGTCCGATGCGACCGAAGCCTACCACTCCTAGCGTTTTGCCGCGCACTTCGTAGCCCTTTTCGTACTCCTTCTTCAGTTCCTTGAAGTGCGTGCGGCCTTCCGCAGGCATGCGTCGGTTGCTCTTGTGCAAAGAGCGCATGAGGGTGAAGATGTGCGCGATCACCAGTTCGGCCACACTGATGCTGCTGGACGCCGGTGTGTTCACCACGGGGATGCCCTTCTGTTTCGCGTACACCGTGTCGATGTTGTCCAGACCCACGCCACCGCGGCCGATCAACTTGATCGACGGGCACGCATCGATGAGCTCGCGGCGCACCTTGGTGGCACTGCGCACGAGCAGCACATCGATCTTCTCCTTGTTGATGTGATCGGCGAGCTGCTCCTGCGGAACATGGTCCGTGGTCACCTTGAAGCCTTCATCGGTGAGGCTGGTCTTGGCCGTTGCAGAAAGGCCGTCGTTGGCGTGAACGCGCATGCTGGCTATCCGTTTTTACGAGCGAATTCCTCCATCACGTCCACCAGCGCTTGCACGCTCTCTATCGGCAGGGCGTTGTACATGCTGGCGCGATAGCCGCCCACACTGCGGTGGCCGCGGATGCCGCTGATGTTCGCGGCCTTCCACATTGCATCGAAGGCGGGTTCGAGCGCCGCATCGTTCAGCACGAAGGTGGGGTTCATGGTGCTGCGATCCTCAATGGCGGTGGTGCCTTTGAAGATCGGTAGGCGGTCGATCGCACTGTAGAGCAGTTCCGCCTTCGAGGCATTGCGCTTTTCCATTGCGGTTACGCCGCCGATGCTCTTCATCCATTCCAGGGTGAGCATGCTCACGTAAACCGCGAAGACCGGCGGTGTGTTGTACATGCTCTCCTTCGCTGCATGGTTCTTCAGGTCCAACATGGGGCTGAGCTTGCGCCCGGTGTTGCCTGCTTTCTCCGGATCGAAGAGATAGACCGTGGTGCCCGCGGGCCCCATGTTCTTCTGGGCACCGGCATAGATCAACGCGAAGTCGCTCACCTTCACCGGGCGGCTGAAGATGTCGCTGCTCATGTCGCAGATCAGCGGCACTGACGACTTCGGGAACTGCTTGTACTGCGTACCGAAAATGGTGTTATTGCTGGTGAAATGGAAGTAGTCCACATCCGTGGGTACTTCGAACTTGGGTATGTAGCTGAAGTTCTTGTCCTGGCTACTGGCCACGACAACAGTGTCGCCTACCAACTGACTTTCCTTGACCGCACGCGTCGCCCACTCACCGGTATTGGCATACGCGCTCTTTCCACCCAGCTTCATGTAGTTGAGCGGCACCATGTGGAAGCCGAGGCTGGCACCACCTCCGAGGAATACCACTTGATAGTGGTCAGGCGCGCCGAGCAATTCCTTCACCAGTGACTGCGCCTTGGCCATCACGGCCTCGAAGGGCTTGCTGCGGTGGCTGATCTCCAGGATGCTGAGCCCGCTACCCTCGAAGTCGAGCACGGCTGCTGCCGCCTTCTCGAACACGTCCTGCGGCAGTATGCATGGGCCCGCGCTGTAGTTGTGGACCTTGGTGGTGGTGGCGACGGTCATGGTGGGGATTTTCGGCGGCCAAAGGTATCGGGTGCAACCGAGCTTCACTGTCCTTGCCGTGGACTTACGCAAGGAAGATCGTTCAAGGCCGCGGTTCTCGGGGCGGTGGGTTGAAGGGCCTGCCGTTGTTGCGCATATCGCGCGCGTCGATGTCGCGCTGGTACTGCCATTGGCCTTTGTCCCACACGTAGGCATCGTAGCTCAGGTCGGGTCCCATGAATACGTTCTGCCCGGCCATGTCCGCGCGCAAGGGTGAAAGGTGGTCGAGCACGATGCGCAGTTGCTCCTGATCGTACTGCAATAGCATCTTGGCTTGAAAGAAGAAGCCGTGGATCACACGCTGCTGTTTCACCCGGCTCTTTGGTGCATCGGCGGTGTTGGGTGTGAATGCAGGCGCACCGAAGCGTGGCTTGCCTCCGCGGAAGCTGAGCACATCGATCACCTTGCGTGTTTCGATCCTGCTGTGGCCCTTCCAGCCCAAGAGCGTGTACCACGTCTTGCCGCCTTTCTTCACGGGGATCACCTGGTAGTAGAGTGCGCCGTACCAGCGATCGGGTCCCAGTTCGGCGAGCTCCGGTGAGGCGATGCTCGGCGTCATGTCCTTCAACTCGTGCAACACGTGCGTGCGTCCTTGCTTCGCCAGCAAGAAGCCGCGGTAGAAGTAGGATCCATCCTCACGCGGAATGTTCCAGGTGATCAATCGGAAGGTTCCGTCCGGTGCATCCACACGACTGATGGGTAAGTCGTCCATGGACCTGGTCAAGCCGTCCGCGCGTTCAAGAATGGTACGCAGGTCCACATTGATCAGCGGATCAATGCTGTCGCGGGCGGCATCGGTGGAAGCCATCGCCAGCGCTTGCAGGTGCATGATGAGCGATCTGTCCTCATCCTGCGCCATACTCGCAGCGGCTTGCCACAACATCATTGCGGCACAGGCGGCGATCCTCATGTAAGCCTTAACGCGCTGGGCCGCTGATTGGTGCATTCATACGCGCGGGCACCACGCCCTTAGAGGTGCATGAATTCCTTCTTGGCCATCAATTGCTCCTTGGTCTCGCGGTGGTCGGGATCGTCCACACAGCAATCCACAGGGCATACTGCTGCACATTGCGGCTCATCATGGAAGCCGGTGCACTCGGTGCACTTGTCGGGAACGATGTAGTACACATCCATGCTCACGGGCGTGTTCACCGCATCAGCCTCGTAGCTATTGCCCATGGGGGTGGTCTGCGGCCCTTTCAGCGAAGTGCCATCGGATAGGCGCCACTCAGCCCCGCCCTCATAAATGGCGTTGTTGGGACACTCTGGTTCGCATGCACCACAGTTGATGCATTCGTCGGTGATGATGATCGCCATGGCGGTGGGAATACTTTCGCGCCGCCAAAGATAGACGGAGCTTCATGGTGGCACGGACGACAACAGGAACAGGGATCGCTTTGGAGACGAAGGTGGCAGCACTCGCGCAGTTGGGCGTGGTGATGAAGGCCATTGGCCGTAGCGAAGCGTGGCCCGGACACGCCATCGGCTTGGCCGAGGCGGAGTACCATGCGCTGGACCAAGTGGTGCGCGACGCGCACATCCAGAACGGTTGGGCCACCGAAGAGAACGTGCGACATGCTTTCGCGGCTTGGGCTGAGGCACTTGCTGTGGATGACATTCAGACCTGGGTCGAAGCATATCCTGAACTTGCCTCAACCAGAAATGCAGTACGAACCGTCGGTCTCATCCTCGCGGGTAACATTCCCTTGGTGGGCCTGCATGATGTGTTGTGCGTATGGCTCAGCGGACACAACGCCCGGGTAAAGTGCTCCACGCAGGAGACCGAACTGGTGCCCACGTTGATCTCGGTACTGGATCGTTTCGTTCCGGGCACCAGCGACCGCATCATTTTCACGACCGGCAAATTGGGCGAAGTGGACGCTGTGATCGCCACAGGGAGCAACAACTCGGCGCGTTACTTTGAGCATTACTTCGGGCACCTGCCGCGGATCGTGCGCAAAAGCCGTGTGAGCGTGGCCGTGCTCAACGGCAGCGAAACAGAGGAAGAACTTTCGGCTCTCGGCGAGGATGTGTTCCGCTACTTCGGGCTGGGTTGCCGCAATGTGAGCAAGGTCTTCGTGCCGCAGGACTTCGACCTCGATCGCCTGTTCAGGGCCTTCTTTCCGTGGAAGGAGATCGTACACCACAACAAGTACGCGAACAACTACGACTACACGCGTGCCCTGTGGATGTTGGACCGCATCAACTTCACCGAGAACGGTTTCCTATTGCTGAAGGAGGATAGCGCCCTTGCGAGCCCCGTGGCCACCTTGTTCTACGAGCGCTATGCGGACAACGAGGCGGTGTACACCAGGCTTCGCGAAGAGGCCGGGTCGATCCAATGTGTAGTGGGTCCGCTGCTTGTTCCGCATGGGCGCACGCAATACCCGGAACTAAAGGACTACGCTGATGGCGTGGATACGATGCGCTTCCTGCTTGATCTGAAGTAGATCACTCCACGTACTCGTAACAGCCAAGCTCGACAGGAGTGAAGCGGTCCACGTCGTCGAGATCCTTCTGTGAGTAGCTGTTGTAAGGGACACCGCCACGGCCGAAGGCATTTGAATTCAAGGTCAGGTGGAAGTCTCTGTTCGCTTGGTCGCGGAAGCCTGGGTTCTGATTTCGGAAGATGCTGTCTTGAACCGGGAAGTAGATCCCGTTCGTGCTCTGATCGGTGCGTAACAGCAAGTGGCGGAACACGAGGTCACCAGCTTGTGGAGTGTTCAGGCTGTTGAAGTCCAACTTGAACTCGTTGGTGTTGGCTCCGTAGATGATCGTATTGCGGAAGGTGGAGGTGTCGATGTCCCGCACTTGCAAGGTGTTGTTGATGTCCGCGTAGGTGTTCGTCATCACGAAGGCCTCGGTATTCCGTATCCCGAAGCCCCAGTAGTTGGCGATGGTGGTGTAGTCGAATTCGTAACCGCCGCCGCCGGTGAGCGCCACGCTGTATTGGCCGCAATCGCCCACGAGCAAGTTGGTGCTGGCAATGGTGAAGTTGCGGCTGAGGATACCCGCAGCGCTGCAGTTCTGGATCTTCACGTTCCACAGACGTAGGCGGGCTTCGCTTGTTACGGCATCGGGCACACCCGGCCAAGTCTCACACTGGATACCGACCAGCGCGTTCTTCACCACCACGTTCTTCAGCAAATTGTCTTGCCCAGCGGGCCCATCGTTGATCCAGATCCGGTCCCATTGCCCCGGCAGGTCAGCGTACGCGGGTTCAAGTCGATCGCCTTGAAAGGTGATAGGTTCGGTGAAGGTTCCATTCGCTTCGATCTGCCCCCAGCGGTAGATCCACAAGCCGCCCCCGCCGTGCACATAAATCCGCACGCCGGGATCGATGATCAGCTTGCTCAGCGAGTCTACCGCAGCGTAGCCGTAGATCACATAGGGCTTCTCATTCGTCCATTGCACTGTTTCCACGGCGAATTCACCGTTTTCATCCTCGCCTGCGATGATGCTATAGTCGGGGAAGTTTTGGATGTAGTGGTCCGGGTAGTAATAGTTGGCGTCCTGCCCCCAAGCGATAAGCTTCACGCGCTGTTCGTTCCCGTTCGTGAGGAAGAGGATATTGTCCTCATGAATAAACGGCGAGTTCTGATTGCTTTGGTCCAAGCTGGCCTCCACGAAAACGTAGATGCTGTCGCCAGCGAGGATCTGCACATCATCGAAGGAGGTTCCCGAAGCACCATCCACATTGATCCGGAAAGGGGAGGGCGTGCCACCTTCGAGCAGGATATCGATTCGCACGGCCTGCGAATTCGGATTGTGGACCCTGAACCGCTTGGTGACGGTACCAATAGGAGGAGAAAGTGCGAAGACTGTGTCAAACAGCACCTCTTCCTGACTGAAGGTGAGTTGGGCTCCGGGGTCATCGGAGAATAGTTCGTCCTTACGGCAGGAGCCGAATAGCAGGGCCACCAGGGCCAAGATCGCGAGCGGACGTAAGGTTTTCAAGAGGCGCAAAGATGACCAACAGGGTGCTAGTACGCTGGAGATGGGCCGATCATTGCCCTTGTGACCAAGCCTTGCCCGTACAAAAAAGGCTTCTACATTTGCGCCCCCAACGACAATTCGGCCATGAAGAAGGATATCCACCCCAGCAACTACCGCCTCGTGATCTTCAAGGACATGAGCAATGAGCACATGTTCATGGGCAAGAGCTGCACCGCCACCAAGGACTCCGTGAAATGGGAGGACGGCAATGAGTACCCGATGGTGAAGCTGGACATCAGCTACACCTCGCACCCGTTCTACACCGGCAAGATGATGTTGGTGGATACCGCCGGTCGGGTGGATAAGTTCAACAAGCGCTTCGCCAAGCACACGGCCAAGAAAGAGGGCTAGGCCCATTTGCCGTCGTTGCTTTTCCAAATTGAAAACCCCCTCGGTGTTGCCGTGGGGGTTTTCCTTTTCCACCCGTTCCGGTGGACGATGCGGTCGGTTAGACCTTGTGCTTGTCCTCCTTGCACACCCCCTCGCGGATCATCTCCAACGCTTGGGCGATCCGGCGCTTGCGGGTCTCCTCCTGCTTCGCGTCGGTGACCCACTCCACGTATTCCTTCTTGTGGGTGTAGTTGAACTTCCCCCAGTGCTCCCAAGCCTGCTCGTCCTTGTGCAGTACGGCTTCGAATTCCTCTGGCACCACTAGGGCCTTGCGCACGGGTTTGGCATCGGTGAGCTTGACACCGCTCATGTTCACCTTCACGGCTTGCTTCACCAAGTCGACGAAGGCCTTCTCATCGATCGTATCACCTTCTTCCAGCTTGTACTTACGGATCCCCTTGTCCGCATCCTTCTCCGGCTTGTCGAAGATCTTGTGCGTGTCCTTGAGCAGGGCGCCCTTGTGGAACCACACGCTCACGAAGGTCTTGAAGCCGTGCAGGCCGATCATGATGCCGTCATGGTCGAAGGCTGGTGAGTTCCAGCGCCAGTGTTCCTCGATGGTTTCATCCACCGAATGGACCAGTTGCCGAAGTCGCACCAGCACTTTGCGCTGCCATTCGGGTTGCTCGGAGATGTAGAGGTTGATCTGTTCCTGTGGGAGCATGGGAGCGAAATGGGCCGCCAAACTAACACCCCTTGACCGTAGGGTTAAGCCAACGTGAAGACCGTTCTCAACAGCGTTCGATGACTGTGGCGTAGCCTTGGCCCACCCCTATGCACATGGCGCACAGGGCATAATGCCCCCCGGTGGCTTGTAATTCCAAGGCGGCGGTCTGTAGCAGGCGTGCACCGCTCATACCCAAAGGGTGCCCCAAAGCGATAGCACCG
>JBKJPT010000119.1:0-22876 GCA_046595075.1 Flavobacteriales bacterium
CAGAAACTGGTAGCTCCAGAGGGAGTAAGCGCGGTGCCAATGCTCACCGTCGTGCCCGTGCACTGGCAGTTGCTGCTCCACATATCATTGATCGTGCAGGGATCGTTGTCGTTGCACGTTGTGCCCGGCAATGCGCTGCCACCAGCCGTGCCAGCGCAATCAACCTGCTGGCTGCTGCAACCCGCGCCGGTAACGCGGTACACGATCTTGCTCAAGTAGGGTTGCACGGTGATCGTGCTCCCTTGCAGCACACCATCGATGTCGTTCCAGCAACCGGTGGGCAGCGTGTAGGTCTGTGCCGTGGCTTGATCATTCACGTAGATCTTGTGCTGATCCGTAGGGAGGATCGGTGCCACGGTAACGCGGTGCAACTGCACGTTGTCCATCCAGTACTGCGGCTGGGTGTAGTTGTGGATGAACTGTACAAGCGCCTGATCCGTGATGTCGCTCTGGAAATACCACTCCATGTCGCGTCGCTGCGTGTCGAAGGGCACATCACGATCGAAGATGGTGTTGGCGTTCACGAGCTGGCTCACGCCTTTGATGCCGGCGTTCAAGTTGCCGTGGATGTTCGATTGCACGCTGAACCTCAACCTGTACCACTGACCGTTCTGGACGTTGAACTGATCCGGGTTGCGCAACGAGAGCGTGGAATTCTGACTTGCATTGGGTAGGTAGGCCTTTAGTGCACCAGCATCGAGGTAAGTGAGGTCACGCGTGATCGTCGCGTTGTAGGGATACCCGGCCCAACCCGTGACGTTGTTGGCGAATGTGCCGTTCACGATCAGGTTGCCGCTCAATTCGCTCGTGGTGCTGTAGATCTCTTGGCGCAGCGGGTGTCGCATGCTTCCTGCATCCTCCCCGAACTGCGCTGCAAAACGCTCCATGCTGAACCATTCGCGCGTACCGGCCACCTGGTGGTGCAGTTCTATGCTGAGCTCGTTGTAGGAATTGAAGTAGTAATTGTTGGAGAAGGCCCCGAAGTCCACAAGGTTCTGACAATACACGTGGATCTGGTGCATGGCTTCCTGGTCCTTGCTGAGGCAGTACATGATGTTCCCGCTGTAAACCGTGTTGTACGAGGGTACGCAGAACGGGGCCGTGGCACCAGCGGTGTTGTAGTTCGAATAATCGCTGATCGAGAGCTGGTAGAGTCCGTTGTTGAAGAGCGTGTTGTTCTTCACCTGGTTGCCGATGCTCAGCATGGTGTGGTCCACATGGATCCCGCTCTTGGAACAGTTGGTGACGGTATTGTATTCCACCAGCGTGTTCTTGATGCTGATGTTACCGAAGTAGATCCCATGAGCCACGGGGAAAAAGTTGGTGTACTCCGGGGCCACGCTTTCCGTGTTTCCTATGGCATCCGTCACGATGTTCTTGCGAAGGATCATGCCGTCGGCGTTGTCGATGGCGATGCCGCCACCATCGTTGAGGATCAGGATCGGGTTGCGCACCACGTTGCGTTCGGCAAGCGTGTTCTGTTCGACCACCATGCCGATGTAGCCGATGTTCTGGAAGCGGTTGTCGCTCACTGTCATGCCCGATCCATTGCATCGCAGACCGAAGTAGCCCCAATTGTTCTCGCCGAGCCCAGGCCATAGGCAGATGTCGGTGAACGTGTTGAAATTGAACTGGCTGTTATTGTCCAACAGATACACAGCCGTTTGGTAATTGCGCGCAATGGCGTTGTGGTGGATGTTCTGAGTGGCTCCCGTACTGTAGATCGCACGCTGCGTGTCGTACATCTTGCAGTACGAGACTTCCACGTTGTAAGTGCCGCTTAGGCGCACGCTGGCGTCGATCTGGTGCTGGAACTGGATGTTGGTGACGATCGCATCGTGCCGCTGGTAGCTGAAGTAGATGCCGAAGTCCGTGACGGCCGCTTCAATGGTGTTACCGTTGGGCGCAACGTTGCCCGGGCACCAGAAGTAGAGCGTGCTGGTCGCACGGTCGTAGAACCACTCTCCGGCGGCATCGAGCAGCGAAAGTTTATTGCGCAGGAAGTAGCCCCACTGCTGCGCGCCCATGGTGTTGCCGGTAGAGGTGTGCGTAAGCGTGGTGCCGCTGTTCGCCGATACGAAGGCCGTATCGTAGCTCCAGTTCGTGGTGCGCAAAACCAACGTGGATCCGGTCCAGTAGCCGCTGCCTTGTGTCAAAGCCGCATCTGTGGTGCTGGAGCTGTTCGCATTGTCGGTGCGCAGCCAACCGGTATTGGGATAACGAGCCAGGCCTTGCATGGCCCCATTGAAGTAGACTTGCTTAACACGTGAGGATACAGTGGCCTTCCAGATGTTGCCGGTGTGCAATGTCCACGCGGTTACAAGCACGCTGCCACTGATGATCGGATCCGCACCGGTGCCATAGGCACCGAAGGTGATCTTGCTCGCGGTGGATCCGGAATTGGGGACGCTTAGCTTCTCCCGCCAAGTACCACCGCGCTGGAAGAGCACCTGGTCGCCGGCGTGCAGCCCAGTGCCCATGGCGTTCACCTTCGAGATCGTTCTCCAAGGGGTGCTTGTGGATGTGCCGTTGTTGGTGTCACTGCCGGAAGGCGACAGGTAGTAGACCGTTGCGCTGCTCCACATCGGCAGTGCAAGGATCAGGGTCAGTAGTATCTTCTTCATGGCCTCAGGTCTGTCAACGGCGGCGTGAATTTGCCCGATCCGTCCACGTACTACGGTGCCTGAACACCAAGGGAATTGAACATTTCGACCAGCGCCAGATGGCACCCGATGGAACCACATGGTCACCAAATGATCGTTGGTTGGCGTCGGGATCGTGTGCCGATCCGGTTGTGAACAGCTGTTAAAACCGGGTTAACGAATTGCGGAATCCGCTGCGGACCAGCACAGTCCAGAGCGGATCCAACGGCTCATTCCCTACCAGCGTTCCAGTCGATCCGGCGGCTCACGGCCATCACCAATGCCAGTACAATGAAGAGCCCGATGCTGCCGAAGAGCAGGGCATAGTCCTGTTCGTGGATCAGCGCGAACATGAAGCCGAAGACCAACAACATGATCAAACCAAGCAGTTGTGTGGCGCGCTTCACCTTGAACACGCTCGTACTGTAGAACACCACCAAGCCGATCACCGAAAGAGCCGAAATGATGTATGCAGCACCGAAGCCGAGGTGCTCGCTGATCGCGATCAGCAGCGTGTAGAATATGCACAGCGCGAAACCCGCGAGCAAGTACTGGATCGGGTGTATGCGCAGTTTCTGCAACACCTCCACGAAGAAGAAGACGAGGAACACGAGCACGATGAGCATGAGGCCATATTTGCTCGCGCGGGTGTTCTTCTGGTATTCGTCCACGGGCTGTATCAGGTATACACCGAATGTGCTCTGATCGATCGCTTCGCGCCGTTCACCACTGAACTCCTGCGGGTACTGCCGGTTCAGGTGAAGCACTGTCCAGTTCGCGGTGAACCCGTCCTCGCGGATGGTGGAAGTATCCGGCAGGAAGGCGCCGTTGAAGCTGGGATCTTTCCATGTGCTGCTGCACTGCACTGTGGTCACCTTGCCTACGGGGATCACATTGTACACACTGCTTCCGTTGATACGCAGGTCAACACTGAAGGGGAGCGGTTGCATGATCATCGTCGAATCCAATGGCAAGGCGGCGCTCAGCCCGCTCGCAGTGACCTCGTAATTGTCCAGGCCCGGCTCGAAGGTGATGGTGCGGTCACCTATCCGCATGCTCACCTGTTCCTTTATACTGCGCAGATCGCTGATGCCTAGGACCACTTTCGCATCGCGCCAAAGCATGGTGTATCCGGTGCGCAACCGATCGCCACCGATGGGAGCGAATGACCCCTCCATTCCAGTGCGGCTTGCATACACGGCAACGTCGTAGATGCCACGGTGTTTCTTGTTGGGATCAAGGGTGGTGGTGATGTTCAATTGCTCGGGTAGGAAGTGTGCATGATGGATGTCCATGCGCACCTCCGTGCGACCACTGCCATCGTTCACCGTATAGCGCACAGGCACTTCGTACGGCACATTTATCACCGGCCCCATGATCGTTTGAGCGCCACCCCATGTGCGGCTCACCTCGCTCTCAGCTTCGGCCTTGCGCCCTTGCCGCTCGTAGATGAGGTCCTGCACCATGGCCAACGGGATCAGCAACAGTAGGATCAGTATCCCCACCACGATCGCGCGAAAGGTGTATGACCGCTTGAACCAACTGCCGCGTTCGGCACGTGGCGGTGGAAGCGGAGCCGAGAAGGGTGGGGGAACGGGAGGTACTTCGGTGGAGTGCTGGTCGCTCATGGTGGTGGTGATCGCCGTGATGAACGTGGCGCGACGAGGCCTCTTACGCCTTTAGCATTCTTTGGGAAGCTCGCGCTACAACTGTCGTTCTGGGTGATCCCACTTGGATTCGAACCAAGGACCGTCAGCTTAGAAGGCTGATGCTCTATCCAGCTGAGCTATGGGACCGGATGCCGCAAAGGTGGAATGAAAAAGGGCCAACCAACGGTTGACCCTTCTCTTGTCGGGGCGGCCAGATTCGAACTGACGACCTCCTGCTCCCAAAGCAGGCGCGATACCGGGCTACGCTACGCCCCGAACAATAGGGCCGCAAATGTAGGATCTTATTGAAGCAATGAACTCGGGCGCCCAGGGTCCAGTGTAATTTGCACCCCTATGGCATTCCACCTTGCAACGTTGCACGCGCTGCACTTCCGCAACCACCACGAGGTGGAACTGGAATTGGGCCCGGAGGTGAGCTGCTTTACCGGCCCCAACGGAACTGGAAAGACGAATTTGCTCGATGCGGTCCATTACCTGGCCTTGGGCAAGAGCTACTTCGATCCTGTGGACATGCACAACATTATGCACGGCCAGGACATGTTCGTGGTGCAAGGGCGAATGAATACCGACGAAGGGGAGGACACCATTCTCTGCAGCGTGCGCAAGGGCCATCGTAAGATCCTCAGCCGCAACCGGAAGGAGTACGACCGACTGGCCGATCATGTGGGCCGTTATCCGGTGGTGATGATCACCCCGTATGACGGCCAACTCATCCTCGAAGGCAGCGAGGTGCGTCGGCGCTTCCTCGATGGGCTCATTGCGCAGTTCGACAAGACCTATCTGGAAGCGCTGATCCGCTATAACCGCGCCTTGGTGCAGCGAAATGCATTGTTGAAGCAGCAGGCCGATCACGGCCACATGGACCGCTCCGCCTTTGAACCATGGAACGAGCAGTTGATCGTGCATGGCACAGCGATCAATCATGCGCGATCCGCGTTCATGCACGAGCTCGTGCCCATGCTGGTGGAGCACTACGCGGGCATCACTTCAGGTCCGGAAGGCGTTGCTCTGGAATACCGCTCTTCGCTCAGCGACGTGCCCATGGATGAGTTGCTTGATCTGGCGTGGGAGCGCGATCGTGCAGCACATTACACAACAGCGGGTATCCATAAGGACGACCTACTTTTCGTGATCGACGGTCAGCCCTTGAAGCGGTTTGGATCGCAGGGCCAGCAGAAGACGTACTTGATCGCGCTGAAACTGGCGCAGTTCGAGCTCACCGCACAGCGCACCGGTTACAAACCTGTGCTCTTGCTCGATGATATCTTCGACAAGATCGACCCGCAACGCATGCGCCACCTCCTACGCCTGCTCAGCGGCCACCGCTTCGCGCAGGTGTTGATCACCGATACCGACCCCACCCGCCTGCACGCTGCATTGGACGGGCTGGATCTGGATACGCGTTTCTTCCACCTGGACCACCAAGGCATTACCCGTGAAAAGAAGGAACGAACTGTCGCTGGGTGAAGCCATTACGCACCTGATCAATGCCGGTGGCATGCGGGAGAAGATGGACGAACTCGACATCACCTCGTGGTGGGACGAGGTAGTGGGTGGCATGATCGCCCGCCACACACAACGCATAGCGCTGCGCCGCGGCAAGCTTACCGTTTATGTGGACAGTGCTCCACTGCGCCAGGAACTGAGCTACATGAAGAAGACGCTGCAACAAGCGCTCAACAGCCGTGTGGGTCGTGAGGTGGTGAAGGAGATCGTACTCCACTAATAGGGGCAAGTATGTCAGCCGCAGGCGATGAACAGTCCGCTACGACCGGCCCGTTGCCCACTTGCTGCTAGCCACGTGACCCCTAGAACTGCTCCCTGCCACTGAAGAAGAACGCGCCTTCGATCGCGGCGTTCTCATCGCTGTCGCTTCCGTGCACCGCGTTCTTCGCCTTGCTTTCCGCGAAGCTCTTGCGAATGGTGCCTTCGGCGGCTTGCGCCGGGTCGGTGGCACCTATCAGATCGCGGAAGCTGCTCATCGCATTGTCCTTCTCCAAGATGGCTGCAATGATGGGTCCGCTGGCCATGTAGTCTACCAGTTCGCCGTAGAAGGGCCGCTCCTTGTGCACTGCGTAGAAGCTGCCGGCCTCCTGATGCGAAAGGCGGGTGTACTTCAATGCCACCACCTTGAATCCTTTGGCGATGATCATGTCCAAGATCTTGCCCATGTTACCCGCGGCCACTGCCTCGGGCTTGATCATCGTGAATGTCCTGTTGCCTGCCATGTGTGTTGTTGAAAAAGCGGCGCAAAAGTAATCGGTGCAGTCAATTCGCGGGTCCGTGCACCAGCCTTCCTTCGCGCATTCTCCGCGATACCCTTGTAGCCAGCGCCGCCACCAACCACCAGTGCCCACCAAACATGCGATCCCGTAGCCTGCTCCCGATCCTCGTACTTGGACTCTTTGCCTCCTGCGGTGGCGGTGAGGTTGAAACACAGCCGACGGACCTGGTGATCGGTGGTGATGAGGCAACCGGGGCCTCGCTCTACCAGATGCCTACGCCGAACGAACTATTCGGCTTGGTGCGCCAAATGGCCGGCGAAGGGCACAAGCGCATGTTGAATCCGGCCAGCAATGTGGACCGCTACGTTACACTGCATGGCCGAGCCGTCAATTTCGGCGTGTATGCCACTGATCTTGTGTACGCCAGCAGTTTCAAGCTGAACGTCGAGGTAGCACGCTATTACCTCACTTCCAAGAAACTCGCCGATGCGCTAGGTATCAACAGTGCCTTCACCGATGCCGACTTCGTGCGGTTGGAGAGCAACCTCACCAAGGGGGATTCGCTTGAAGTGATCAGCAACGATGCCTACCAGCGCGCTTATGAGAAGATGCAGGAAGAGAAGATGGGACCGGTATTGAGCATGGTGCTCGCTGGCGGGTGGTTGGAGAGCATGCACCTCGTCATTCGCCAGATCGAAGCTTTCGGCAAGAACGAGCAACTGATGGCGCGTGTGGCCGAGCAGAAGGTGACCTTGGAGCACTTGATCGGCATGATGGAACCCTACAAGGAGGATGTCGAAGTGAAGGATATCCATACCGAACTGCTCTCGCTAAGGGACATTTACGATCAACTCGACGTGCAGCGCACACCGCACCAAGGTGCATCGGCATCGGGCCGAATGGTGCTGGGCGATGATGTGACGGTGGAACTCACCGACGCGAAATACAACGAACTCGTGCAGGCCGTGGACCGCTTGCGCGCACAATGGACCAAGCCCGAGGACGCACCCGACGCATGAAACGCATGACACGCAACACTTCGACCTACTTCTCTGCTGCACTGCTCGCGCTGGCAGCGTGGAGCCCTGCATCGGCACAGAGCGATTGCGATGGCTACCACAAGTTCAATTGCGACCGCTCGGGCGATGCGCGCTTCTCAATCAACGGACAAAGCCGCAGCGCTCCGGTGAAAGTGGGTGAGGAAACCGAGCTCAACATCATCGTCTACCGCGCACAGGACTACCGCATCAGCCTTTGCCACGATGACAAGGTCCTCGGTGAGGCGCTTGCCATCCGCTTGGTGGAGAAGGTGCGCGTGCGCAAACAAGGCGGCGATCCGGCCAAGCCCGAATATGAGGAGACCGAGAAGGTTCTTTGGGACAATACCGAGCATGAAATGGCACAGGAGATCGAGTTCTCGTGCACGGCTACCAAACGCATCGCCGTGGAAGTGAACGCTCCCGGACCAGCAGAGCGCAAGGGACGCACCGCCGATGAGGACATCGGTTGTGTGGGCATCCTGATCGAGCACATGCCCACGCCCGGTTTGGGCTTCTGATCATACGTTCTTCGCAGCAACGGGGCGGCTAACTTGGCCGCCCCATGCATTCCATGTCGGCACCTCCAGAGGCGATCGCCGCGTTGCGCAAGTTGCTCTCGACACCAAAACGCTGCGCGATCGTCACCCACTACAACCCGGATGGTGATGCCATCGGCTCCGCCTGCGGGCTCATGCACATCCTACGGGCCGCCGGACACGAAGCGAAAGTGGTGCTCCCGAACACACCACCAACTTTTCTGCATTGGATGCCCGGCTATGCCGAAGCCACTGCATACGACAAGGCGCAGGATACAGCGCTGGCGATCATCCGCGAATGCGAGGTGCTCTTCTGCCTCGACTTCAACCGGAGCGATCGCGTTGGCAAACTGGAGCAGGCGCTCCTAGCAGCTCCGCTTAAGGTGCTGATCGATCATCACCAAGACCCCGATCCCTTCGCCGCGATCGCCTTCTCCGACACCAGCGCTTGTGCCACCTGCCAAATGGTGGTTGATATCGCTCATGACCTTGGTTTCTCCGAGCACATCGGCGCGCAAGCTGCAACATGTCTTTACACAGGGATCGTCACCGATTCAGGTTCGTTCCGGTTCGGCAGCACCACGCCGCACACCATGCGCGTGGCCGCATACCTAATGGATCGCGGGGTGCGCATCACCGATGTGCACGAGGCCATCTATGACGACGAACGAGAAACGCGTTTGAAGCTGCTCGGCTTCACACTGAACGAACGAATGGAAGTGATCCCTGAACTGGGCACCACCATCATTCGCCTGAGCATGGCCGATCTTAAGCGTTTCGATTTCCAGCCCGGCGATACCGAAGGCTTCGTCAACTACGGATTGTCCATTCGTGGGATCCGCCTCGCAGCCTTCTTCATGGAAAGGCCCGATTTGGTGAAAGTGAGTTTACGCAGCAAGGGCATGCTGCCGGTCGATGGGATCGTGCGCGATCACTTCGATGGCGGTGGCCACCACAATGCAGCCGGTGGGCAGAGCAAGGAGAACCTCGATGCCACCATCGCCCGTTTCCGTGCGTTGCTGCCCGCGTTCATCGCTTCTCACCCGCAATGAGGCTCGCACTTATCCTGATCCTGCTCCTGTCGAGGTGTGTTGGTGACGGACCCATACCTGTGATGGATGCACCGCGCGATCTCGTCCAGGAGAACCGCGATGCCGTGAAGCTGGAGGACCGTGACATCGACCTCTATGTGCGCCGTCACGAGCTGCACGTGCTGAAGAGCGCAACGGGGATCCGTTATCATCTCTTGCGGGACCTGCCTGGTGATACCATTCAACCCGGCAAGTGGGCGAAGGTGAATTACCGAGTGGGGTTGTTGAGCGGCGATACGGCCTATACTAGCAATGTGGGTGCGCCTGAATCGTTCCTGGTGGAGATGGACGATGTGGAGAGCGGACTGCATGAGGGGATCCAACACCTATCACCCGGCGACAGCGCGTTGATGATCATTCCCAGCTACCGAGCGCACGGCATTATAGGTGATCAGAACAGGGTGCCTATGCGCAGCACGGTCGTGTACTGGATCGGCTTGGTCTCAGCAACGCCCGATGAATAGGATCATTGTCCTTGCCACGGCCTTGGCGGCCTGCGGTTCCTCGCCATATGCTGGCTACAAGGAGGTGAGCGAAGAGGTCTACTTGCGTTACATCGTCTTGGGCGAAGGTGATCAGTTGGTAAGCGACAGGGACAGTGTACTTGTACGTTTCCGCATGGCGCGCTCCAATGAAGAGAGCGGGTCGCACTGGAGCACCGAACAATGGTACCTCGCTGGTGATCTACGTTCCAAAGCCATGTTGCCCGTGCTACGACGCTTGCATGTGGGTGATAGCATGAGCGTGATCGCACCTAGCAAGTTCTGGCCTTGGTCCGCATTCAGTGATGTGGCCGATGCGGTGGTCGATACCTCAACACTGCGCACCGAACTGTCACTATTGGCGATCCGCACACCGGCCCAAATTCGCGCAGATGCGGAACGCTTGAAGCTGAACGATCCCACCGGCTATGAACGCAGGCTCATCCATGCGTACATGCAGCGCTCCGGTCAGGATTGGATCCAATGGGGCACCAGCGATATGTACTATCAGATCGATGGTGCGGCCATCGACACGAACAAGGTGCGATACAACCAACTCGTGCAGTTGGCCTGGGAGGGAAAGAGGCTGGAAGATGGTGGCATATTCGACGAGCAAGGTATGAGGGGGAACACCTTTCCATGGTCATACGGCACCCCGGACCAGGTCATCGATGGCTTGGGTTCTGCGGTAGGCGTGCTCCGCGAAGGACAAGAGGGTGTCTTCATCATTCCCTCGGTACTGGCTTTTGGCGCGAAGGGGATCGAGGGTAGGCTAGAACCCCATGCTCCCGTTGTGTACACGGTGCGGCTGGTATCGGTGGAGCGCGGCAGTTAGAACTAACGGCAGACTTTTACGACGGAGCGCGCTCCCGAATAATGGGATACGACAAATGCGCTGGCTGATGGTTCTCATCGTCCATATCGGCCTGTCCGGTTCGGGCATGTCCCAAGAGCATTTCGGCATTTCGCACGGCAACTGCGCCTGCGCTGACTCCTTCGGCCTTGTCGATCCAGTACGACCAGCGTATGGCGGAACGGATGTACGTGCTACTCGCGGCACTGCAACAGGTGAGCGGCCACTTCAGCGCGGGCTTGTGCCAGAGCAATTCCAGCGCCATCACTACGCGTTTCGAGACGCGTTACTTCGAAGCCGCCCTGCCGCGGGTGCTGCACGAATACGATGTGCGCCATTCTAGTGTGGGCCTCATGCTCCGCCTCACATCTTGCCATTCCTGAACCGACGTGATGTGTACGCTGCCGATGTGTACTTCCGCCTTCACGTGATGCTGCTCCGAAGCCCCATTTGCACGGGCAACGTATGAGTCCACGCGACCATCGTGCTGGTAGCAAAGAAAAGATGCCCTGTTGCACGCCGAACAAATGATCAGCGCGGCCAAGTGCCGATGATGAACACGACGGGTCGCTTTCCCAACTCCACTTTCTCCTTCCTCCAGTGACCGATCTCCTTGGATCGCACACCTCCGCCAGGTTGTGTGATATCAATGGCGATCGTGAGCACCGTCGTAGGCGCGCACTCCTTCAACAGATCAGCTAAAAGCGCATCATTGCGGTATGGGGTCTCGATGAACAATTGAGCTGCGCCTGTGCGAACGGCATCCTGTTCGATCCACTTGATCGCTTGCTTGCGCTCGTTGGTTTTCACCGGCACATATCCGTGGAAGGTGAACGATTGGCCGTTCAAACCGGAAGCGGCCAGCGCGAGCAGGGGCGAAGTTGGACCGATCAAGGGAACAACGTTCACATCGGAGCTCTGTGCCGCCTGCACCAGCCGGGCACCTGGATCCGCGATCCCCGGCATGCCCGCTTCGCTGATTATCCCTGCGTCCCGTCCATTCTTCAACAGATCGATCATCTCCATCACTTCGGTCAAGGTGGTGTCCTTGTCCAGCCGGTGCATCTCCATACTCGGGAGATCGATCGTGGGCACCATGCGTCGCAGCATCCGTCGTGCGGTCTTCTCGTTCTCGCAGAAGTACAGATCAATCCGTTGCGCGAGCGCGATGTTCTCGGGCGGTAGTTGTTCCACCCCGCCATGATCGCCCAACCATACTGGCATCAAGTACAGGGTGCCGGACCTTTCAGCGCTTGACATGGTTCAAGAAGTTGTTGCATGCTTCCATCAGCATGTCGTGCACCTCATCGAAGCCTTCATCACCACCGTAATACGGATCAGGCACTTCGCGCAGTGGATGACCAGTAGCTTGGTCCATGATCAGACTCGCTTTTGACGCATGCTCCGGGGTAGGTGAGAGGTGGCGCATGTTGCGCAAGTTGTCTGCGTCCATGGCGAACAGCACATCGAAGCGATGGAAGTCCGCCTGAACGAACTGCCGTGCGCGTAGATCATCGATCTCCATGCCCTTGCGACGCATGGCTGCTTGTGCACGATGGTCGGGTGCTTCGCCCACGTGGTAATCACCGGTGCCCGCGGAGTCCGTTTCGATCGTGATCCCGCGCTCGTGTGCCAAATGGCGGAGTACGCCCTCGGCCATTGGCGAGCGGCAGATGTTGCCAAGGCATACGAGCAGGACCTTCATGCTGCGAAGGTGCATAAAGCGAAAGGACCCTCGCGGGTCCCTTCCTTGTCCAAAGCAACACGCTCAGTGTATGCTCAGTTTCTTCTCCAAGTCCTCCAGGTATCCGCGGAATTGCTTGTCCGTTTCCTGCAGGTTGTTCACAGTGCGGCAGGCGTGCAGCACCGTCGCGTGGTCCTTACCACCGCAGTGTGCGCCGATGCTCGCCAACGAACTCTTGGTCATCTTCTTCGCGAAGTACATCGCGATCTGTCGGGCCTGTACCACTTCGCGCTTGCGTGTCTTGCTCTTCAGTAGTTCTATCGGCAGATCGAAGTAGTCACACACCACCTTCTGGATGTAATCGATGCTCACCTCGCGCGCCGTGTTCTTCACGAACTTGTCGATCATCTGCTTCGCGAGATCGAGGGTAACGGCCTTCTTGTTCAACGAACTCTGCGCGATAAGGCTGATCATCGCCCCTTCGAGCTCACGGATGTTGGTGGTGATGCTGTACGCGAGGTATTCCACCACCTCCTTGGGCAGGTCGATACCCTCGGCGTACATCTTCTTCTCCAGGATCGCGATGCGGGTCTCTAGACCCGGCGTTTGCAGGTCGGCGCTGAGGCCCCACTTGAAACGCGAAAGGAGGCGCTGCTCCATGCCGGCCATTTCCACGGGCGCCTTGTCGCTGGTGATAACTAATTGCTTACCGCTCTGGTGCAAGTGGTTGAACACGTGGAAGAACACGTCTTGGGTCTTCTCCTTGCCGGCGAGGAACTGCACATCGTCCATGATGAGCACGTCCATCATTTGGTAGAACTGTGTGAAGTCGCCCACGGTGTTGTTCTTCACCGCTTCGATGAACTGCTGAGTGAACTTCTCGGCCGGCACATAGAGGATTGTCTTGTCCGGGTGGTTGCGTTTGATCTCGATCCCGATCGCGTGCACGAGATGCGTCTTACCAAGACCAACGCCGCCATAAACGAGAAGCGGATTGAAAGCAGTGCCGCCGGGCTTCTGCGCCACGGCATAACCGGCACTACGCGCAAGTCGGTTGCAATCGCCTTCGATGAAGTTCTCGAACGAATAGTTGCCGTTGAGGTGGCTCTCCACCTTGATCTTGCGCAGGCCCGGGATCACGAAGGGGTTCTTGATCGGGCTGTTCGCCACATCGATCGGGAGCGCGACCGAAGGGTTCTTTGTTTCACGCGCGTTGCTCGTGGGCACCTTCACCGTGTAAGGGTGCGCGCTCTGGAAACCGTTCTCCATGATGATGGAGTACTCCAGTCGACCTTCGGTGCCGAGTTCTTTACGGATGATCTTCTTGAGCAGCCCGATGTAATGCTCCTCGAGCCACTCGTAGAAGAACTGCGATGGAACCTGGATCGTCAGCACGCCTTCGGCCAGCTTCAATGCCCTGATCGGTTCGAACCAGGTCTTGAAACTCTGTGGGCCGACATTGTCCTTGATCACATCAAGGCACCGCTCCCAGGTCTTCTCGTGGTCTTTCTTCATGGACGGATCGGCGATCATAAGCGGTTCAGTGGTCGGTGGTGAACCTTCCCATCGTAGTGTTCGTGTGCGAACGGATACGATGGCAAGGGGCGCAAATATGGATCGAAGAAAGTGAAAAACAAATGTGAAGAGAATGTTGGGCCGATCGAAATTTTCGTTTGGGTCCTGTTGGTCGACATATCGTCGATAATCCTTGATGGGCGCGGGTTTGCGAATGTCGCGATCGTTGTGTACATGTACGCGTGAGGATCCAACGAGCGATGCGACCGTGACGATGGAAGATGTTGGGCGCACATGGAACGGGGACGATCGGGGAGACCAGCGGTGTGAAGATAGATCGTATGCGGACACATGGCAAACATGTGTGGAGCAACCGTACATCACGCCGTCGCACATTACTTCGCATCGCATGTTCACGCACGAGACAACACTGCGCGTCCGCTATGGCGAGACCGATCGAATGGGGTATGTCTACTACGGCGATTACGCTGAGTACTTCGAAGTGGGTCGCGTGGAAGCATTGCGCAGTCTCGGCTTTCCGTACAAGCGCATCGAGGAGGAAGGCGTGATGTTGCCCGTGCACGAGATGACCGTACGGTACCATCAACCTGCACGGTACGATGATGAACTGATCGTGCGCACGCGCATCACCGCGCTGCCCACCGTTCGCATCATGTTCCAGTACGAGGTGTTGAATGTGGAAGGGATCTTGCTCACCGAGGCATCGACAACGCTGGTCTTCGTTGACCGCGCGACCATGCGTCCGTGCCGTGCTCCGCAAGAATTGGTGAATACGTTAGCGCGGTATTTCAAGGGCTGAACCGGATCAGCCCAACAGGATGAGCGCCATGGCGAAAAGGGCGCAACCGATCCCGATCCATTGCATGCGCCGCAGGCGCTCACCAAAAGCGAGGATGGAGATGGCAGTGCCGAAAAGGATCACCCCGATGTTCATCAGCGGGAAAACGCTGCTGGCCGCAAAGCCACTTCGTGCCAACGCACCCACAATGAAGTACAACGAAGCGTAGTTGATCAGGCCGAGCACCAGGCCGCCGATCAGCACACGTGGCAGAAGAAGTTGTCGGATCGTGCCGGTGGCTGCCAGGATCGTGCAGCCCAGCACACCGGCAATGCCGAAGACGATTGTGGGGAACAACGATTCGGTGGCGGGTGAAAGTTGGACGCGCTGTACCGTGTTGAGGGTGATGTCCACGGCGGCGGTACCGAAGAACAGCAGCACGGGGAGCAGCCACGCGCGCTTGTTGTTCTGCGCACCCGGGCTCCACGAACTGATGAACACTGCGACCAACGCGAGCAGGATGCCGAGCCAACCGAAAGGTGGGGGCCGGTCACCGAAGGCGAAGACAGCGAAGAGCACGGTGACCACTAGGCTCATCTTGCTCGCCACCGCCGTAACGGCCACACCGATGCGCTGGGTACTGATCGCGGATAGGTAGAAGATGGAGATGAAAAGCACCCCCAGTAGGCAAGCGCTCGGAAGCAATGGAGAGATGGTCCCCCACTTCCACGGCTGCGTGAGCACCGCACCAAAGGCGAAGGCAGTGAAGTAGTTGACCACGATCGCTGGGAGCATGGGGATCTCCCTTCGATCGAAGACCTTGAATATGGCGAACAACAACGCCATGCAAAGCGCGGCGATCAGCACCAATGCCATTGCTCTGGAGGTATTGCAAGATGACCGCTGTTCACGAAGAGATCAATGCGGTCCACTGAATGCGTGAATGAGCGCGCGGGATGGATCGGAAGAACGGGGGCGCCAGTTCCGGCCCCGAAAGGAGCGGTGCCTGTGATCACACGGGCTTCGTCCCACAACCCACGTGAAATGAAATGACCGAGCAGTTCAGCACCACCTTCCACCATCACCGATCGAACGGAGCGCCGATGGAGCTCGGCTAGAAGATGATCGATCGGATCGGCAGCTGCACCCAACGTGCATTGTTCCGCCGCCAATCCGATCCGAGTTCGTGAACCGAACAGCAGTGTTGGACTTGTTCCATCGAAGATCTTCGAACCCGAAGGCGTCTGGCCTTTGCGGTCGATCACAATGCGAAGCGGCGATCGGGCATCCACGTGACGCACTTTTAGTTGTGGGTCGTCGTTGACCACCGTTCGGCTGCCAACAAGTATCGCCTGTTCTTCGCTTCGCCAAAGGTGCACGAGCACATCGGTGGCCGGGGCGCTGATCCGCTGTACTCCGCGTCCGCCCCGAGGATGACGATCCATGAGACCGTCGCTGCTCTGCGCCCACTTCAACACGATGTACGGGCGGCCTTTTTCCACGGAAGTGAGGAAGCGCCGGTTGGTCCAGCGTGCTTCCATTTCGTCAACACCTAAGTTCACCTCAACACCGGCGTCCTTCAACCTCTTGATGCCTTTACCTGCAACTGCTGGATAGGGATCCTCATGCGCGATCACCATATGCTTCACGCCGCGCGTGATCAGCAGTTCGCTGCAAGGCGGTGTGCGCCCATGGTGATCACAAGGCTCAAGGTTCACGTACATCACCGCATCCGAAGGCACGGGTGCGTCGCCGAATGCACGCAAACATTCGGCCTCCGCGTGAGCGTCGCCAGGTCGCTGGTGCCAGCCCTCGGCGAGTAGTACATCGCCTTGCACGAGCACGGCACCCACCATGGGGTTGGGCGCTGTGCGGGCCGCACCGTTGCGGGCCAACTGCAGGCAGCGCTGCATCCAGTATGCGTGATCGTGCATGGCGGGTGGCAAAGGTGCTGCGATCGATCGCTCACCGGTGCTCGGCTACTTTTGCGCACCATGCGCACTGCCGATAACCGGGTGATATCCGTGCTCTCACAATACCGCGAGCAACTGGGCGCGCTATACCCAGAAGGCGAGGTGAAGGCGATCGCGCGCACTGTGTTCCACGAACGATTAGGGTGGGACGCTTCGGAGATGGAGATCCGCAAGTACGAATCGCTCTGTGAGTCGGATCTGTTGAAGGTGTATCTCCCGCTGAAACGTCTACGTGCAGGAGAACCCGTGCAGCATGTACTCGGCCGCGTGCGTTTCCATGGACTCACGCTGCGCGTATCACCCGATGTCCTCATTCCAAGACCCGAGACCGAGGAACTCGTTGACCTGATCATCGATCATGAGTTCGTTCCTCAACGGATCGTGGACATCGGAACTGGGAGTGGCTGCATTGCGCTAGTGATGAAGCATAACTTCCCGGAAGCGACGGTCTGCGGAGTTGATGCATCAGAGGCGGCATTGTTCGTTGCGGCAGGTAACGGCGCATTGAACGGCTTGCACGTGGAGTGGCGCTTGGCCGACGTGTTCGATGCATCGTTCAGTATTCCACCAGGAACCGATCTTGTGGTGAGCAACCCACCGTACATACCGCCGAGCGAAGAGGGATCGCTTGCGCTGCATGTGCGAGCGCATGAACCACACATGGCGTTGTTCACTCCAACAGAGGATCACCTTGTGTTCTATCGCATGATCGGCGCCAAGGCGTTCGAAGTGCTTCCGAACGGTGGACAGCTCTGGTTCGAGTGCCATTGGCGATCCGCGGCCGCCGCAGCGGAGGTGATCTCGGCTCTTGGCTATCGCGAAGTAGAACTCCGGGTGGATCTCAGTGGGAATGAACGATTCATTCGCGCCCGACGATGAGGCTGCGTTCGATACCGCTGATCGTGTCGTTGGCGTTGGCCATGTTCGGCACAGCGCAGGACACCATCGCTTCACCAAAGGTCGCGTTCAAGGTGATCTTCAACTTCGATTTCCGCCGCACTTTCATCAGCGGTGATCCCAACAAGATCTACGGCTTCCGACTCGGAGCACAGCGCCAGCGCGACATTATCGCCATCGGGTTCTACGGCATTGGCGATCGTAATGTACAGGAGGCCTTGGCATTGCCCGGGATCGGCCCTAGGGAGGTCCACACGGATTTCGACTACACGGCCATCTCATTCGAGCGACTAGTGATCGACACCAAGCGTTGGCAGGTGGGGATCCCGCTGTCCATTGGTCTTGGCAACAGCCGCACGAGCTACCTCAGTGATGAGCGGAAGTTGGTGCCCTACGGAACGCACGAGCTGGTCACTTTGGAAGCCACCGTGCACGCGGACTACAACGTGTTCTGGTGTGTCTTCGTAGGTGTTGGCGGGGGCTACCGGCACGTGCTGGCCTCGGATATGGGAACAACGAAAACCCTGAGCGATCGGACCGATTATGCCAAAGTGGGCGTGCGGATGGGTGAGGTGGTGAAACGCGTGAAGAAGAGTTTCGACAAGAATGGAGAGCAAGGAAGCTTATGAGCGCATCGTGCGATTGAGCACCGAACTGGTGGAGCACAACCACCGGTACTATGTGTTGGCCGCGCCCACCATTAGCGACATCGAATTCGATCATTTGCTGAAGGATTTGGAGGCATTGGAAGTGGCTTGGCCTGAATTCGCTTCACCCAACAGCCCTACACAGCGCGTGGGCGGTGCCATCACCAAAGGCTTCGCCACAGTGCCGCACAGATACCCGATGCTATCGCTGAGCAACAGTTACAGCCGCGAGGAGGTGGCCGAGTTCGTAGGACGTGTCGAAAAGGAGATCGGCCTCACGACATACGTCATGGAGCTGAAGTACGATGGTGTGGCCATCAGTCTCAGCTATGTGAACGGGGAACTCGTGCGCGGGGTCACACGCGGCGACGGGGAGAAGGGCGACGACATCACGGCCAATGTGCGCACCGTGCGGTCGGTTCCGCTCACTTTGCGCGGTGATCACCCACAAGAACTAGAAGCGCGCGGCGAGATCCTGTTCATGCGTGCGCAGTTCCAAAGGCTGAACGCAGAACGCGCGAAGAACGGCGATGAACTCTACGCCAACCCGCGTAACACCGCCGCAGGTTCGTTGAAACAGCAGGATCCGAAGGACGTTGCCAAGCGCGGGTTGGACAACTTCATCTACACATTGCAGGGCGAAGCGCTACCCACACGTAGCCACTACGACAACATCATGGCCTCGCGTGCTTGGGGTTTCAAGACACCCGATCCTGCAAGGCGTTTCATCGAACGCGCCAACAGTGTGGAAGGCATCATGGCCTTCATCGATCATTGGGACAAGGAGCGGCACTTGTTGGAAATGGACATCGACGGCATCGTGATCAAGGTGGACGACCTCCACGTGCAGGAAGAATTGGGGCTCACGGCGAAGAGCCCTCGTTGGGCCATCGCATTCAAGTTCCAAGCAGAGCAAGCAACCACACGCCTCAACGATGTGGTGTACCAAGTAGGAAGGACCGGCGCCATTACACCTGTAGCCGAACTTGAACCTGTTCTACTCGCCGGCACCACCGTGAAACGCGCATCGCTCCATAACGCGGACCAGATCGCCAGGCTCGGTCTGCACATCGGCGATACCGTGGAGGTGGAGAAGGGAGGCGAGATCATCCCGAAGATCGTGGGCGTGGTGTTGGAGCAGCGACCACAGCAATCCGCAACGGTAGTGTTCCCCCATACCTGTCCCGAGTGCGACACGGCATTGATCCGGCTCGAAGGAGAAGCACAGCACTATTGCCCCAACGAACATCAATGTCCGCCGCAGATCACTGGGCGCATAGAGCACTTTGTAGGCCGCAAGATGATGGCGATCGATGGGCTTGGCGGAGAAACCGTGGCCGAACTGGTGAACGCCAAGCTCATTGCCAACATCGCGGATCTCTACGATCTGCGAAAGGGCCAACTGCTCGCCCTGGGCAAAGGCTGGGGAGAGAAGAGCGCTCAGCAGGTGGTGGAAGGGATCGAAGCGAGCAAACGCATCCCATTTGATCAAGTGCTCTTCGCCATCGGCATTAGGCACGTGGGCGAAACAGTGGCGCGCAAGCTTGCACGGGCGGTGGGAAGCATGGAGCGTCTATGCAATCTGCCCAAGGAAGAACTGGTAAAGGTGGATGAAGTGGGTCCGGTGATCGCCGAGAGCATCGCCGATTTCTTCGCGGTGGAAGGCAATAGGAACATCATTGAACGCTTGCGCATTCATGGCTTGCGCCTGGAACTTGATCCTTCCGAACAGGTTGCTTCGGGCGACAAGCTCAAAGGCCTCACTTTCGTGGTCTCCGGAGTATTCCGCAATTTCAGCCGCGACAACATCAAGGAGACCATCGAACGCAATGGGGGCAAAGTGTCGGGTTCAATCAGCAGCAAGACCAGCTTTGTACTGGCTGGCGCAGACATGGGCCCTGCCAAACGCACCAAGGCCGAAGAACTCAAGGTGCGTATCATCGACGAGGACGAATTCACGCGCATGCTAAAGGAATGAAGCTCTTCGACCGAATAAAGGAGTGGATGGGGATCCGCCGCTTGTTGCGCGATCTGCCACAGGACCGCAAGCCCATTGCCCGCAACCTGGGTCTTGCACGTAAGGTGGCCATCGTGTACGTAGTAGAGGACGAGGCCGCGCACAACTACGTTAAGAACTATGTGAAGCGGGTGAAGGAGGAGCTCGGCATCAGCAACATCATGGCGCTGGGCTATTCAGACCAGAAGGTGATGCCGCACTACCTGCACGCACGGCTCAACTTCGACGCCATCTGCCAGAAGGACCTCAACTGGTACCGTATTCCGCAAGGCAATGCGGTGCAGAACTTCATGGCCGAGGAGTTCGAAGTGCTCATCGACCTCACCCTTGAGGACCGCCTGCCCATTCAGTACATCCTCGCCAAGAGCCGCGCCCGTTTCAAAGTGGGCCGGTGGAGCGATAGCAACAAGAAGATCCTGGACATGATGATCGACATGGCTGGCTCGCGCAGCCTGCCGCAGTTGATCCAGCAGGTGCACCACTACCTGCTCATGGTGAACAGCAAACCCGAACCCTCACTGAACTGATGGACGAACGATTCCGTGGCCTCGGCGTAGCCCTGGTCACACCCTTCCGCGAGAACGGCCAGATCGATTATGCCGGTCTGGAGAAACTGATCGAGCACCAGATCACCGGTGGCGTTGATTACGTGGTGACCATGGGTACCACCGGCGAGAGCGTGACCCTGACCAAGGAGGAGAAGAAGGAACTGCTCGCGCAAACCATCGCCTATGTGCACAATCGCGTGCCTGTGGTGCTGGGTGTGGGTGGCAACAACACAGCAGAGGTCATTGAGACGCTCAACAGTTTCGACATGGACGGGGTGGATGCCATCCTGAGCGTAAGCCCTTATTACAACAAGCCCACGCAGGAGGGGATCTACCAGCACTATCGTGCGATCGCACAGGTATGCCTGCGGCCGATCATCCTCTACAACGTTCCGGGTCGTACGGGTAGTAACATCACTGCGGAGACCACGGTCCGTCTTGCTCGCGACTTCTCCAACATCATCGCCATCAAGGAGGCCAGTGCCAACCTCGATCAAATGGGGCTGATCTTGAAGCACAAGCCGGAGAGCTTCATGCTCATCAGCGGCGACGATACGCTCACGTTGCCGATCATCGCCATCGGTGGGTTGGGTGTGATCAGCGTTGCTGGCAATGCGTTGCCGCAGGAATGCAGCTTGCTGGTGAACGCTGCGCTGAACGGCGACCTCACCACTGCACGCAAGGAGCACCTGCGCTTGGTGGAAGTGATCAACCTGCTCTTCGTTGAAGGCAACCCGGGCGGCATCAAGGAAGTGCTGAAGGTGCTCGGTATCTGCGGTGATACCATGAGGTTGCCCTTGGTGAATGTGAGCGAGGCCACGGCGAAGAAGCTCTACCAAGCGCTCGCGGACGCCGACGTGGTGCGTTTATGACGATCAATGGTGATGTAAAAATCGCCACGCCATGGCGATAATATCGCCACGGCTTGGCGATTTTTAAAATGCTAGTTCACCCAGACCGCGCTGATCGGCAATGCGTGCAGGTCCTTGGAGAATGCGGTGGTGGCTGTGCCACCGTGGAGCACGATGCCGCGTACCCAGTTGGTCCCGGCCTTTTCCCGGAGGTTCTTCAATCCATTGAGGTCGCTGTGCCCAATGCTGGCCGAGGCCTTCACTTCGATGCCCACTACGCGGCCGCGCGCATCTTCGAGCACCAGGTCCACTTCACGCCCTTGATCGGTGCGGTAGTGGTACAGTTCAACCGCGATGCTGCTCCAGCCGGCCACCTTGTTCAGTTCGCCGATGACGAAGGATTCCAGCAACCCGCCGAACCGATCGTTACGGATGAGGTCCTGTGCTGAGCCGATCCCGCACAAGTGCGAAGCGAAACCGGTGTCGACCAAATGGATCTTGTCCGCCTTCACCGATCGGGTGCCCCTTCCAGCGGTCCACGCGCGCAAAGGCGTGTAGAGGAAGGTGGCTTCCAGGAGGGCCATGTACCTGCGTAAGGTGGTGTGCGGCGTGGCGTTGTCGCGTCCGATGTCCGCAAGGTTCATCAGTCCGCCGCTGCGTAGTGCGAGGTGCGCAAGCAGCTTGGGAAGTGCGGTGAGATCGGCGATGTTGCTGATGTCGCGCACATCGCGCTGCAGGATGGTGGTGATGTAGGACTTGTACCAAGCACTCCGCCTAGAGGGATCGGCACGCCCCAGCACTTCGGGATAACCGCCGAGGAACACCCGCTTCGCGAGACCTGCACGATCCACTGGATCGGCACGCAAGGCCAGCGGCTTCGAAGAGAACACAGCATCGATGAAGCGGCTCTTGCGTCCGGCCATTTCATCCTGGGCCAATGGATGCAGTGAGAGGATCTCCATGCGGCCCGCGAGCGAATCACCCAATTTCGGGAGCACCAGCACGTTGGCGCTGCCGGTGAGCAGGAAGCGTCCTGGTCTGCGGTCGCGGTCCACGCTGGCCTTGATCGCGCGGAAGATGTTCGGCGCGTTCTGCACTTCGTCGATCACCGCGCGTGGACCGAGGCCAGCGATGAACCCCGCCGGGTCTTTCAACGCAGCATCAAGAGCAGCGTGGTCGTCGAGGTTGGTGAAGGAGGCCTTGTTCCGCTCGGCGATGGCACGCACCAAGGTGGTCTTGCCGGTCTGGCGCGCGCCGTTCACGAGCACCACGGGTGTGTCCTTCATTGCCGTGAGCACGGCGTGCCGGAGGTTCCTGTCCTTCATATTGCGAAAGTAGCTGAACCATGTAAATATCGCCACCACTTGGCGATATTATCGCCAAGTGGTGGCGATATTTACATGGTA